>JAJTGL010000022.1 GCA_021297795.1 Planctomycetaceae bacterium
CTGGAACCGGGATTTCCTCGGCTGCGAGACGGTCGCGGTGCTCCCCTACTGCCAGTATCTCCACCGGCTGAGCGCGTACTTCCAGCAGCTCGAGATGGAGTCGAACGGCAAGCGTGTGCAGCTCGACGGCACGCCCTGCCGCTGGCAGACCAGCCCCGTGATCTGGGGCGAGCCCGGCACGAACGGACAGCTCGCGTTCTATCAGATGATCCACCAGGGAACGTCGCCGGTCCCGTGCGATCTCATCGCCTTCGCGCAGCCTCTCCACGAGATCGGCGGCGGCGAAGGTGGCGGCGCGCCCAGCCACCACGACATCCTCCTCGCGAACATGTTCGCGCAGGGCGAGGCGCTGGCGTTCGGAAAGACGCCGACCGAGGTCCGCGCCGAGGGAACGCCCGACTGGCTCGTACCCCACCGAACGTTCCCGGGGAACCGCCCGACGAACACCCTCCTCTGCGAGAAGCTGTCGCCGCGCATGCTCGGCCGCATCATCGCGCTCTACGAGCACAAGGTGTTCGTCCAGGGCTCGATCTGGCGCGTGAACAGCTTCGACCAGTGGGGCGTCGAGCTCGGCAAGGTGCTGGCGAAGCGGATCATTCCCGAACTGGTCGGAAGCGCACCCAAGCCGACGCACGACGGATCGACCCAGTCGCTCATCGCGCGCTACCGGGCCTGGCGCGGACGCTGATCGCGCCGTCGACGCAACGATCGGGAGGAAACCCCGAGCCGACCGGATCCTCGAGCAGCCTCGAGAAGCGTCATGAAGCGTCATGAAGCGTCATGAAGCCGCGTGTGTCCGCGTGAACTCCCGTGTTCTCACGGGGTATAGTGGCAACCATGCAGACCATGTTCGTCGCCTCACTCGCGTTCGGCCTCGCCTCCACCGGTTCGCTCGTCGGGGTCGATCCGACCGCCTCGCCTGCCGTTCCGCAGGAACGTCAGCAGCAGCCGTTCAACCAGCAGGAGCGCGGCAGCCGCGGCACCATCACCTGTCAGCAGCTGATGCAGTCCCTGCTTGCCTACGGCCGCTGGTACTCGCATCCGCAGTTCGGCTGGGTGTGGCAGCCGCATGACGTGCAGCCTTGGTGGCAGCCCTTCTCGGTCGGCGAGTGGATCGTCACGCAGGATGGCTCGCCGTACTGGCGCTCGGGCCTTCCCTTCGGCTGGGCGGCGGAGCACTACGGCAGCTGGACCTTCGACCAGGACCGTGGCTGGCTCTGGGTGCCTGGCAACGACTGGTCCGCGGCGCCCGTCTCGTGGCGCGCCGCCAACGGGGCGGTGGGATGGGCACCGCAGGTCGCGACGCTCGCCGAGACGCAGGCGACCCCGTGTCCCCAGCCGGCGTGGGCGTGGATCTTCGTCGCGCCGAATCGCGTGATGACGACGAGCAACTTCGCGGTGGCCGAGCAGGAACTTCAGTCGAAGGACGTCCACGGCACGTGGGGCTCATGGGCGCACGAAGCCGATGGCGCGATGGCGCACCGGATCCCCGAGCCGCGCAACGCGAACCTCCTCGAGGCGACGCGCTGCCTGAGCGATGCCGAGGCAAAGGACATGATCGGGAGCCTCGCCGCGGAGCGCGGACGTTCGACCAAGGGCCCGCCGATCACGTGGGTGATGACCCGCGGACAGATGGGTTCCGGTCGCGTCACCAACGGCGTGCTCAACGTGTACGCACCCGTGATCACGGGAAGCCCCCCGCCCCTCGGCTCGAACTTCCTCGTGAATCCACCCACGCCGGCAGTGCAGCGCGCGGTACCCATCGCACGCGCGGCGCCGATTCCTCGCGCGCAACCCGCGGGCCGCGCGGCACCAGCGCAGCCGCTCAACCCCGCGCAGCCCGCTCCGCCGGCGCTGCCGAACCCGTCGGCCACGCCTTCGACGCCGACGGCGCCACTGACGCCCTACGACGCGTACACCTACCAGCAGGAGTCGCTCGACGAGCACCATGCGAACCAGTACGACGCGCTGCGGCAGCTGCACGCGGCCGACGCCGCGCAGCCACCGATGCCCGGGATGACGCCTGCGCAGACGGCGGCGTGGCAGCAGCGCGAGTTGCGCGAGTTGCAGCGCATGGCCGCGCGGCAGCGGCGCCTCCTCGACGCGAAGCAGGCCGAGCACAACGACTCTGCGGACGCCGCTGCACCGGGCTCGACGCCTGCGGCGGAACCCGCTTCGTCGCCCGCGACGGTCCCAGTCCAACCGTAAGTCGACGCGCCGATGAGCCTCGAGCGCATCTACCTCGACAGCAACGCGACCACGCGCCCGGCGCCCGAGGTTGTCGAGGCGGTGGCGCGCGCCCTCCGCGAGTGCTGGGCGAATCCCTCGAGCGTGCATCGATCGGGCGGCGAGGCGAAGCGCGCGGTCGAACTCGCCCGCGAGTCGGTTGCGCGGCTCGTCGGTTGCCAGGATCGCGAGATCGTCCTCACGTCGGGCGGCACCGAGGGCGCGAATCTCGCGATCCGCGGCACGCTCGAGCATTGTTCGAGATCGACGCCTGTTCGACGCGTGCTCGTGACGACGCGCTTCGAGCATAGCGCCGTGCGCGAACTCGCCCAGCGGATCGAGCATCGAGGCGGCGAGGTCGTGTGGCTCGCACAGGATGTCGCGCGTCCCGGGACGCCGGACCTTGGGGCACTTGAGGAACTCCTCTCGCATCGAGCAGACGAGATCGCGCTCGTCAGTCTGATGTGGGCGAACAACGAGACCGGGGCCATCACCGATATCGCGCGCGCCGGCTCGATCTGTCGCGAGGCGGGAGTGCGGTTTCATACCGATGCCACCCAGTGGGTCGGGAGGATGCCGACCGATCTTGCGGCGCTACAGGTCGACCTCGCGAGTTTCGCCGCACACAAGTTCCATGGCCCGAAAGGTGCCGGCGCCCTCTACGTGCGCCGGACGGTGCGGCTCGAGCCGCAATCGATCGGCGGGCCGCAGGAACGCGATCGCCGCGGCGGCACGGAGAACGTGCCAGCGATCGCGGGAATGGGCGTGGCGGCCGAACTCGCTCGAGCGTGGCTCGCATCCGACGGCATGACGGTGGCCGCGGCGCGTCGCGACGGCTTCGAGCGCAAGGTCGTCGCCGCGACCGCTGGTCTTGCGCACGGGGCCAACATGCCGAGGCTCTGGAACACGACCAACATCGGGTTCGCCCGACTCGAGGCCGAGGCGATTCTGCTGTTGCTGTCGGAGCGCGGGATCGACGCCTCCGCAGGCGCGGCGTGCTCGTCGGGTTCACTCGACCCCTCGCCCGTGCTGCTCGCGATGGGGGTCGCACCGGAGCTCGCCCACGGCTCGATCCGGTTCAGTCTGTCGCGCGAGACAACCGATGCCGAGATCGAAGAGGCAGCGCGCCGCGTGATCTCGGTGATCGCTCGACTGCGCGAATCCACGTCGGCTGCGGTTTCGTAAGGCGCGTTTCAGCTGGACGCCGCTGCCGCAGCAGCTGCCGCAGCAAGCGGCGGAACCGGGCTTGTCGATCGCATGTTCGCGAGCATCGCAAGACCGACACCCTCGCCATCGAACGGCTGGAACCAAAGTTCGGCGCCATTGGTCGGATCGAGGGCCCACGTGTAGCCATTCAGACTCACGAAGAGCCGGTCACCATCGGGCAGGAGCGTCGGAAGGCCGGTCGACTTCGAGGCCTTCCACTTCCAGACGATCCCGCCATCCTCGCGATCCAGAGCGAACACCCTGCTGTTGAAGCTGACGAAGAGGAGATCGTCGGTGGTGAGGGACGTGCGGGGCATGACACCAACATACGGGGCGGCCGCGCTCGCGGGCGGTACCAGCCCCTCGCACGCTCCGGTCTACGGCGACTCCCAAAAACAGCGCGGGCCCGGCTTGCGCCGGGCCCGCTGCTTCATGCGGTCGAGAGGACTTGAACCTCCATGGGTTTGACCCCACTAGAACCTGAATCTAGCGCGTCTGCCAGTTCCGCCACGACCGCGTGGGGCGATGAGTGTACGTCGAAGGCCCGAATGGTTCAAGCAATGGAACCCCGCCGTAGAACCCACGTCCGCGCATGATTTCCGGTCACTTAAGTCGCTCGGCGGGTCAACAGGTAAACGCAGGCAGAGCGGGAGGAGCCTTCCAACCGCCCTGCCTGCGCTACGCGAATGGACCTTGCTGAGTCGGAAGTGCCAATCGACACGCCGCCTCGCTCCCGATCGCACAGGCGCCATCAAGACTCTGGCACCCACGCAGATCAGGTAAGCCTGCGCGCCGCGGGAGTCACAGCCCTACACCGCTCCGACACGGCGCTTGCCTTCCGGCAATGAGAGTGCTGCGATCCCCGCGGACGCGTGTTCCGAAACCAGATCCACCGAGCCGGCGATCACGTCGCAATCGGCATTGATGAATCAGGTGACAGCGGGGATTACTCGTCGTCATCCTCCTCGTCGTCGCCGCCCTTCGGCGCGGGACCACGACCCTTGAGGGCCTCGTTCGCGGCTGCGAGACGCTTCTCGACAACCCTCTGACGGATGTCGGCGAACATCGCGGCGTTGTCCTTGATGAACGCCTTCGCATTCTCGCGCCCCTGGCCGATGCGCGTTCCCTTGTAGCTGAACCACGCGCCAGCCTTCTCGATGATGCCATCCTCGGCCGCCAGATCCACGAGGTCTCCCGTCGTCGAGATGCCCTCGCTGAACATGATGTCGAACTCAGCCTCGCGGAACGGCGGCGCGATCTTGTTCTTCACGACCTTCGCACGCACGCGGTTGCCGACGTTCTTGTCACCGTCCTTGATCGCGCCGATGCGACGGATGTCGATGCGCACCGAGGCGTAGAACTTGAGCGCCTTGCCGCCGGTCGTCGTCTCGGGCGAACCGAACATGACGCCGATCTTCTCGCGCAGCTGGTTGATGAAGATCACGATGCACTCGCTCTTCGCGATGGCACCCGTGAGCTTGCGCATGGCCTGCGACATCAGACGGGCCTGCAGACCGACGACGGAGTCGCCCATCTCACCCTCGATTTCGGCCTTCGGGATGAGGGCCGCGACCGAGTCGACGACGATGATGTCAACCGCATTCGAACGAACGAGCATCTCGCAGATCTCAAGGGCCTGTTCGCCGGTATCGGGCTGCGAGACGAGCATCTCGTCGAGATTGACGCCGATGCGCTTCGCCCACGAGGGGTCGAGCGCATGCTCCGCGTCGATGAACGCCGCGACGCCGCCGGTCTTCTGCGCATTGGCGACCACGGTGAGCGCGAGTGTCGTCTTGCCCGAGGATTCCGGCCCGAAGATCTCGATGATGCGGCCGCGCGGAAGTCCACGCCCGCCGAGCGCGAGATCGAGGCTCAGCGCGCCCGTCGCGATCGACGGGATCGGCGCGAGCGAATCGCCATCGAGCTTCATGATCGAACCCTTGCCGTACGCCTTCTCGATCGCGCCCATCGCGCGCTCGATCGCAGCCAACTTGCCCTTGCGCTCCTCGTCGGCCTTCTGGGCGAGCTTGGCCGCCTCGGCCTTCGACAGAGTGCTGGGTGCGCTGGAGACCGCACCGGACGCGACACCTTGCACACCGCGGGGCTTGTCCTCGATCGTCGAGGTGGGCGAGGAGGAACTGCCTGGACGGGCGGTGCTGTTGGCGGGAATCGGCATGGGAGTTGTTCCTGTGCTTGCTCGGCCAGTGCTTTCAACACTTGGCCGGATGTCTGGACTTGGCCGGATGTCTGGCTTTGAACCTGGAGTGCCGGTATTGCTGTTGGCTGGCGTACTGCTCTTTCCATTCTGAGTCGTTGCGACCATCTTTATCCCCTTCTTGTCTGTGCCGTCCAGCGGCGTCTTGTGTGTTCGTTTGTGTATCCGTTGATGAGTCGACTGGGGTGCGCGAGCGTCGAAAGGTCCTGAAATCTTGTTGGTCTTGCGGTGCGATCGCGGATCGCAGCCCTTCCAGCAGATGAGTCGGTCTGAGTCGGTGCCTTGTACTTTGCTTGCATTTGGGTGCGGATTTCGCTGCCAAACCCCACAGGATCTTCCAACCACGACCCGAACAGAATCCGCTCTTCTGTTCGGTGAATGTTCGTACGTTACCACATCGGCAAACTCCGCAAGGGCCACCCTACTTTTTTCCGAACAGATTTTTGAGATTCGAAATCGCGCCCCGAACAGCCCCAAGGTCTGCGGGCGGCAACTTCCGCGCTCGCGTCCAGAGAGCGCACTTCCTTTCGGGAACTGCAGGGATTCCAGTCGCACTCCGGGCGCACTGAGGCACAATCCGTGCACTTCCGGGGGCTTGCCGCGTTGGTGTGCGGTGACGAAGAGGTCGGTCCTTCCGCATCCTTCCCGCTGAGCCCCACCGCACGTGCATCCTAGATTCGTCGATTGTCCTGCCATCCGGCTCCACGGCGCACCGTGGGTTGTCGCGCCCTGGTTGATGGCGTGTCTGCTCGGCATGTCTTCCGCATCGGCGGATGGCCCGCATGCGATCGAGCCAAGCCCCGAGGGCGTCATCCACCCTGAACCACTCGCCGCGATCGACGCGTGGGGAGAGATTCCCGGCGAGTGCGAGTTTTCCGGCGAGCTCTTCATCCGTCCGCGTCAGGGTCTGACCGCGTCCGCCCGCGCGCGCGCGCTCGACGCGATCGCTCGCCATCCGCACCGCGTGCTCGCGCGCACCGATGAGTTCATCCTGGTCGTGGGTGGGCCCCCGCACGCCACGGGCGCCGCCGAGGCGCGCGTGGCGCGCGAACTGCTTGCGACCGGACTCTTCGAGTACGCCTGCCCCAACTGGATCCTCTACCCCGTCGGTACGCCCAACGATCCACTCTTCGTCGACCAGTGGCATCACTCGACCATGCGGTCCGCGGAGGCGTGGGAGCTGCACCGCGCCGATCGCAGTGAGGAGCCGATCGTCGCCTTCACCGACACCGGCATCGTTTCGCACGCCGAACTCGGCAACCGGGTGCCGGGCTTCAACTGCGTGAGCGATGTCGCCGAGATCGACGGCGGCAACCTGACCGACATCCATGGACACGGCACGCACGTGGCCGGCTGCGCGGCCGCGGCGGTCGAGAACAGCGTCGGCGTGGCGGGCATGGGCTGGAACCTGCGCATCATGCCGATTCGCGTCAGCGAGAGCGCAAGCGGCGGCGCGAGCATGGACAACCTGCTGCAGGGCATCCAGTGGGCCGCGGAGCATGGCGCGAAGGTGGTCAGCGCGAGCTACTCCGGCATCGGACATCCACCGATCGACACGACGGGCGCCTACGTCCGCACGCTCGGCACGAATCTTCTCTGGGCCGCGGGCAACTCGGCGACGGACCACGCCTCCTGGGACTTCGGCAACGTCCTTGTCGTCGGCGCGAGCGACCAGAGCGACGCGCGCGCGAGCTTCTCCAGCTACGGTCTCGGCGTCGATCTCTTCGCGCCAGGCGTCGCGATCCTCAGTTCGACGCGGGACGGCGGCTACCAGGCCTGGAGCGGCACCAGCATGGCGACGCCGATCGCCAACGGCGCGCTCGCGCTGATCCGCTCGGCGAATCCGCTGCTGTCGCCGGCCCACGCCGAGCACGTGCTGCTGCACAGCTGCGATCCGTGGGGACTGCAGCGGAACGACGAGCAGTTCGGCTTCGGACGCATCAATCTCGAGCGTGCCGTCGAGTACGCGCAGGCCGCGCTCGATCCGCAGGCGCCGGTGGCGATCGACGACCACGTTCGCGCGATCGCGGGCACCTCCGCGCGCATCAGGGCGCTCGCGAACGATTGGGATGCGAACATGGACGCCCTCGAGCTCCTCTCGTTCGAGGCCACGACGAGCGCCGGCGTGCCGGTCGCGCGCGATCCGGCCGACCCCGCGACGCTCCTCGTCTCCAACGTCGGGCTGCATGCGGGCGAGCAGACCTTCGCGTACACGCTGCGCGAACCCGTCTCCGGCGCCGTCTCGACGGCCACCGTCACGATCGAAGTCGTGGCGCCGATCCGCGCCATGCACCCGGAGGGGTTCACGACGGGCCTCGACGTCCGCTACTACGAACTCCCCGCGCTTTCCGCGCTTCCCGACTTCGATGCACTCGCTCCCTACCTGAGCGGGGTCGTCGAACAGATCCTCATCCCGAGCACGACCGCCGACTTCGCGGGGAGCGGCCGCATCGATCGCGTGGGTGCGGTCTACACCGGATGGCTGATCGTGCCGCAGAGCGCGTTCTGGACGCTGTCGACGACCAGCGACGACGGCTCGCGCCTCTGGCTCGACGACGAACTCGTCGTCGACAACGACGGGATCCACGGCATGGTGATGCGTTCGGCGACATTGCCGCTCGAGGCGGGCATGCACGCCATCCGCGTCGAGTTCTTCGAGAACGACGGCGGCGCAGGCCTTCTGCTGCGCTGGTCGGGCCCCGGCGTCAGCACGCAGCCAATCGCGCCGTGGAATCTCGCGCGCGGCGGGACCGTGAACCACGCCGACATCGACCGCGACGGCGACATCGACAACGCGGACCTCTCGTACCTTCTCGAGGCATGGGGCAGCGCCGGTGGCGACGCGGACATCAACCGCGACGGCTGGGTCAACTCGACGGATCTCTCGCTCCTGCTCGAGTCGTGGGGCACGTGAGCCCGCGCCTGGTCGACGGCGGCGGCGCCTTCGAACTCAGTAGTTCGGCGTCGGCGCGCGGTACCGCGACATGTCGATCGACTGGAAGTACGCGATCGTCCGCGCGAGTCCCTCGCGCAGAGGGATCTTCGGCTCCCAGCCGAGCCGCGTGCGCGCCAGCGTGATGTCGGGCTTGCGCTGCAGCGGATCGTCGGCCGGCAGCGGCTTCGCGCACACGATCGGCGAGCGGCTTCCCGAGAGCTCCACCGTCATCTCCGCGAGCTCGCGGATCGTGAACTCGCCCGGGTTCCCGAGGTTCACCGGCCCGGGAAGCGAGGCCGGCGCCTCCATCATCGCGAGGAATCCATCGAGAAGGTCGTCGACATAGCAGAACGACCGCGTCTGCGTGCCTTCGCCGTAGATCGTGATGGGCGTGCCCGCGAGCGCCTGACGGATGAAGTTCGAGACCACGCGCCCGTCGAATGGATGCATCCGCGGCCCGTAGGTGTTGAAGATCCGCACGACGCGGATGTCCACCTTGTTCTGACGGTGGTAGTCGAAGAAGAGCGTCTCGGCGGCGCGCTTGCCTTCGTCGTAGCAGGCGCGTGGGCCGATCGGATTGACGTTGCCCCGGTAGCTCTCGGGCTGCGGGTGCACGTCGGGGTCGCCGTAGACCTCGCTCGTCGACGCATGGAAGACCTTCGCGCGCACGCGCTTGGCGAGGCCGAGCACATTGATCGCGCCGAGCACGCTCGTCTTCATCGTCTTGATGGGGTTGTACTGGTAGTGGCCCGGAGCCGCGGGACAGGCGAGGTTGTAGATCTCGTCCACCTCGAGCATGATCGGCTGCGTGATGTCGTGGCGGATGAACTCGAAGTTGCGGCACTCGAGGAGGTGCTCGATGTTCGACTTCTGGCTCGTGAACAGGTTGTCGAGGCAGATCACGTCGTGACCCATCCCGACCAGCCGGTCGCAGAGATGGGAGCCGAGGAATCCGGCGCCGCCGGTGACAAGGATGCGCTTGACCATGGGTGTCGGATCGTACGGGAAACCCGCGGTTCGGAGGTCGGTTGCGGGAACACCCCGCGGTGGACACCATGCCGGGATGGACCAGGCGAGCGGATCCCCGACCGACAGGCCGAGACTCGTCCTCGGCACCATGACCGGAACGAGCATCGACGGCGACCTCGACGTCGCGCTCGTCGAGATCCATCGGCATGGCCTCTCGATGCGGGCACGCTTCGTGGAGGGGCTGTCGCACCCGCTCGGACACCTTGCGGACGATCTTCGCCGCATCGCTCGGCAGGAGCCACTGCCGGCCAGCGAGTTCGCGCGCATCGCGCGCGCCTTCGGCGAGGCGCATGCCGACGCGCTCGAGGCGCTGTGCCGGTCCACACGACTTCGTCCCGACCTCGCGGTGCTCCACGGCCAGACGGTCTTCCACGCGCCTCCGCACACCTGGCAGCTGATCGATCCGTGGCCTGTGGCCACGCGGCTCCGCTGCCGAGTGCGCTACGACCTCCGCGGCGCGAACGTGGCGAGCGGCGGGCAAGGCGCGCCGATCACACCGCTCGCCGATCTCGTCCTCTTTGGCTGCGGCGAGGGGCTCATCGTGCTCAACCTCGGCGGCTTCATCAACGCGACCTACGTGCCGCCACGAGGCTCCGACGTCGGCGAGGTCCGCGGCTTCGATGTCTGCGCATGCAACCATCTGCTCGACCGCGTCGCGCGCGCGCGGCTCGGAACGGCGTTCGACCCCGATGGCGCCGCGGCGCGTTCCGGTATCGCCGACGTCGCCATCGCACGGCGGATCTCGCACGCGATCGCGCCGCCCGATGGGTTCGGTGCTCCACGGCGATCGCTCGGAACCGGCGACGAGGCCGCGCGTCTGGTCGACCTCACCGCCGGACTCGAGGCACGCAACGCATGCCGCACGGTGGTCGACGCGATCGCCGACGCCACGGCGCGCGTCCTCGCGGCGGAGATCCCGGAAAAGGCCGGCGTGATCCTGGCCGCCGGTGGATCGGCCCGGAACGAGGCGCTCATGACGGCGCTCGCGTGGAAGACCGGCTGCATCGTGCGGTCGACCGAGGATTCGAACGGCGTCCCCGTCCACATGCGCGAACCCGCGGAGATCGCGATCCTCGGCGCACTGGCCGAGGATGGCGTGCGGTACGCGCTGCGGCAGGTCACGGGCGCCGCGTCGCTGGCGCCGGATTCCGCGGTCATCGAGGACCGTTGAGCGCGCCCCGACGCCCTGCGGCGCCCCCCGGGCCGCACGTCTGAACGCAGTCTTCACGATTTCTTGACAGGATGCAGCCGCGCATCCCTAATCTTGCCGTCCATGTCGAGCACCAAGGCCGAGCTTCTCATCGTCGAGGACGAGCCCGAGATCGCGGAACTCATCGAGTTCCACGCCGAACGCGCCGGCATGCGCCCGCGCAAGGTGCACAGCGGACGCATCGCGCTCGAGGTGATCCGACGCGAGAAGCCCGACGTGATCGTGCTGGACCTCATGCTTCCCGACGTCGACGGCCTCGAGGTCTGCCGACGGCTGAAGCAGGACGAGGACACCCGCTCGATCCCGATCGTGATGGTGACCGCGAAGGGCGAGGAGGCCGACGTGGTCGCGGGCATCGAGCTCGGTGCGCACGACTACGTGACCAAGCCGTTCAGTCCGCGCGTCCTGATGGCGCGGCTCCGCAACATCCTGCGACGCACCCACCCGATCGACGAGCCTTCGCCGAAGAGCGACCGGATGATCCTCCTCTCGGGCCGGCTGGTCATCGACCTCGACCGGCACGAGGTGGCGGTCGATGGGAAGAAGGTCGACCTCACGCTGACCGAGTTCGGCATCCTGCACTACCTCGCGGGGCGACCGGGATTCGTCCGCACCCGCGACCAGATCATCGCCGCCGTCCACGGAAAGAGCACCGTGCTGAGCTCGCGCACGGTCGACGTCCACATCACCGCGCTGCGACGGAAGCTCGGCGAGACGAGCGAGTGCGTCGAGACCGTCCGCGGCGTGGGCTATCGGTTCGCCGACGCACGCGAAGACGGCGAGTGAGCGCCCTTCCGATCGGGCGGCACCGGTGGATGCGCGATCGGATGCGCGATCGGATGCGCGATCGGATGCGCGAGTGGATGCGCGACCAGTTGCACGCGTGTCCGACCACGCAGGCGCAGGTGGACACGCCGTAAGATGCGTCCTCGATGACCGTCCCCCCGCTGCCAACCCCTCTGCTGCTCCAGCAGGTCGACGCACAGGGCGGCGCCGTCGTGACCAAGAGCGGAACATCCGCGGATGCGCTGCCCTGGCTCCTCGCCGGGGCGATCCTCGCCGCCTGGATCGGCACGGCCCTCGTCCGACGCCGCAGCGCGCGCGCGCTCGAGGCCGCGCTCGACTCGGAGGCCGTGAGCGAGGGCGCGGGCCGCGAGTATCCGCTGCTCGATCGACTCGCGAGCGCGGCGTTCCGGCGCGTCCGCAGCGAGCGCGAGCGACAGACGCGCCTCGCCGATCGCGTGGGCGAGATCGAGCGCGTGCTCCGCGCCACGCCGATCGCCGTCATCGCGCTCGATCATCTGCAGCGCGTCGTCTCCGCGAATCCCGCCGCCGAGCGGCTCCTCTCCTTCGACGAGCGCGCGGCCCGCGGGCGCCTGCTGCAGGAGTCCGTTCGCCAGCACGGCCTCAACCGGGCGATCCAGTCGGCGCTCGCATCGGAGGGCCGCTTCACCGGCGAACTGCATCTCGACTCCGAGGATTCGCTCGAGGTGCAGGTCTCGTGCGAGCCGCTGCATCAGGATGGCGCGCCCTCCGGGCTCGTCGTGAGCCTCGTCGACGTCACGCGCATGCGGCGCCTCGAGTCGATGCGCAGCGAGTTCGCCGCGAACGTGTCGCACGAGCTGCGCACGCCGATCACGAACATCAAGGGCTACGTCGAGACGCTTCTCCAGATCGACGACGCGGAACCCGTGCAGACGCGCCGCTTCCTCGAGATCGTGCATCGGAACACGGTGCGCCTCTCGGGGATCGTCGAGGACATCCTCACGCTCGCCTTCCTCGAGGAGCCCGAGGCCCGGCAATCGCTTGCGAAGGATCCGATCGCCGTGAACGAGATCGTGACGCAGGTGGTCTCGGATCTCGGATCGGCCGCGGCGCTGCGCGAGATGACGCTCGAGGTCGACTGCGACCCTGCGCTCACGATCCTCGGCAATCGCTCGCTGCTCGAGCAGGCGCTTGCGAACCTGGTCTCGAACGCGATCAAGTACTCCTCGGAGCGCACGGAAGTCCGGATCTCGGCGGGGTTCGACGAGGGGACCGAAGCCCGCTCGCAGGCCCACGCCGGGTCCGGAAATCTGATCCGGATCGCCGTTTCGGATTCCGGACCAGGCATCGCCTCCAAGCACCTCCCCCGAATCTTCGAGCGGTTCTACCGGGTCGACAAGGCCCGCTCCCGGACGCAAGGTGGCACTGGGCTTGGACTTGCGATCGTCAAGCACATCGCCTCCATCCATGGCGGGCGCGTCGAGGCCGAAAGCACCGTGGGCGTGGGAAGCCGTTTCAGCCTCCTCCTTCCGTCCGCGGCGGTCGCCGAGACTCCGCGCCCGTCTGCCGAAATCCGGGCCGTTTGAACCCGTCCTTTACACGCCCTTCACATGGAGCGGAGAGATTGTTTGGGCGCGGTTCGTCGCCGCGCGTTCGCCCGCAGGCCACGCCTGCGCGAACAGACCGCAAGCCCCGCAGGGCAGACCGCACGAAGGACCCGATCACCATGCCGACTCTCCGCTCCGCCACGATCGCATCGCTCGTCGTCGCCTCGACCGCACTTCTCGCCGCAGGCGCACAGGAAGCCGACCTCAAGACCCTGAAGGGCGCCATCAAGGTCGACGGCTCCTCGACCGTCTACCCGATCACCGAGGCCGTCGCCGAGGAGTTCAACAAGGCCGCGAGCAAGGTGCGCGTGACCGTGGGCATCTCCGGCACGGGCGGCGGCTTCAAGCGCTTCGCCGCCGGTGAGATCGACATCGCCGACGCCTCGCGCCCGATCAAGAAGGCCGAGTGCGACACCGCGACCAAGTCGAAGGTCGACTACATCGAGCTCCCGGTCGCCTACGACGGCCTCACCATCGTCGTCAACCCGAAGAACACCTGGTGCACCTCGCTCACCGTCGACGAGATCAAGAAGATCTACTCGGCGTCGGGCGGAGTGAAGTCGTGGAAGGACGTCAACGCGTCGTGGCCCGACAAGCCGGTCAAGGTCTACTCGCCGGGCACCGACTCGGGCACCTTCGACTACTTCAAGGAAGTCACCGTCGGCAAGGATGGCTCGATCCGCAGCGATATCAGCGTCTCCGAGGACGACAACGTGCTCGTGCGCGGCGTGGCCGGCGACGAGAACGCGATCGGCTTCTTCGGCTGCGCGTACTACTTCGAGAACAAGGACAAGGTGAAGTCGGTCGCGGTCGACAGCGGCAAGGGCGCGATCGCCCCGACCACCGAGACCATCGAGAACGGCTCGTACGCTCCGTTCAGCCGTCCGCTCTTCATCTACGTCAACAAGGCGAGCGCCGAGAAGCCCGAGGTCGCCGCGTTCATCGACTTCTACCTGAAGAACGCCGCCGAGCTCGCGACCGAGGTCGGCTTCGTGCGCCTGCCCGCGGAGATCTCGACCAAGGTGGCCGCCAACTGGTCGAAGCGCCGTACCGGCACCCAGTTCACCACCCCCGAGGGCGAGTCCGTCCACGGCTCGCTCGCGCAGGTCTACGAGTGATCCCCGGCGGTCGCCGCGACCGCATCAGGCATGTCTCCCCGCGCGGCGGCGGCACGAACCGTGCCGTCGCCGCGCGGTTGCCTTCGGCCCCGCTCTCCTGCCAAACCCGTGGACAAACCTCACGCGAACGTGACCGAATGCCCGTCGTTCGAGGCTCTCTCCGATCCCTCCGAACCCGGCCGGGCGGGTAGATTGTGCGACCCGTGACGAGCGTCCCCTCCAGCGCCCCCGCGCCACTGCGCGACCTGTCGAAGCTCGGTCGGCCGAAGTCGGTCTCCGCGCGCTCGACCCGGGAGCGCATCATCGTCGGCACGCTCGCGGTCGCGGCCACCTTCTCGATCCTCGTCACGACGACCATCATCCTGGTGCTTGCCACCGAGACGATCGGGTTCTTCGAGTTCCCCGACGTCTCGATCCGCGAGTTCTTCACCGGGCTCGAGTGGAATCCGCTCCTCGGCTCGGAGAAGCACTTCGGCATCTGGCCGCTCGTCTGCGGGACGCTCCTCGTGACGGCGATCGCCGCCAGCTTCGCACTCCCCGTCGGCCTGATCGCGGCGATCTACCTGAGCGAGTACGCGAGCCCTCGCGTGCGCGCGACGCTGAAGCCGGCGCTCGAGGTACTCGCGGGCATCCCGACGGTGGTCTACGGGTTCTTCGCCCTCACGATCATCACGCCGTTCCTCCAGAAGCAGGTGAACCCGCTGCTCGCCGGGTTCGGATCGGCGGACAGTCCGGTCGCCTTCGGCAACTACAACGCGCTGAGCGCCGGCCTCGCGACGGGCATCATGATCCTGCCGATCGTCTGCTCGCTCTCGGAGGACGCCCTGCGCGCGGTGCCGCGCAGCCTGCGCGACGGCGCCTTCGCCCTCGGTGGAACCCGCTTCGACGTGTCGGTGAAGGTCGTCGTACCCGCGGCGCTCTCGGGCATCGTGGCGGCGTTCCTTCTTGCGATCTCGCGCGCGATCGGCGAGACGATGATCGTCGCGCTCGCCGCGGGCGGCGTCGCGCAGATCACCGCCAATCCGGCCGCCGAGGTGCAGACCATGACGGCCTACATGGTGCAGATCTTCCTGGGCGACGCGCCCGCCACCGGCGTCGAGTACAAGTCGAGCTACGCCGTCGCCTCCACGCTCTTCGTCATCACGCTTGTCATCACCATGATTGGCCAGTGGGTGCTCCGCCGATTCCGGGAGGAATACGACTGATGGCGAAGGCACGCTCCGGCGCCGCCCGCCTCCTCCAGGACCGGGCCTTCCTCCTCACCTGCCTCGTCGCGACCAACGTGGCGGTGGTGGTCCTCTTCGTGCTGCTCGCCTCGATCTTCTGGCAGGGCTGGGACACGCTGTCGTGGAAGTTCGTCACGAGCTTCGCGTCGCGGAAGCCCTCGGAAGCGGGCATCCTCGCGCCGCTGATGGGCTCGATCTGGGTCTGCTCGATCTGCGGGATCGTCGCCCTCCCCCTCGGCGTCGGAACGGCGATCTACCTCGAGGAGTTCGCGAAGCGCTCGACGTTCACGCGGATCATCCAGACCAACATCATGAACCTCGCGGGCGTGCCGTCGATCGTCTACGGCATCCTCGGCCTCACCGCCTTCGCGCGCATGTTCGGCACCTTCGGGACGAACGTCGAGGATTCGATCTCGGTCGGCAACGAGGAGAGCCTGTTCTTCCTGCGGCTTCCGTTCGGCTCGAGCGTGCTCGCCGGCGGACTCACGCTGATGCTCGTGATCCTGCCCGTCGTGATCATCTCGACGCAGGAGGCGCTGCGCGCGGTGCCGTCGTCGCTGCGTGCGGGCGCGATGGCGCTCGGCGCCACGCGCTGGCAGACCGTGTGGGGCATCACGCTTCCGGCCGCGATCCCCGGCATCATGACCGGTGCGATCCTCTCGATGAGCCGTGCGATCGGCGAGAGCGCGCCGCTCCTCGTGCTCGGCGGCCTCCTCCTCGTCTTCAACACGCCGACGAACCTGATGAGCGACTTCGCGATCCTGCCGCTCCAGATCTACAACTGGGCGCAGCGCCCGCAGGACGAGTTCCACTACATCGCGGCAAGCGCGATCATCATCCAGCTCGTCGTCCTCCTCGTCTTCAACGGCATCGCGATCTTCATCCGTCAGAAGCTCCAGAAGCCGCTCCAGTGAGCGCGACCTCCGCGGCAACCGCCACCCAATGAGCCCCACCATGCAGAGCGACGCCTCCACGACCCCGAAGCCAGCGGCCGCGAGCCACGCGCCAGGTCCCCGCGTCGAGATCCCGCTGTCGTCTCCCGTTCCGGGTGCCGCCGCCGGTACCGCGGCCTCCGCGGAGATCGCGATCAAGGTGCGCGGCTTCTCGAGCTGGTACGGCCAGTTCCAGGCGCTCAAGAGCATCGACCTCGACATCCCCGCCCGCCATGTCACGGCCTTCATCGGGCCCTCCGGCTGCGGAAAGAGCACGTTCCTCCGCTGGATCAACCGGATGAACGACACGATCCCCGGCGCACGCGCCGAGGGCACGCTCGAACTCCACGGCGACAGCCTGCTCGGCAAGGCGGTGGACGTGGTCGAGCTGCGCCGACATGTCGGCATGGTGTTCCAGAAGCCGAATCCGTTCCCGAAGTCGATCTACGACAACGTCGCGTTCGGCCCGCGCCTCCACAAGACCTACACCCGCGCGGAACTCGACGAGCTTGTCGAGCACAGCCTGCGTCAGGCGTCGATCTGGAGCGAGGTGAAGGACCGCCTGCACGCGTCCGCGCTGGGGCTCTCCGGCGGCCAGCAGCAGCGGCTCTGCATCGCGCGCGCGATCGCGGTCGGCCCCGAGGTCCTGCTCATGGACGAGCCCTGCTCGGCGCTCGATCCGAAGTCGACCCTCGCGATCGAGGAACTCATCGAGACCCTCGCCGACCGCTACACGATCGTCATCGTCACCCACAACATGCAGCAGGCGGCGCGCGTCTCCGACCGCACGTCCTTCTTCTTCGAGGGACGGCTCGTCGAGTCGGACGCCACCGAGAACATGTTCACCAAGCCGCGGAACAAGCAGACCGAGGACTACGTCACCGGTCGGTTCGGATGACCCCGAGACACGCGAACGCACGGAAGCGCGGCTGCGCCCGAAGGTGCCGCCGGATACAAGCCAAGGACACGGAAGGACACCGAAGGACCATGCCTGTCAATCTCCAGTCCCGCGTCATCGACCTTCGCCGGAACCTTCTCGCCCTCGGCGCGCTCGTCGAGCAGCGCGTCGGCAGCGTGATCGAGGTGATCCGCGACGGCGACGTCGACCTCGCGCGCAAGGTGCGCGCAGGCGACGCCGAGATCGATCAGATGCAGCTCGAGCTCGAGGGCGAGTGCATGCGGCTGCTTGCGCTCGGGAGCCCGGTGGCGAGCGACCTGCGCCTCATCCTCACCGCGATGCGCGTCTCGAACGAGCTCGAGCGGATCGCGGACATGTGCAAGGGGATCTCGAAGCGCGTGATCCGGCTCGTCGAGTCCGGCAGCTACCGCTACCCCCCTGCGCTCGTCCAGATGGCCGAGGCCGCGCTGACGATGCTGCGGGATGTGCTCGTCGCCTTCTCGAACGAGGACATCAAGCTGTGCCTCGAGGTCCGGCGCGCGGACAACTACGTCGACGGGCTCAACCGCGAGGTGGTGGCCTGGGCGCGCGAGTGGATCGAGCGGGACGTCGAGAAGTCCGGCGCCGCGATCGAGTTGCTGGCCGTGTCGCAGCGGGTGGAGCGCCTGGCCGACATCGTGACGGCGATCGCCGAGGATACGGTCTTCCTGGTCGAAGGCCGGCTCGTGCGGCACGGCGCGGAGTAACTGCGGCACGGCGCGGAGTAACTGCGGCACGGCGCGGAGTAACTGCGGCACGGCGCGGAGTGACTGCGGGTACCGCCCGGGAGACCGTCTCCCTCGTTCCGTCCTCGGTTCCGTCTATAGCGTCTGGGCCGATCGTCTCGCTCGGAAATCTGACCGCTTCCCTCGCACTTTCGCGACCTTCGTGTAGACACGTCGCGGCGGACATCCTCCGACCAGCTGGGGCTGCGCGGAGGCGCCGCCGCAGGCTGGAGCAAGTCTTCGAGCCAGCCATGTCGAGAGTCGTGCACCGCGAAGTACGAGGCTTCGCACCGCACCGATCAACGCGAAGAACCGAACCAACCGGGAGCGCCGCAAGCCGCGGCGGACCACCGTGCGCCTGACCGGGCAACGCATCCCAAGACTCGTCGACGATGGGCGTCCCAAGCCGGACGCTCGCGCGGAGTCGGTCTACCGGAAGGCGGTCGCCCACGAGATGCTCCAGGCGCGGGAGAACGCCCGCGCACGCGCACTCGACTCCGCCTTCGATCCCACCGATACGCGTTGGACGCTCGCGATCGAAACGCAACGGGCACTGCAGGGTGCGGTGCTCGCCTACGAGGACCGCAAGCGCCTGCTTGGACTCGCGACGAAGCTCGGGATCCGCGCCTTCGATGCCAACCTGATCGTCGCGGTGGTTCAGGACCGCGCGCGTCGCGGCGAGTCGCTCGAGGACGCTGCACCGACCATCGCCATGGTGGCGCCGGCACGGACCACCGAAGCCGCCGCGCGCTGCAACGGCCCTCGGCTCGTCCGCACGGAGACGGACACCGATCCCGCCGCGGTAGCCTCGCGCGAGACCGCGCGTTCCAGGGCGCGCGCCCGCATCGCCTCCGCAGCGGTGGCGGCCAACGACCAGGCTTGCGACGCTGCGAGCGACGAGCGTGCGTCCTCCGCGTGGCCGTGGGTGACCGGCATGATCATCGCGATCGCGATCGACGCCGTCCTCATCGGATGGCTCATGTTCGGCTGATCGGGGCTTGAAACGGCGGCTTCACGCCGCAGGAAGCAACCGGACCTCGCCCGTCTCGCTTCGCTCGACGAAGCCGAGCTCGATGAGCGCCTCGAGCGCCGCGAGTTGCTCCGCCGACTTCTTGCTCATCGCCCAACAACCCTTGAAACGGCGGCCGAGGAGATCCACGCAGACCTCGAAGCACTTCGCGTGGTCGGGGCCCTTCTCGTCGAGGATGACGTACTGCGGTGTCCCGAGATCGCGCTTCTGGAGCGACTGCTGCAGCACGCTCTTGAAATTCTGCTGGTGCCCGAGTCGCGTCGATTCCTCGATGCGCGAGGCGAGCACGCGCAGGATGAACGCGCGCGCGGGCTCGATGCCGCCGTCGAGATAGATCGCGCCGACCACCGCTTCGAAGAGCGCCGCAAGCAACGACTGCGGCAGTCCGCTCCGGTCGCCCATCCCCTTGCCGAGCTGCACCGCGTCGGCCAGTCCGAGCTCGACCGCGACCTCGGCGCACACGCGCCGGCTCACCGCGTTCGACTTGATCTTGGTCAACTCGCCCTCGAGTTCCTCCGGAAAGCGGCGGTAGAGGTGCTCGCAGACGACCGCTCCAAGGATCGCATCTCCAAGAAACTCGAGCCTTTCGTTGCTGGCGACCCGCGCGGAGGCGATCGAAGCGTGGACAAGCGCCTGCACGAGCAGTGCACGGTCTTGGAACCGATAATCGATGCGCTGCTCGATGATTTCGAGCGAAACAGCCTCGTCCATGATGCGAGGGCCGCATGGCGGCCCCTCCTCTGTGACCGAGGCTGGTGCTCCAGGCGCCCCGAACATCGCGGCGGCTGGAGGACTGGCATCGGCCGAGTCCAATCTACCCCCAGTATCGACCGAAGGAAACCGGACTTGAGCAATCCGGGCCGGAGGAGCGTTGGAGACGGTTGCGGCGGATCGGGGCATGTGGTAGCCTCGACGACCCGGTATCGAGGCCCACTATGCATTACCCCCACAAGATCAGCCGCAAGAAGAAGATCCGCGCCATCGGTTTCCGTAAGCGCATGTCGACGCGCAAGGGCCGCAAGATCATCAACTCGAAGCGCCGCAACGGTCGCAAGATCGGCGTTCGCTGATTTCGAGTCCGAGCTGATCCTGCGGATCACCTGGCTTGTCAGCCGGGCGACCCCACGGCGTGCGAAGTTGACCTTCCCAGCACCGCGCAATCGCGCGGTGCTGTCGCTTTTCAGCCGCAATGCGCGTGCGTGACCACGCCGAGCGGGCCCCCCGCTACCTTTCGGCGATGTCCGAGCCCCGACTTCCCAACACCCCGAGGCCGCCGTGCCACCTCGTCCTCGTCGGACTCCGGGGTTCGGGAAAGTCGACCCTCGGCGCGCTGCTCGCGGAGGACCTCGCGCGCCCGTTCATCGATCTCGACGACCGCACGGCGGCCCTGCTCGGCTCGACAAGCGCCGGCGATGCGTTCCGCACGGCCGGCCAAGCGGCATTTCGCGCCGCCGAATCGAGGGCCCTCGCGGACGCGCTCGCTGGCCCCCCGCTTGTCCTCGCCCTCGGTGGCGGCACCCCCACCGCGCCTGGCGCGGCGGAACTCCTCCGTGCGGCTCGGGCGAACGGAGGTGCATACGTCGTCTTCCTCGATCCGCCCATCGCTTCGATGGCCAAGAGGCTTGAGCGCGATGCAGGCAACCGCCCGTCGCTCACGGGACGCGGCGTGATCGAGGAGATCGAGGAGATCGCCGAGCGTCGGCGGCCGCTTTACGCGGCGCTGGCCGATCGCGTGGTGCGCGGCGCGCCGAGCGTTTCCGAGGCGAAGTCCGAGGTGCTCTCGGCGTTCGCATCGATCGCGGCGTCCTGACCGGGCGCCCGACGAAGCCACTTCTGCGAGAGATAGCGCTCGAGCATCGCGCGTGCGCCGTCGGCGAAGGTCTCGAACTCCACCGCCATGCGCCGCGGCCCGGGATCGTCGAGGTTCGAGAAGACCCGCACCACGCGCGCCGTCGCGCGGATCGCGGATTCGCACCCCGGAAGCGTGACCTCGACGTCGACGGTCGAACCACGTCGCACCGGACGATCGAGCTCGAAGCGCATGCCGGCGAGGCTCACGTCGTACACGTGTCCGTGCTCCGCGCCGCCCCGACGCTGCACGGTGATCGCGCTGTACATCGGGTCGACGGTGTAGCGTGGATGGTGACGACGTTCGTTCAGCTGCGACATGATCAGGGCTCCGGAAGCGCACGAGGCGCCCCGGGACATCGGCCCCCCGGGCCGCAAGCACTCCAGAAATCGACGCGAGCCTTCCCGAAGCCGCGGTCCGGGGCGTCGACCCACGGCGATTCCTGCCGATGGGTGATCGACGGCGACCAGTACACTCCGGCCCATGTCCCCTTCGGACGCAACCTCCAGCGAAGGCGCGATCCTCCGCGCGGGCGATGTCTCGATCGACGCGCTTCGCGGACGCACGATCGTCGTGCTCGGCTACGGCAACCAGGGTCGGGCGCACGCGCTCAACCTGCGCGACTCGGGGCTGACGGTCGTGGTCGGCGGCCGTGCCGGCTCGGAGAAGCTCGCCCTCGCCACGCGCGACGGGTTCGAGGCGCTTCCACTTTCCGAGGCCGCCGCGCGCGCCGACCTCGCGATCGTCTCGATTCCCGACCAGGCGCAGCCCGCGGCGTGGGCGAAGTGGATCGAGGACGCGCTGCCGAAGCACGCGGTCGTCGGCTTCGTGCATGGATTCGCGATCCGCTTCGGCTTCATCGTGCCGCGCGCGGATCTCGGCGTGGTCCTCGTCGCTCCGAAGGGACCGGGCACGACCGTCCGTGCGCGCTACGAGGAGGGACTCGGGATCCCCGCGCTCTTCGCGATCGAACGCGAGAACGCCCCGAGGACGGCCCGCGCCTTCGCGCTCGCGTGGGGCGCCGGCATCGGCTGCGCGCGCAGCGGTCTCATCGAGACCACCTTCGCCGCCGAGGCCGAGAGCGACCTCTTCGGCGAGCAGGCCGTGCTCTGCGGCGGACTGCTCGCGCTGGTCCACGAGTCGTACGCACTCCTCGTCGAGGCCGGATACCCCCCCGAGGTCGCCTACATCGAGTGCTGCCACGAGGTGAAGCAGGTCGCTGATCTCCTCTACGCGCGCGGACCGGACGGCATGCGCCGCGCGATCTCGGACACCGCCGAGTTCGGCGCGTTCGTCGCCGAGAAGGCGTTGGTCGACGAGCACCTTCGGGCGACGCTCCGGGCTCTTCTCGCCGATGTCCGCAGCGGAGCGTTCGCACGTCGGTTCATGAAGGACCACGATGCGGGCCACCCGGAGTTCACGTCGTGGCGACGCGCGGCGAGCGGTCACCCGATCGAGGGAGCGAGCGCCCGCGTGCGCGGGCTGATGCCGTGGCTGAAGGACGCGTGATGACCGCGCCTCCACCGCGCCGATAGAGGCGGGGTGACCATCCTCCAGGCCATCATCCTCGGACTCGTCGAAGGCATCACCGAGTATCTCCCGGTCAGCTCGACCGGACATCTCATCATCACCGCGTGGCTCCTCGGGCTCTCGGAGGACGAGGCGCGCAAGCCCGCGATCGACTCGTTCAACATCATCATCCAGGGCGGTGCGATCCTGGCGGTGCTCGGACTCTACTGGACGCGCGTCCAGACGATGCTGCGCGGCATCGCCGGCCGCGATGCCGCCGGCCGCGCGCTCTTCCTCAAGATCGTCATCGCGTTCCTTCCGGCGGCCGTCCTCGGTCTCCTGCTCGACGACTGGATCGAGGAACGTCTCTTCCGTCCGGTGCCCGTGCTGATCGCGCTCGGCGGCGGCGGGCTGCTGCTCCTCGTCCTTTCGCCATGGATCAAGACGCTCGTCGCGCGCGAAGCGAACGAGCGCGACGACTTCCTCAACCTCTCCTACCGCGCGGCGCTCGCGATCGGCTTCATGCAGGCGATCGCGATGTGGCCGGGCACGTCGCGCTCGATGGTGACGATCCTCGGCGGCATCCTCTTCGGACTCTCGCCGCGCCGCGCCGCCGAGTTCAGCTTCCTGCTCGGACTCCCGACGCTCGGCGGCGCATGCCTCTACAAGCTCTACAAGGGGGCGAAGGCCGATCCCACCGCCTTCCTCGACTCGCTCGGCGGCATCGTCCCGGTGTCGGTGGGCATCCTCGTCGCGGCGATCTCGGCGGCGATCGCGGTGAAGTGGCTCGTCGGCTACCTCTCGCGCGGCGGCTTCGCCGCGTTCGGCTGGTGGCGTGTCGCGGTCGCGATCGTGCTCGGCGCCGCGATCTTCAGCGGCAGTATGACCCTCTGAGGGCCGGAACAACCCGCGACGGCAGCGACTTCACGCGAGATCCGCGTACGACCCGCTCACGGGCTCACCCAGCGCGGGACGGAACTTCTCG
Source organism: Planctomycetaceae bacterium (assembly GCA_021297795.1). GTDB lineage: Bacteria > Planctomycetota > Phycisphaerae > Phycisphaerales > SM1A02 > QWPT01. The sequence continues at coordinate 23,505 of JAJTGL010000022.1, forward strand.
AGGAGCGTCTCGACCTTGAGCTTCGTCTCGGCGGGATTGTCGGAGATGCCGCACACGCCATCGAGCTCGAAGTAGTTGCCGAGCCCCGCGACCGCGTCGAGGTGGATGCGCACGTTCTCGAGGAGCCACAGCTCGCGGCGCTTCACGATGAGCTTCGTCACCGTGCGGTCGAGCCCCGGCCAGCGAACCTCGACCTGCCGATCATCGAGCTTCGTCCAGCGCGTACCTCGAGGTCCCGCCCGATCGGCGCGGTCGTGCCAGATCCAGGTGACGCGCGTCCCGGGTTCGCCTTCGACGCGCTCGCTGCGGCACTTGAGCTGGCCCTCCGGCACCGCGACGTACTCGTCGGTCTGATGGAGGATCGCCGCGCGGCGCGCACCGAGCACGAGGCAGGTCGCACGCGCAAGCTCGATGTCGCGGAGTTCGCTCTTGAAGTCGATGTTCTTCATCGCGTCCTCCGGAATCGGGCCGCGCGTGCCCGCAGGCGGTCAGGGGTTCGGGGTGTCGCCCACGCGCAGCATCGCATCGCGCGCGGCGGCCGCGGCCGCGGGAGCCTGAGGCTCGAGCCCCGCCACCACGCGGGCAAGCTGCCGCTCGGCCTCGAGACGGTCCGCGTAGGCGTGGATCTCGCGCGGGCAGCTCTCGTAGCCGCCGAGCGCGAACAGCGTCCAGGTTTCGCCGTCCGCCTTGCGGGCGACGAAGTAGGCCGTACGGAACGCGGAGGGGTCGGCCACCGACACGAGGCTGCCGGCCTCGACGATCGTCGGAAGCGTCGTGCAGCGATCGAACGACTTGAGCACAGCGCCGCCCGTCACCTCGACGTCGAACGTCACCCGCTCACTCGGGAGGGTCGACGCGGGGTGCACGACCTCGACGAGCCGCATCTCAGCAAGGCCCTCGCCGGCGCGACCGATCTCGACCGTGCCTCGCACGATGCGGTCGGCGCGGGGGAAGAGGCTCCCGCCGAGGAACCAGACGAGGATCGCCGCAAGCACGACGAAGATCGCGATGCGGACGGAGAGGTTTCGGACGCCGAGCAAGACCTGTGACACGGGACGCGAAGTCTACCGGAGCCCTGCGGCCGAGAGTTCCGACACGAGCCGAGATTCGTCCCAGATCTCGACACCGAGTTCGCGGGCCTTCGCGAGTTTGCTCCCCGCCTCCTCGCCCGCGACGAGGACGGAGGTCTTCTTCGACACGCTGCCGGCCACCTTCGCACCGGCACGTTCGAGGATCTCCGTCACCTCCGTTCGGCCGAAGCCCGTGAGCGTGCCGGTGACGACGAAGGTGCGCCCGGCGAAGGCGTTCGCGCCCGCGGCCACCGGCTTCGGCTCGCGACTGGTGAGATCGACGCCTGCGGCAGCGAGCGATGCGAAGACGTGCTTCGCCTCATCGGAGGCGAGCCACGCGGCGACAGACGCTGCGGTCACCTCGCCGAAGTCGTCGAGTTCGATGAGCTCGGCCTCGGTCGCGGCGAGCAGTTCCTCCGCGCTCCGGTAGCGCCGTGCGAGCGTCTTCGCCGCGCTGGCGCCGACATGCTTGATGCCAAGCCCCGCGAGGACGCGCGTGAGCCCCCGCTCCTTGGCGGCCTCGGCGGCGCTCTCGACGAGCGTCGTCGCTCGCTTCCCCGGACCTTTCCTCGTGATTTCGGCGAGCGCTTTGTCGCCCTTCGCAAGCGCTCGCGCGACAGCCATCGCGTCGAGCCGGAAGACGTCGGCGAACTCCTTCACGAGCCCAGCGTCGACGAGCGCGTCGACGATCTCCTCGCCGAGCCCGTCGATGTTCATCTGATCGCGTCCGACGAACCACTTGAGTCGCTCGCGGAAGCGCGCGCCGCACATCGGATTCGCGCAGAAGAGCTTCGGCCCCTCGCGCTCGACCGCGCCGCCGCACTCGGGGCACACGGTCGGCGGCTCGATCGGCGTCTCGCGGCCCGTGCGCTTCTCGACGACCGCGCGCACGACCTGCGGGATGACCTCGCCGGCCTTCTCGATGACCACGTGGTCTCCGATCCGGAGGTCGCGGCGCTGGATCTCCTCGATGTTGTGGAGCGTCGCATGCCGCACGGTCGAGCCCGCGACGAAGACCGGCGCCATCGTCGCACGCGGCGTGATCGTGCCGCCCTTCCCCACCTGCCACTCGACCTTCTCGAGCACCGTCTCCTTCTGCTCGGCCGGGTACTTGAACGCGACCGCCCAGCGCGGGCTCTTCGCGGTGAAGCCGAGGCGCTGCTGGTCGTCGAAGCGGTCGATCCGCACCACCATGCCGTCGACCGCGAAGTCGAGCGTGTCGCGCGTGGCGCCGAACTCCTCGATCGCGCGCTCGGCGTCGGCCACCGTCGCGAGCACACGCCCGATCGACGACACGGGGATGCCGAGCGCGCGCAGATACGCGACGAACTCGGAGTGCGACGCAAGTGGCGGCAGGCCCTCGCCCTCGCCGCGACCATGTGCGGTGAAGGAGAGGCGGCGCGACGCGACCACCTTCGGATCCTTGTTCTTGAGGGTACCCACGCACGAGTTCCGCGCGTTCGCGAAGAGCTGCTCGCCGTGCTTCTCGCGCTCCTCGTTGATCCGCTCGAACTCGCGGATCGGCATGAAGATCTCGCCGCGCACCTCGAGGACGGGTGGAATGCCGCCGTGCCGGGGATCGGCGGGCGCGCGCAGCCTCAGCGGAATCGCGCGAATCGCGCGCACGTTCGCGGTGACGAGGTCGCCCTTCTCGCCGTCGCCGCGCGTGACGGCCTCGACGAGCTCGCCGCCCTCGTAGCGAAGCGAGATCGCGAGGCCATCGACCTTCGGATCGGCGAACAACGCCGGTCCGCGGGGCGCCGCGAAGAGCCCGGCGTCGGGGTCGATGGCGGGATCGGCCGCGCCCGCGCCGAGCGCATCGGCGCAGCGCTGGTACCACGCGCGCAGGTCCTCGAGCGAGTAGGTGTTGTCGACCGACAACATCGGTACGCGGTGGCGGCGCGTCTCGAACTCGCCCTCGAGCGCCGCGCCACCCACCCGCTGCGTCGGCGAGTTCGGGTCGTGCAGCTCCGGGTGACGCGCCTCGAGCACCGAGAGTTCGGCCAGCAGCGTGTCGAACTCCTGATCGCTCATGAACGGCGCGGCGTCGACGTAGTACGCCGTGTTGGCGCGCGCGAGGAGGTCGCGCAGTTCGCGAAGACGGCTTTGTTCGGACGGGCCCTTTGGTGCGGTCATGCTCGATGGGCGTTCTACCACGGGCCGAACCGTCGCGCCCGGGAAACGCGACCGACCTCGGCAGGTGCGCCGCGATCGCGCCGTGCGTAGGATGCGGCCATGCCCACCTACGTCTACGCGGTTGTGAAGCCGGACGGCTCGCTCGGGGAGCACTTCGAGGTCGTCCAGAAGATGAGCGATGCCGCGCTCGAGCGTCATCCCGAGACCGGCGAACCGGTGCAACGCGTGCCGCAGGCACCGATGATCGGCGGCCAGCACACGACCACCGCCGACAAGCGCAAGATCAGCGACTCGAACCTCGACCGCCTCGGCTTCACGAAGTACCAGAAGGTGGGCGACGGGAAGTACGAGAAGACCGCAGGCGCAGGACCGAAGTCGATCTCGGCGGATTGATGCCGCGGAGATCCGCGGCTGCGAGCGCTGAGAGCCGTGAAAGGCGAATCGCCCCCGCCCGGCGAACCGGGCGGGGGCGATGTCATTCCGTGGAGGCGAGCCGGTCGCCGCGTCCGGCATCAGTTCTGCCGGCACCAGTCGTTCGCGGCGCGCGTGGCGGCCTTCGACGCGACCTTCCACTCGCCTGACCGCCACATCTTGACAGGCGTGAGCTCCTGCAGGATCGGAAGCGGCACCTTCACCCACTCCGACTTCGTGACGACGCAGTCCGACTCCTCCCAGAAGATGAAGCATCGGCTGAAGATGCAGCGGTTCCGCTCCATGAGGATGTAGAGGTGGCCGCTCTTCGCGATGAGCTTGTCGATCAGGTCGCTGAACGCGGAGCTCACCGCATCGCGCAGCGCTTCAGGCGTCAGGCTGATTCCCCGCCGCGTGACGTCGATCTCCAGCAGCAGATCGACCACGAGACGCGCTTCGTCGAGTTCCTCCGGGTTGTAGTACGCGAGGCCGACGCCCGTCTTCGCGATGCGGCAACCGCCGCAGTCGTCGTCGTTCTGGCACTCGAAGGTGCACGGGCCGTCGACGACCAGTCCGTTCAAGATCATCGAGCGGAGTCCGTACATGCTGTCGCGCATGTTCGCTCCGAAGCCGTGCAGCGAATGGAGCACGGCGGCGCCGCCGAACAGTTCGAGCGAACCCTGCGTTCCACGCTGGAGCCATCCATCGAGCACCGCCTGCGCGTCGAGGCGCGCGAGCTGCGTCGCCGGGACCGTGCCGTTCGCCCACTTCCCCACGTAGTTGCCGCCGACATAGCACTCGGTCGAGAGGAATCCCGCGGGCCAACCGTACTCGGCGGGCTCGTTGAGTTCGCCGAGCATCGCGTCGAGTCCCGAAGCATGGGCCTCGAGCGGGTAAGCGACGGCAGCGTTGAAGGCGGCTGGATTGGCGAGCACCGAGAGCATGGCCGATGCACGATCGAGCGAAGCCGCCGAAACGACGAACATCTTCTGCAACTCCTCAGGGATGGCTCCGTTGGTCTCAAAGGAGAAGATGTCGCGGTACGCCGCTGCCGCAGAGGCGAGGTGCGCCGAGGCGCTCTTCAGGTCCTGGGCCCCGATCATCTCGCCGGCGAGTGCGAGATCGACCGACAAGCCCTCGCAGACGCCGGCCGCCTCGCACGTCGACATCCCCTCCACCTCGCAGAGGTGTCGCAATCCCTGCGCGAGCATCGACGTGTACTCGCCGCCGACGGCAAGCACCTGCGTCGCGCGATCGAGCGCGGCACCGGTCTCGAACTCGGCTGCACCGGCCGATTGCTGGGCGATCGTCGACCCGCAATCACCCATGAGAAGGGCGGCCTCGCCAAGAATGGCGTGCTCGACATCAACCTGCGGCGCGGCCGAAGCGGAACCCGCGGCGCCGCCGATGGCGACGGAGGCGATGACAAGCACCGTACCGACCGGGTTCAGACGATCCTCGGCGGCGGTGATCGGGCAAAGCACGGACGTGAGACAGCGGATGAAGGTCATTGAAGATCTCCTCTTGATCTTGGTCTTCGGTCTTGGATCTTTGGTCTTCGAATCGGGAACGAGTGCGGGACGCACGATGCATCCGGCACGCCCTGAAGGAGGAGGACCACTCCAAAGCCGTACAGCCAACCGCGAAAATCGGGAGAGGAGGCGCAGACGCCCCTCCCCGTCTCACGACCGCCTATCGCAGCAACCGATGGATCGGAGGGCAAACTTCGACCGGAAATCCGAACCGGCGCCGTCCGGGATCACGCGTGCGCGGCGAGCAGCGCGAGCGCCGCCCGAATGTCGCCCACGCGGTCGTCACCTGCCTCGCGCTCGACCGCGAGGCGCACTGTGGCGGGCACCTTTGCGACTTCAGCAAGGAACGCCTGCCAGTCGACGGCGCCGGTGCCGACGCGCACCTCGCTGCCCCAGGTGCCGGGCACGGAGGTCGGCAGCGCGTCCTTGACGTGGACTTGCGCGATCCGCGGCGCGAGCACGCGCACCGCGGCAACCGGATCGCCCATGCCGTAGAGGATCATGTTCGCCGGATCGAAGTTGACACCGATCGCGTCGGCGCCGTGGGCGTCCGTGGCCTCGAGCGCCTCGAGCGCCTCGCGCAGCGTCTCCGCCGACTCCTGGCCTGTTTCGAACGCGATGCGCGCGCCCTCGGCGCGGAACATCGCCGCGATCTCGCGCAGCCGTGCGAACAGCCGATCGCGCTCCGCGCCTGGTGCATGTGGAATGAATCCCGCATGGAAGGTGACCAGACGGATGCCGTGTCGCCCAGCGACGCGCGCCACGAGCTCGGCGCGCGCGCGGGTCGCGTCCCAGGTCGCGTCGGGCACGACGCCACCCGTCGCGCGGATGGTGTCGAGCGTCGAGTAGTCCTCGCCGACGGTCTCGAGCATGCCGCTTGCGACCTCGATGCCGGCCGCGTTCAACGCGCTCACGCAGTCGCCCCAGATCGAAGGCTTCTCGACGATGGGCGTGAGAGCCAACTGCACCGCGCTCGCGCCGGTCGCCCGAACGCGCTCGAC
>JAJTGL010000113.1 GCA_021297795.1 Planctomycetaceae bacterium
TCACGATGTCGACGTCGCGATGCGCTCGGGCCCCGTTCCGCTCCGCGACTCGATGGAACTCGCTGGAGTGGGGTCCATCGCGTGGGCCTCATGGCGTTTCGTGCGGCCGACGGCGCGGGCGTGACGATCCTCGCGCGTCATCGGTTTGGACTCGGAGGTGCTCGATCGTCGACGCGCCGCCGATCAATCGTGCCGGAGCGCCTCGATCGGATCCTTGCGGCTCGCGACGATGGCGGGATAGATGCCGAAGACGAGCCCGACGCCCGCCGCCACGAGGAAGCTCACGAGGATCGACCACGTCGTCACGCTCGGCTCGAGCGTGAGGCGTCCCTCGAATGCGCCCGCGAGGAAGGGGAGCCGCACCAGCGCATCGACCAGCGGATGCAGGCCGAGGGAGATGCCGACACCGAGCAGGATTCCGAGCACGCCACCGAGGGTCGACAGCGCTCCCGTCTCGACGAGGAACTGGAGCACGATGTGCTTGCGCGTCGCGCCGAGTGCGCGGCGGATGCCGATCTCGCGCGTGCGCTCGGTCACCGAGGCGAGCATGATGTTCATGATGCCGATGCCGCCGACGAGGAGCGAGATCGCCGCGACCACCACGAGCATCACGTTCCACACCATCATCTGCCGCTTCGCGTTCTCGAGCAGTTCCCACGGGACCACGATCTGCACGTCGGTGAGCCCCGGATGCCCGCTCTCGACCACGCGGCGCACGCGCTCGGCGAGCGGCACCACCGCGTCGGTGTCGGGCGCCACCACGTAGAGTTCGCTCAGTTCGATCTGCTCGCCGCTGAACGAACCCGACTGGCGCCGCATGACGGTGTCGCCGAACTGGCTCTCCGCCGTCGTGATCGGGATGTGGATGTCCTTGTTGAGATCGCGGCCGACGAGCGCCGAACCGCGTCCGCCGGCGAGGCCGACCGGCTCGAGCACGCCGATCACGCGGAACACCGTGTTGTCGACCTTGATGGTCGCGCCGATCGGATCGCGCAGCCGGAAGAACTGTTTCGCCACCTCGCTGCCGATCACGCAGATCGGCGCGCGCGACTCGAGATCCTCGTCGGAGATGTAGCGGCTGCGCGGCTCGAGGCGCAGGCGCGCGACATCGAGCAGCTCCGGCGTCGTGCCGTACACCTGGCTCGTGATCCGCTGGTTCTCGTACGAGACATCGGAACCGACCGCCTTCAGCGGCACCACCGCCGTCGCATCCTCCATCGACGACTTCAGGCGACGCAGGTCCTGACGGAGCAATCCGTACGCGACGAAGAACGTGCGCGCCTGTCCCGAGTTCGACGCCTCGGGCGGCTTCGACGAGCGCACGATGATGTTGGTCGCGCCGAGGGCCGACACCTCGCGCAGCGCACCGATCTTGTTGCCCTCGCCGACCGCGACCACCACGATCACCGCGGCGACGCCGAGGATGATGCCGAGGCTCGTGAGCGTCGAGCGCAGCTTGTGCAGCCGGAGGTTCCGGAGGCCGAGGCGGAAGATTTCGAGGAAGAATCCGAAGGGCATGATCGATGCGCGGCGATCGGCCGCGCGGGGCCGCGATGGTATCCTCCGCGCATGCACCATGACGCGGCCGATCCTCCAGTCCGCCTCGGCGCCGAGCGCGAGGGCGACCAGTCGTGGATCTGGCATGCGTCGATCGACGCGCCCGAGGGCACGACGCTGCACGAACTGCGGCTCTCCTGGGCCGATTACAACGTGTTCTGCCCGGACGGCGCCCGCACGCCGTCCGACGTCGGCAAGGCCGTGCTGCGCTACTTCGCGCGCCACCGTGCGGCGTTTCCGCTGCGGGAGCGGCTTGACGCCGCCATGGCGCGCATGCGCTTCCCGAACGCGGACGCAGAAATCACCGCGCTACTTTGACGGTGGCGGCGCGGGCGTGGTCTCGCGCCAGACCTCGACGGCACCCTGGCCCCAGTCGGCCCAGCCCTCGAAGCGGTGCGTGCGGTCGAACCGCGCGTCGAGCGCGGCCAGCACGGTCGCGTCGATCCGGTCCGGATAGAGCACCACCACGAACCGCGGCGGTCGCGGCGCGGAGGCCACGACCCGTTCGAAGTCCGCCCCGAGGAATCCGGAGGGCACCGCTTCGAAGCCCGAGAGCGCCGCATAGAAGCCGGCGGCGTTGTCGGGGAGCCCGATCGTGAGCACGATGTCGCCGTCGGCGCGCATTGCCGCGACCGCGTCGACTGCATCGCGGATCGGCTGCTTCCGCCAGTAGATCGGAAGCGCGATGGCGCACTGGAATGCGAGCGCGACGACGAGCAGGATGCGCGTCCGTCGCTTGGCGGGCGCCGCAAGTGCGAACGCAACCGCCAGGATCGACGCCGGCAGCGCGAAGAGGAAGAACCGCGCGTAGAGCCATGTTCCGGCAGCTGCCGTGAGGAGCAGCGCGAGGGCGAAGGCGAGGAGGAAGGGGAGGGCGACGGCGCGCGCCGGGGCGAGCGACGGATCGCGGGCGATCCTCCACGCGCCTGCGACGAGGAGCGCGACGAGCACGATCGGCGGCAGGATGAACTCAGGCAGCATCGTCGCGAGCGGTGCCCACGGCGCGGTCGGAAGCCCGAGGCTCCACGAGAGCGAGAGCCCCGTCAGCGATTCGATCCCTTCGCGCGAGACGAGGCCCGCCTGTTCGGCGGTGCTGCGCAGGTAGTCGCCGCGATGGGCGAGCGCGTCGGCAACGAGCGGGGCGAGGAGCGGGCTCGCGATCGCCGCCGCCAGGAGCATTGCAAGGATGGTCGCGAGGTTGAGCGTACGCCCAGGATCGCGATCCTCGGCCGTCCCGTCGCGTCGCACGGGCACGAGTCGCGCGAGCCCCGTCGCGCCGATCGCGGCGGGCAGCACGAGCGCGACGGGATGGCTCCATGCGGCGAACGCGCAGGAAACCGCAAGCAGGACCGCGTCGCCGATCGCGCGTGTGCGTGCGAGCCGCGCCAGTGCGAGTGCGGCCACGAGCGATGACGCGATCACGAAGGCGTAACCGCGCGCCTCCGCGCTCTCGATCACCGGAATCGGCGCGATGGCGACGACAAGCGCCGCGCAGATCCCCGCGCGCGCCGCCCACGCCGGAGGCGCGACCTCGCGCGCGAGCGCCCATGCGACCGGGATCGCGATCACGCCCGCGACGATCGCCGGGAACCGCAGCGTCCATTCGCCGACGCCACCGGTGCTCGCCGTCATCGCCCACATCGCAAGCGTCATGGGCACATGGTTCGTCGGTACGGCGTACGAACCGAACGCGACGCCCGGACCTTCGAGCGCGAAGGAGACGAGCGCCGAGATCTCGTCGTACCAGAGGCTCTCCGACGCGAGCGCGGCACGCAGCCCGAGGCCGATCGCCGCGATCGCGGCGAGGAAGAGGAGTTCGCCCCGCGAGGCGCGCTCGCGCGGAACCGAGCCGGACCCACCCGCCGGCCCGAGCGCGCGCGCGATCGCGAACACCAGCGCTGGAATCGCCACGGCCGCCGCCACGAGCGCGAGCCGCAGCCACAGGGCGCCGCGCATCGTCGCCTCGGGGATCGCGCCGTCGAGGCGGTCCACCCGCTGGGGATGCGCGAAGGTTGCGGCGAACTCGGCGGTCGGGATCAGCGCGAGCGCCGCGAGCATTGCGCCCACCGCGAGCGACGCCTTCACCGATGCATGCATCCGTTTCATCGACCGGCCTCGCGATCGCTCGGTGCCGTGGCATCATCCTCGCGCGAGGGGCGTGGGGTCGCCATCGATCCGGGGATCGGCGATTCGATCGATCCGGCGTTGAGGCGCACCGCGAGCGTCGTCGAGATGATCGGGATCGCGTGAAGCACCTCGGTGTGCACGAAGGGCAGGAGGAGGAGCGCGCAGACGCGGAGCCCGGTCGAGGTCCAGAAGACGGCCGCGTAGGTCGTCGCATCGGGCGCGAACCCGAGCAGGGCCGAGCCGGCGGCGCCACCGACCGCCATCGCGAGCGAGCTGAGGAAGTAGAAGCCGCTCATCAGGCTCGTGCGCTCGTCGGACGGAATCGTCTCGAGGAAGAGGAGGAACGTCGCCAGTTCCCACGCACCCTGCGCGACGCCGCTCACCGCCTGGATCGCGAACATCCCCGGCACCGACTCGACGAAGATCCACGGCAGGATCATGAACGTGGTGCCGAGCGCGCCCACCGAAAGCAGCGCGCCCGCGCTCCGCTTCTTCGCGTGCATGCCGAGGAAGGGGAGCGCGATCGACTTCGCGAGGAAGCTCGTTCCGATCAGCCCGAGGTAGAGCGCCGGCGTCACGTCGAGCTGCTTGAGGAGATACGGGTTGAGGAACGGCTGGCCGAACTGCACCGCGAATTGCATCGCGAGCATGAGCGCGACGAGCCGCGCGTCGGCGCGACGCCAGTACTGCGTGAGGAAGTGCCAGAGCGGAATCGGCTTGTGGTCGGGCCACGCCGGCGGATCGCGCTGGATGCGCAGGTAGCGGATGCTCGCGAGGCGCGCGACCGCCGCCGCGAGGAAGAGCGCCGCGAAGCCGATCGTCTCCCAGCGTGTGCCGTCGGTCGACTGGAGCGTGAAGCCCGCGATGACGAGGCCCGCGAGGATCGCCGCCTGGCAGAGCCGGCTCCGGATGCCGAAGTAGCGGGGGCGGATCGCGGACGGCATCGTGAGGCCGATCCACGTGTTCCAGACGCCGCCCGCGCCCAGTGCGGACGTCCAGTAGATCCCGGCGACCATGAAGAGCACCCAGAAGGGGAGAGCGCCCACGATCGCACCCACGATCATCGGGATGAAGCTCGCGACCTGAAGCACCGCGCAGCACTGGATCCAACGCGAGGGGCTCTTCACGCGCGCCGCGAGCGCCGGGGCGAACAACTGCGCCGTGGCGCCGATCAGGGGAGGCACCGCGGCGATCAGGCCGCTCTGCGCGTCGGTCGAGCCGAGCACCAGCGCGAACATCGCGATGTACGTCTCGCCCGTTCCGACCATGAACGAGTACGTCATCCCGTCGCCGGTGCAGGCGACGAGGTCTCGTCGAAGAGCGGAATCCTTGGGAAACTGGCCCGGGCGCATCCTTGCGCGCGCAGGGTAGCGCGGGCGGTCACTTCGGTGCGCGGGGCGCGAGCGGCCGCGCAGGCGACGGATCCGCCGAGGGCGCGGGCTTCTCGTCGACACCCCTCGCGTCTCGACCCTTCGCTTCCGAACCCTTTGTCTCCAGATCCTCGCCGGCCGGAGGCCCGATGCGCGGCGGCGGTGACGATTCGTAGCCCTCGATCGCGCGATGGACGAAGTCGGGTGCGAGGACCACGATCGTCGTCTGCTTCGTCTGGATCGAGGCCCACTGACCCTCGATGCGCACCGGGCCGCGGCTCGGGTCGAGATTCAGCGTCGCGTCGTCGTTCTGGTCGCGTCCACCGGTCACCGGGCCTGCGACCGTGTCGTGCTTCGATCGCGTCGGGAGCGGCCGAAACGCCTCGGGTTCGCAGTGGGTCGAGATCATGCGCACGAGTTCGGCGGCGACTTCCTCCGTCGAGCGACGGCTGTGGAACGCACCCGAGCCGCTGAAGTCGGGCGGGTCGATCGAGAGATCGGTCACGTCGTAGGCGCGCGCGTCACGGGCGGATTCGCGGGCGAGATCCTTGCGGAGGCCGACCTCGACCATGCCCCGCCCGTCCGAACCCGCGAAGATCTGCCAGGTCGCATGACGGCTCGCGAGACCGAGCACCGCCTCGAGCGCGGCGCGCCCGCTGACATCGTCGAGCGAGAGGTCGATGCGGCGATCGACGTCGATGCCCGAGCGCACGTCCTGCGGGTCGATCTTCCCGAAGACGAGGAGATTCACGCCGATCGCGTTGGCGATCGCATGGAGTGCCTCGCCGATCGGCACGTCCTCGAATCGAACGTCGAGCCGCGAGTGGACCAGGCGACCGGCTTCCTCGCTGCGGCGCTCGGCACTCGTGGTCGGTTCGGGCGTGTCCGAGGGTCGCATCGCGGCCCAACGGCAGTGGACGGTCTTGGCCGGGTTCTCCGCGGGAGGTTCGAGGAGTGGCATCGTCGGCGATGCTGCAGCGATGGACGTGGTCGCCGCGCCCGCGACATCCGCGCCGAAGAGGGCAAGCGCCAGCGATGGCGCGCTCCGGAGGATCAGGGCGAATGTGGCGTGGATGCGCATGTCGCCTCCGGTGCGTGCGTCGCGTCAGTCCTTCTTGCCGGCGGGCGCCGCCTCGCGGGGCGGAATCGCATCGGCGTAGCCCTCGATCGTGCGGTGCACGAAGTCGGGCGCGATCACGATGACGTTGTTGTCCTTCGCCTGGATGGAGGCCCACTGGCCGGTCGCATAGACGACCGCCGCGGACGGATCGAAGTTCTGCGAGGCCGTCGTGTTGGGATTCGCCTTCGGCGAGGTTCCGCCGCCGGTCGGCGTCGTGTGCTTCACGATCACGAGGTTTCCGTTGGCATCCTCCACCATCGCAGGGGGCGGCGGCCGGAACGCCTCGGGCTCGCAGTGCGTCACGATCATGCGCACCAGTTCGCCGATGATCTCGTCGCTGTCGCGACGGTTGTAGCTCGGTACGAGCCCGACGCCGATGCCCTTGTTGATGTAGTCGGGCGGGTCCATCGCGAGGTCGCCGGTGTTGTAGAGCCGCGCGCTGCGCGCCTCCTCGCGGGCAAGCGTCGGCTTCGGACCGAACTCGACCGTGGCGTTGTGGAGCTGCCACGTACAGTTGAGCCCCGTCATCCCGGCGAGTGCCTCGAGCACCTCGCGGCCGGATGCGTTCTCGAGCTGCAGGCTCACGGGCTGATCGGGGTCGATGCCGGGCATGCCGCCGCCGAGCTCGAAGACGACGAGGTTGATCCCGAGACCACGGCGCAGCGTGCGCAGTACGTCGCGCATCGGCGCCTCGTCGACGTTGACCTCGCAACGCGAATAGAGCAGTCGACCGAGTTGCTCGAGCGCGCGCTCTTGCTCGGTTTCAAGCGGAGGGCTGTCGGAGGGGCGCGTTTTCACGAAGCCGACGGAGATCGAGCAGCGCGGCTCCCAAGCGTCGTCCTCGCGCGCGGCGCTCGGCTTGGCGGAAGCTGGGTTCGAACTCCTCTCGGTGGCCGGAGTCGGGGGATCCTTCTTCGGGCCCGTGGTGCTGTTTGCCGGTGGAGCCGGCGGCGAAGCCGGCGACTTGTCCGCTGGCGTGCCGGCCGGTGTGGTCGCCGGTGTGGTCGCCGGTGTGGTCGCAGACGGAGCCGCCGTGGGGGCTTTCGGCGCCTTGCTCGGGTCATAGGTCGGCGCGAGCGCGCGAGGCTTCTTCGCCGGCTTGTCGTCGTCGCCCATCGCGCGTGCGTTTGGCGCGCCGAGCAGTGCGGCGAAGGTCACGCACGCGACGAAGGTCAAGCACGCGGCAAGGCTCAGGCGGGGGCCGGAGGGGGACGCGCGATGACGTAGATCGCTCTGGTCTTCGATGCGTGCAGTGCGAGTCGGAAGGGGCTGAGGTTGCTCTGCCATGGACCGATCCTCCAAGGCTCTCATGCGGTCTGGTACTCGCGATCGGTGTCTTTGAATCGCGAGGAAACACATCGGACCCGTCGTGTGACGGCCGAAGCAATGTCGTTCGAAGGACGTTGGCTTGCTCCCACAACCTCGCCGCACGCGCGGCGGGAGCGCCTTGCGGGCGTCAGTTGCCGGTGCCGCCGACCGCGCCCTGCACGGGCACGCTGCGGAACTGCACGTTCTCGACGATCGAGAGGCCCGTCGTGAAGGTCACGTAGCGGCGCGTCTCGGCCGCGCTCGCCTGCGGCGAGCCGGTCTTGGTCGCGGTTCCGGCATCGGAGTTTCCACCCAGGCCGGAACGTCGCGGACGCTGCGGCGCGAAGGGATACCCGTCGATCTGACGGTGGATGAAGTCGGGGGCTCGGATGAGGAGCACGCCCTGGTAATACTTCATGGTCGCCCAATCGCCGCCCGCGTCGACCCAACCCTCCGGTTCGCACTGTTCTTGGATGATCTCCATGAGCTGGTCGGCGAGTTCTTCCTCGCTCTCGCGCTCGGGATCCTCGCCGGGGTCGCCGATGAT
>JAJTGL010000114.1 GCA_021297795.1 Planctomycetaceae bacterium
AACCAGCGAGCGCCGCGGCTTCGCCGCGAGACGCTCGCTCTTGCTCGCTCTGGCGAGAACAACCTCAAGGCACTTCGAGCGCTCCCAACCAGCGAGCGCCGCGGCTTCGCCGCGAGACGCTCGCTCTTGCTCGCTCTGGCGAGAACAACCTCAAGGCACTTCGAGCGCTCCCAACCAGCGAGCGCCGCGGCTCCGCCGCGAGACGCTCGCTCTTGCTCGCTCCGGCGAGAACAACCTCAAGGCACTTCGAGCGCTCGCAACCAGCGAGCGCCGCGGCTTCGCCGCGAGACGCTCGCTCTTGCTCGCTCCGGCGAGAACAACCTCAAGGCGCCCGCGAAAGCGGGCGCCGCGGTTGCGTCACCCGATCACGGCGCGCAGATTGCCACCGTGCGTGGCGAGAATGGACTCTGCCTCCGCGCGCGCAACGCCCTTCGCGCGCATGACGATCGCGACCTTCAGCATTCCCCCCGCCGACTCGAGCATCGCGTGCGACTGCTCGCGCGAGTCGGCCGGGAAGAACTCGCGGTAGATGCGCGCCGCGCGATCGACAAGCTTGTCGTTCGTGGCGGCGACATCGACCATCAGGTTTCCGTAGGTCTTCCCGAGCCGCACGAACATCGCGGTCGTGATCGCGTTCAGCGCGATCTTCGTCGCCGTGCCGGCCTTGAGCCTGGTCGAGCCCGTGAGGATCTCGGCGCCCGTCTCGAGCACAATGCGGTGATCGCAACCGTCGGCCGCCGCATGTGGCGCGCACGTGAGGAATCCCGTCGCCGCGCCCCGCGCCTTCGCAACGCGCACCGCGCCGAGGACGTATGGCGTCGTGCCGCCTGCGGCGATCCCGAGGAACGCATCGCGCTCGCCGAGCGCGAGCCGGTCGAACTCCGCGGCGATCCCCTCCCACTCGTCCTCGCGCCCCTCGCTCGAGCGCCGCAGCGCCGAATCGCCGCCCGCGATGATGCCCACGACCTGCGCGGGATCGCTGCGGAAGGTCGGCGGGCACTCGCTCGCGTCGAGGACGCCCAGTCGTCCGCTCGTGCCGGCGCCCGCGTAGACGAGCCGTCCACCGCGTGCGAGGCACGCCGCGGCCACATCGGCGAAGCGCGCGATCGACTCGGCCGCACGCTCGACCGCCTCGACGGCGCGGCGCTGGTCGCGCGCGAGGAGCAGCACGACGTCGGCGGTCTCCATCGCGTCGAGCGAGCGCGACTCGTCGTGCCGCTGCTCCGTCGCGACATGCGAACGGTCGGGCGGAAGCGTCCGGTTGCTCGCGGTCATCGGACCTCCTCCGTCGCGTCAGATCCGGCGGCGCCGGATTTCGCCGTACCTCGCTCCTGCTTCGACGGCCATTCCGGCACCGCGGGCGCCAACGCCTCCACGAAGAACGACCACTTCATGCTCTCGAGCGAGGCGCTGCGGATGCCGTGGTCCGAGTTCGGGAACATCATCATCGAGAACGGCCTGTTCAGCGACTGCAGCGCGTTCGCCAGTTCGAACGTGTTGTTGGGATGCACGTTGTCGTCGACCATGCCGTGGAGGAGCAGGAGCTTCCCCTGCAGCTTCGTCGCATGCTTCACGCAGCTTCCCGCGTCGTAGCCCTCGCGGTTCTCCTCGGGCGTGCGCATGTAGCGCTCGGTGTAGATCGTGTCGTACTGCCGCCAGTCGGTGACGGGCGCACCCGCGACCGCCGCAGCGAACACGTCGCCACGGCGGATCAGCGCGATCGCGCTCATGTAGCCGCCGTAGCTGTGGCCGGTGATCCCGACGCGCGCACCGTCGATGTAGGGCCGCGTCGCCGCCAGATGGGCGACCGCCGCGGCCTGGTCGTCGGCGTCGACCACGCCGAGCTTGAGATACGTGGCGCCCTCGAAGGCCTTGCCGCGCCCGGGAGTCCCGCGGTTGTCGACGGTGACGAGGATGAACCCGAGTGCCGTCGACGGGTCGCCGGGATCGAAGCGATCCGTGACGAGCCGCACCGAGGGGCCACCGTAGGTCTCGACGACGACGGGGTACTTCCGGGCTGGATCGAAGGCTGGCGGGAACTGGATCTTGCCGTACAGGTCGGTGACGCCGTCCGCCGCCTTGCACGTGAACAACTCGCTCCGGGCCAGTTCGTGCGTCTTGAATCCCTGCGAGCTCCCCTCGCCGAGCCGCGCGAAGGGGGCTCCGCCGCTCGCATCGTCGCCGCTCTCGCCGCCACCGACCTTGTAGACGACGGTGTGACGCGGCACGGTGGTCGTCTCCGCGGTCGCCGCGACGAACGAGCGGTCGGGCGAGATCTCGAAGTCGGTGTTGTGGAAGTCGGCGCTCGTCACGCGCGCCGCATCCGAACCATCGAAGCGCGCGACGTGGAGCTGCTGTCGCACCGCGACCGGCGCGCTCCACGCCGTGAACCAGACCTGCTCGGCCTCCTCGTCGACGAGCACCACCGACTCGACGGGCCATGCACCGGCCGACACGGTCGAGATCAGCGAGCCATCGAGCGACCGGAGCTCGAGATGCTTGAAGCCCGTCTTCTCGGTCTCCCAGAGGAAGCGCTTGCCGTCCTCGAGGAAGCGCATCATCGGGCGGTTCTCCTGCCATGTCTCCTGCGTCTCGCGCACGACGAGGCGCGAGCGCCCCGTGCGCGGATCGGCCGCGAGCACCTCGAGCACATCCTGCCGCCGCGGCGTGCGCGAATAGAGCAGCTCGCTTCCATCCGGCGTCCAGCGCACGTTGTACAGGTAGTACTCGACGCTCCCGTCCGCCGCCTGCGCGGAGCCATCCGCGTTGAACCGCTCGACGACGACGGTCTTTCCGGTGGCGACTTCGTGGACGAGGATCTCGGCCGTCGGGTTCGGTTCGCCCGGCTTTGGATACGCCTCGCTCTCGAGTCGTGTCTTCGTCTCGGTCCAACCCGAGAGGAAGTAGAAGTCGCCCACCCTCGACTCGTCGAAGCGGTAGAACGCGATGAACCGCGAGTCGGGGCTCCACCACATCGCGGTGGTCTGGTCGAGTTCCTCGCCGTACACCCACGAGGCCTGCCCGTACTTGAGGTCGGCGGTGCCGTCCTTCGTCACCTGGACGCGCTCGCCCGACGCGCTCTTTCCCGAGGGCTGAAGGGAGAGATTGCCGTTCTCGCTGACCGCGGTCCATGCGCCGTCGGGGCTCTGTTCGCGCGTGAACTGTCGCCCGCGCGGCGGCCGGCGATCGCGCCCCTCGCGCATCGCACGCGATGCGGTCGCCGATGCCGGAGGCCCGCCACCGCCGCGATCCGGGTCCGCGGGTTTCACGGCACCGGTCGCCAGGTCGAGCGACTTCCAGCCGTCGAGATCGAACCAGAGCTCGCCCGCGATCATGTTCCAGCGGATGTCTCGTGCCGTGCCGCCCTCGCCGATCCCGGAGAGCGCGCTGCGCATGCGCGCGACAAGCGCGCCACCGGGAAGATCCTTCACCGGCGTGTAGGTCTGCGCGTGCGCGGTGGTCACGCATGCGAGCGCGGCAAGCCCGACGATGGCGTACCGCATCGACGAACGGCGAGGCAGGAGGATCGACATGCGCGCAGCGTAGCGCGGCGAACGGCGATGGTGACGCCCTCGATCAGACGCGGGCGACCGCGGCGAAGCGGCGGTAGCGCTCCTCGAGATCCTTCGCGCTGGCCCGCGCAACGGCGTCGAGCGAGAACGACGAGATCGTGAAGCTCGCCATCACGGTGCCCCACGAGAGCGCGGCCTGCAGCGTCTCGAGGTCGGTGCGGCCCGTGCGCGCGAGATGACCCATGAATCCGCCCGCGAAGGTGTCACCGGCGCCGGTCGGGTCGATGACCATGTCCTCCTCGGCCGGGAAAGCCGGAACAACCGCGACGCCGTCGCGATGGACGAGCACCGCGCCGTGCTCGCCCTTCTTGACGACCGCGAACTTCGGCCCGTATCCGAGGATGCGGCGCCCCGCGGTGACCGCGTTGCGGATGCCGGTCAGGTGCATCGCCTCCGAGTCGTTCAGCACGATGCCGTCGACCTTCGAGAGGAGATGGACGAGTTCGTCGTGCGCGATGTTGATCCAGAGATCCATCGTGTCGGCGACCGCGAGCGTGCGGTTCGGGACCTGCTCGAGCAATCCCGCCTGCACGGCGGGATGCGTGTTGCCGAGGAAGACGAGCCCGCTGTCGTGGAACGCGGCCGGCACCTTCGGCGGCGCGTCGGCGACGACGCCGAGCTCGGTGAAGAGCGTCTCGCGTTCGTTCATGTTGTCGAGGTACTTGCCTCCCCACGCGAAGGTCTTGCCACCCGCGCGCGTCTCGAGGCCGCGGAGATCGACGCCGGGAAGCGCCTCGAGGATGGTGCGGTGATGCGCGGGCCAGTCCTCGCCGACCACACCCACGAGACGCACCGGCCCAAGGCGGCTGGCGGCGGCGGCGAAGTACGCGGCGCTTCCTCCCAGCACGCGCTCGGCGCGCGCGGTCGGCGTCTCGACGGTGTCGATGCCGATCGTTCCGGTGACGAGAAGCGAGGTCGGGCTTGCGGAGTTCGTGTTGGCGCTCATGGGCCGCGCAGGGTAGCGCGGAGAGGCACTTCGAGAGGTGGCTGACGCAGGCGCGAATGCGGGTTTCGGAGGCGGCGCCTCCGCGCGTCCCCGCGCTCCGCGGGCACGCCTCTCGCGCTCACTCCTCCGGCGGCGCGACGAAACTGCGCGCGAATCCGAAGCCCATCGCGCTTCCGACCAGCGCTCCCGCCGCGACATCGACCGGCATCACCCGCAGGAGCCTCGGAAAGCTGCCGTCGACCAGGCCGACCGCGAGATCCCCGCGAATGCTGAAGGCGATGTAGCCGAACGTGGCCGCGAACGCGGTGACCACCGCGGCCGCGATGTACACCGGCTGCGTCCCGCGTGCGAGCGACCGGGCGAGGAACCCGGCGGCGAAGGCGCCGAGCGTGACGGCCCCGATCGCCTGGCCCTTCGTGTCGGTGACGAGCACGAACCACGCGACGACCACCGCGAGGACCGCCGCAAACCACGCACGACGTGCCGAGGGGCCCGCGGGCGAATCGACCTCGGCGTCGCCGGTCGCCGGGAAATCCGGCAGTCGTCCGCCGAAGTGGTAGATCGCCCACGATGCCGCGGCGACGAGCACGCCCCACACGGCGGTCTCGATCGCCGCGTGCGCGAGGCTGGTGCCGCCGTAGACGAAGTCGTGCGCGGCGCCCGTGCGCATCGCGAGGATCGCGACGCCGCAGCCGAGGACGAAGGTCCCCACCACCGCGTTCACCACCCGCGCGACCACGATCGCGATGCCCGTCGAGGCCGCGAACGCCGCGATCGCGACGAGCGCCGCCAGCACCGGACGCTCGCTGTCCATGACCGTCGGACCCGCGACGCCGCGCAGGCTTGTCCAGAACGGAACGGCCAGCGCGAAGAGAAGCGCCGATGCCAGGATGCCCGCGGGAAGCGCGAGCGCACGGGCGACCGGACGATCCTGCGCGGGGTTGTTCTCGGTGACGGCCTGAGGTGAGGACATGCGGCGATTGTCGGCACCTCGGCGCATGCGCGCAAGGCCGCGGCCGATCCGCCCGCGGAATCCGTATATTTCCCGCTTCCCAGTTCATCCGCCCCCGACCTCGCAGACAACCGTGTCGACCTCCAACGCCGCCGCCTCCACCAACGATCAGACCGTCGTCCTCGACGGCTCGCCGCTGTCGATCGCCGACGTCGCCCGCGTGGCGCGCTCCACGCTCTCGGCGCCGGTCCGACTTGCGCTGGCGCCCGCCGCGCGCAACGAGGTGCTGCGCTCGCGCGCGGTGGTCGAATCAGCGCTGTCGGGCGGCAAGGCGGTCTACGGGCTCAACACCGGATTCGGCAGCCTGTCGCGCGTGCGCATTCCGCACGAGCGCGCCTGCGAGCTGCAGCGGAACATCATCCGCTCGCACGCGGCGGGCGTGGGCGAGCATCTGCCGCGCGAGGTGTCGCGCGCGCTGATGGTGGTGCTCGCGGCGAGCCTCGCGCGCGGGAAGTCCGGCATCCGCATCGAGACGCTCGAGCGGATCGTCGATCTCATCAACGCGCACGTCGATCCCGCGATCCCGTCGCGCGGCTCGGTGGGCGCGTCGGGCGACCTCGCACCGCTCGCGCACGCGGCGCTCGTCCTCCTTGGCGAGGGCGAGTGCTGGCACAACGGCAGGGTCGAACCCGCCGGATGGGTGACGAAGAGCTTCGGCTACACGCCGCTCGAGCTCGAGGAGAAGGAAGGCCTTGCGCTCCTCAACGGCACGCACCTCATGTGCGCGACCGGCGCCCTCCTCTGCCACGATTTCCGCAACGCCTTCGACGCCGCGCTTGCCGCGGCCGCGATGGCGATCGACGCCGCGAAGGCGACCGACGCGTTCCTCGACCCGCGCATCCACGAGGCGCGCCGGCAGCCCGGGCAGATCGAGGTGGCGACGCGGTTGCGCGGACTTCTCTCCGGCAGCGCGATCCTTCCGTCGCACGCCGAGAACGACCCGCGCGTGCAGGATCCCTACTCGCTGCGCGCGATGCCGCAGGTGCTCGGTGCGGCGCTCGATGCGTTCCGCCACGTCGAGAGCGTGGTCGCGCACGAACTTGGCGCGGTGACCGACAATCCGCTCGTCTTCGCAGGCGCTTCCGCGGGCGGCGGCGACATCGTCTCGGGCGGCAACTTCCACGGCATGCCGCTTGCGATCGCGCTCGACCTGCTCGCGATCGCGTGCGCGCACGTCGCGGGGATCTCCGAGCGCCGCACGTTCTGGGTGGTGTCGGGGTTCGATCAGTTCGTCGGCCTGAAGCCGTACCTCGCGACCGATCCCGGCGTCGACTCGGGCCTGATGATCGTGCAGTACGCGGCGGCGGCGTGCGTGAACGAGATCGCGACGCTCGCGAATCCCGCGAGTGTCACCAACATTCCGACGAGCGCGGGCATCGAGGACTACAACAGCATGGGCGCGACGAGTGCCCTGAAGGCCACGCGCTGCGTGTCGCTCCTGCGTTCGGTGGTCGCGATCGAGCTGCTCGTCATGGCCGAGGCGATCGAATCGCATCGGCCGCTGAAGTCGGGGGCCGGAGTCGAGAAGGCGCACGCGGTCGTGCGCTCGCAGGTGCGGAAACTCGACCGCGACCGCGCGCCGAGCCCCGATATCCGCGCGATCGAGCACCTCGTCGCTTCGGGCGCTTTTTCCGCTTCGTGAGCGATGCGCCGGGGGGCTACACTCGGCCCCCATGACGACCGCGTCCCCTTCCGATACCGCCACCGCACGCATCGTCCGCGCACCGCGCGGCAACCAGCGCACCTGCTCGTCGTGGGCAGCGGAAGCCGCGATGCGCATGTTGATGAACAACCTCGACCCCGAGGTCGCCGAGCGGCCGGAAAGTCTCGTGGTGTATGGCGGACGCGGACAGGCCGCGCGCAACTGGGAGTGCTTCGACGCGATCATTGCGAGCCTCCAGAAACTCGCGCCCGACGAGACGCTGCTCGTTCAAAGCGGAAAGCCCGTGGGCATCGTGCGCACGACGATCGATTCGCCGCGCGTCTTGATCGCAAATTCAAACCTCGTGCCGCACTGGGCGACGCAAGCGAAGTTTGATGAACTCGCCGCGAAGGGCCTGATGATGTTCGGGCAGATGACCGCGGGCTCGTGGATTTACATCGGTACACAAGGCATCTTGCAAGGCACCTATGAAACATTCGCTGAAGCCGCGCGCCAGCACTTCGGTGGCTCGCTGCGGGGCACGCTCAACGTGACCGGCGGCTGCGGCGGCATGGGCGGCGCACAGCCCCTGGCGATCACGATGAACGAGGGCACGTGCCTCATCGCCGATATCTGTCGCGAGCGCCTTGAGAAGCGCATTCATGATCGGTACCTCGATGAGATGCACGAAGATCTCGATACGGCGATCGATCGCGCGCTGCAGTTGACCGCCGAAGCGAAAGAAGGCAAGAACCACGGCATTTCCGTTGGTTGGCTCGGCAACATTGTCGATCTGTTGCGACGGCTCGACGCGCGCGGCATCGTGCCCGAGA
>JAJTGL010000115.1 GCA_021297795.1 Planctomycetaceae bacterium
CTCTACTCCTTCTCGAGCGAGAACTGGAAGCGCCCCGCCGACGAGGTGGCGGCGCTGATGATGCTCTGCTGCGAGTTCCTCCGGATCGAGCGTGAGACGATGCTCCGAGAGAACATCCGCTTCCGCCGCATCGGTCGACGCGACGGCCTCCCTCACGAGGTGCTTGCGGAGCTCGACGAAACCGAGCGGGTAACCGCCCGGCACACCGGCCTAACCCTCTGCCTTGCCTTGAATTACGGTTCCCGGACCGAGATGGTCGATGCCGCCCGCGCCCTCGCGCGGGAGGTCGCCGCGGGCCGCCGTACCGTCGACTCGATCGACGAGGCGGCGTTCGCGAGCCACCTCTACACCGCGGGGATCCCCGACCCCGACCTCCTTGTCCGAACCGCGGGCGAGATGCGGGTGTCGAACTACCTCCTCTGGCAGATTTCCTACGCGGAACTGCACGTCACCGACATCCTCTGGCCCGATTTCTCGGTCGAGGACTTCCACCGGGCGATCGCAGCGTTCGCCTCGCGAGAGCGCCGCTTCGGCGGAGTGCTCCCGGTTCGCACGCAGGGATGACGCCCGGGGGGCCCTTCCGACCCGCCGCCACCCCGTTGAGACTCCCGGGGGCGCGACCGGAAATCCCTCCGAAAACCCGGTGGCGTATGCAGTTGGCTTGCATTGTGGGGCGTTCAGGGGATGATGCAGGAGCGTGCGGTTGCGGCGGGCTGTTGGTCCGTCGCCGCACTCGGCGAGAACCAAAGGCGGACCTTCCCCGAGGGCCCGCCGGCGTTTCGCGCGGAGCGCTCCGCACCTCAGGTCTGGGTGAGAGGTTCCGTCCGCGCATGCGGGCATTCGCGGGCATTCTCTCTGTCGTTCCGACAAAGGACGAACCGCGCGTGCATTCACAGCGACCTGCTTCGGCGGCAAGCGGCAAGGGCGGATGGCGAAGTCGGAAGATCGATGCGACGAACAAACCTCGTCGGAGGCGCGCGCGTGGCGCGGCCCTTCCGAGGAGATGCGCGAGACGCCAGAAGAAAGACGCCAGAAGACGGACGCCAGAAGATAGACGAGCGACGGGCGGGCACGAAGCGACGAGGCCAACACGCGGGACCTCGTGAACAGGTGCGAACCTTCGGAACATGTGCGGGCGTCGCAGCTGATGCGCCCCGTGCACGAGACGTTCAGGCCGCGCTGCATTGGAACGGCGATGACGAAGAACGACATGAACGACCCACGACGACCCGCAGCCATCACCTCGCTCGCAGCCGCGCTCGCCCTCACGGCGTTGCCGGCGACGCTGGCGTTTCGCTCGTCGGAAGATGCCGCGGCCGACGCCGCGCGCGCGCTCGTCGATCCGGAGCTGTTGAAGCTCGGCATCACCGAGGCGCGTCAGATCTCGACCGTCGACATCGATGCATCGGCAGCGTTCCGATGGGATTTCCCTCGGCTCGATGCGGCCAGGCTCGAGCTCGGCGCGACGATGCGCTTCATCCTTCCCGGCGGTCGCACGCTCGATCTCCCGTTGGTCGAGCGCGTGCTGCAGTCCTCCGACGCGCTCCTCCTCGTCTTCGCCGACCAGTCGATCGCGGCAAGCGCGGAGATTGTGCTGTCGGCTGGAAGCAACGTCGCCGCAGATGGCTCGCGCGACAGCCTCGTCGCTGGTCGCGTGCGCTTCTCGACGAACGACGGGCCGGAGGAGTGGTCGCTCGCGACAGGCAGCGATGCGCTCGGCATCGGAGGCGACTACTGGACGCGCGCGTCGATGGAACCTGCGGAGGTCGGTGCCGTCGGCAGTGTCGGTGACGGCGGTTTTGGTGACGGCGGTGTTGAGAGGAACGACGGCGGCAACGGTGAAGGCGGACTCGCCGGCGGCGGCTGCGAGGATACAGGCGCGTTGATCGATCTCCTCGTCGCCTACACGCCGAACATGCTCGCGGCCGCGGGTGGCGACCTCGACGCGTTGAAGGCCATCGTGTCGACCGACATCGCGCTCACGAATCAGGCCCTCTCGGCGTCGAATGCGATTCCGCGCATCCGCATCGCGGGCTACTGGGCCGCGCCGCAGAACTCGACCGGCAACTACCAGAACGATCTGCTGAAACTGCAGGACCCAGCCGACGGCTGGAACGACGGCGTGCACGTCGCGCGCAACAACGACGCGGCCGATCTCGTGATGCTCTACTCGTCGGGAGGCCCGACGGGCGGCGTCGCGTTCCTCGGGATCGGCGGCGGCGAGGATCGCGGTTTCTCGGTGAATGGTGCGCCGGGCGGGTACGCCGCAGCGAAGCTCATCGGCTTCAACATGGGTGCCTGCACCGAGACCACCTCGCCGATCGCCTGCGAGGGCTACTACGAGTGGGCGCACGCGTGGCTCTTCACCGTGAAGGGCGCGCTGCGCGGCACGGTGATGGCGAGTGAACCAACCGCCCTGCTCTACCCGATCTACTCGAACATCTACGTCGAGGTCGGTGAGGTCGCCACCGGCGACGAGCTTGCGAACAACGCGCGCACGCTGAGCCTGACCGCGCGCAACGTGGCCAACTTCCGCTGCTCGAGCCTCGGCGACCAGGACTGCGACAACGACGGCATCATCGACTCGGTCGCGATCGCGAACGGCACCGTGCTCGACTGCAACGGCACCGGCCTGCCCGATTCGTGCGACATCGCCTTCGGCATCAGCCAGGATGCGAACAACGACGACGTTCCCGACGAATGCCCGACCGGCGACACCGAGATCGACATCGCAGGCGCCGTGCAGCTCGATACGTTCGGAACCAGCGTGTCGCTCTCGCAGCGGACCGCCGACCCGACCATCCTTCTCGGGATCGGCGCACCCGGCGACGACACCGGAGCCTCGAACGCCGGCGAAGCGGTCGTACTTGAGGCGACGGGCGGAGTCGTCGGCTTTGGCAGCGAGGACTTCCTCCGCCCGCACGACCCGACCACGAACGCCTACTTCGGCCGATCGATCAGCGTCCTGCGACGCCCCGCCTTCTCCGGCGCGGCGAACCCGGCGTTCAACTACCCCGCACGCAAGCTCGCCTTCGTGAGCGCCTTCCGCTGGCAGCACAACTCCTCGGTGGGCATCTTCCCGTCGAAGGGCGCGTGCTACCTGTTCGAGGAGCTGCCGGATGGCTCGTGGGCGCAAGCGCAGTCGCCGGTGACCGGTGGCGGAACGACGCCGTGGAGGATCACGCCTCCCGGCTCGGGTGGATACGGCGCGCAGAGCTACGCGCTGTTCGGCTACTCGGTCGCGATGGGACACGCGCCCGTCGAGGTCGCGGAGATCCTCGTGATCGGCGCCCCCGGCTACGACGAGGGCAAGGGCGCGGTCTACATCTACCGCAATCCATCCATCACCACCGGAACGTGGCGGAAGGACCAACCCACTGTGACGCGACGCGAGGTCATCACGGGTGCGCAGGCGGGCGACGGTTTCGGCACGGCGGTCGCGGTCGAGGATGAGATCCTCACCACCGGCTCGTCGCGCGTGGCGTTCATCGCGGGCGCACCTGGACGCAACGAGAGCCGCGGCTACGCGATCCTGCGCGAGCGCGCGGCATCGACAAGCGGCTTCTCCACCACCTGGCCGAACACGACCGGGTACCTCTTCGATCTCAGCAGCCCCGTCGGGCCGGGTGCGACCCTGCAGCCGGGCGACCGCTACGGCGCCTCGGTGGCGATCGCGGGCCGCATCGCGGTCGTCGGCGCCCCTGGTGCCGGCGCGGGCAAGGGCCGGATCTACATCTGGGAACGCAACACCGCCAGCGGCTCCTCGGCCGCGTGGGCTTTCCGCGGATTCCTCTCGTCCGACGATCCGCTCGTGCAGCAGTTCGGATCCTCGGTCGCCGTCGCGCAATCCGCGGATCCGAACGTGTACCGCATCGTGGTCGGAGCCAGCAAGGCCGACATCGCCTTCGGCTCGATCACCAAGGTCGATGCCGGCGCCGTCTACATCATCCACAAGTCGCTGGGCACCGCGCCGGCCGAGATCGTCGAGCGACGGCTCGCGAACACCCCGGCCTCGGGCGACGAGTTCGGGTACTCCGCGGCGTCCGTCCCCGGTTTCTCGCTGATCGGCGCGCCGTTCAAGGACACGGGCGGCCTCAACGCCGGGTCCGTGAAGTTCCTCACCGTTCCATGACCATCGCGCACGAGCGTCCTTCTCGATTGCCTGCCGATTCCCCTCCACGTCCCGATCCGCGTAAGCGATCACGAAAGCAACAGCCGCATCCATGCGACTCATGAACGACCAGCCAGCCGCGCCACGCAACACCCTTCGGTTCGCACGGATGCTCCTTGCGGCCGTGCTGCCGGTCATCCTCGCGCTGACGTCGTCTGCGCGGACCGCGCACGCCCAGGATGCGTGCGGCGACGCGACCAACGACTGCTTCACGACCAACCTCTTCGGCGGCGGCTGCAGCAACCCGGTGTGCTGCTCGCTCGTCTGCACGGCCGAACCCGCCTGCTGCGACGCCGCGTGGGACGACGTCTGCGTGGCGATCGCCACGAAGTTCTGCTCCGACTGCGGACTCGTGAAGGATTCCTGCTTCGAGCCGCACGCGACGCCATCCTGCAACAACGGCGCGATCTGCGAGGCCGTCTGCTCGACCCCGGGTGCCGAGTACTGCTGCCAGCTGCGCTGGGACGAGGATTGCGTGGCCCTCGCGGTCGAGTTGACCGACGAGTGCGGCGATGACGCCGCAGGCTCGTGCCTCGTCGTGCACGAGAACCCGAACTGCCGGGACGCCGAGTGCTGCACCACGGTGTGCTCGATCGATCCCCGCTGCTGCGAGGAGACCTGGGACCAGGCCTGCGTGAACTGGGCCGAGCGCTACTGCCGCGGCTGCGGCAATCCGCGGGCGGGCAGCTGCTGCCACTCGCAGCCGACCCCCTACTGCAACGACGCGGTCTGCTGCGAGGCGGTCTGCGCGATCGACCCGTTCTGCTGCGATCTGCGCTGGGACTACAACTGCGCGAACGCCGCGAACGACACCAACATCTGCGTGATCCAGAGCTGCCGCTGCGGTGACGGCGGAACGAACGCGAGCTGCCGCACCGTGCACGAGAACCCGGGCTGCAGCGACGCCCGCTGCTGCGACGCGGTCTGCTACGTCGACAGCTTCTGCTGCGCGGTCGAGTGGGACTACACCTGCGTGCAGATGGCGATCTCGCAGTGCGCGCTCTCGCCGGATCCCGCGATCAACAACGTCTGCGACAGCGCCACCGGCAGCTGCTACTTCCCGCACGGCGGCCGCGGCTGCTCCGAACCCGCCTGCTGCACGACCGTCTGCCTCATCGATCCGTCCTGCTGCCTCGGCGGCGCCGGCGGCGGCTGGGACCAGGCCTGCGCGGACATCGCGATCGCGAACTGCAGCGAGTGCGGATCGCTCACGGCCGGCAGCTGCTTCTATCCCCACGAGAGCCCCGGCTGCCTCGACCGAGAGTGCTGCGACAACGTGTGCATCCTCGACCAGACCTGCTGCGAGGTCGAGTGGGACATCTTCTGCGTGGTCTACGCGGGCACGTACTGCCTCGAGAGCGCGGTCGCCTGCGGCGATCCGCGCACGCGACCCTGCTCGGTGCCGAGCTTCCTCCCGAGCTGCGAGGACGAGGAGTGCTGCGCGTACATCTGCAACGTGCTCGACCCGCTCTGCTGCTCGCGCGCGTGGGACGAGACCTGCGCGGCGAACGCCGTGTATGCGTGCGACCTCGGATTCGCGCAGTGCCCCGCCGCCGGTTCACCGCTCGTCCTGCACGGCAACGGCGGCTGCTCGGACGAACTCTGCTGCAACGCGGTCTGCGCGGTCGACCCCCTCTGCTGCACCTTCGGCTGGAGCGAGGAGTGCGTGCGCGTCGCGAAGGGCATCTGCTACACGTTCGGCGATTGCCCACGCGAGGGTCCGTGCGACTCGACGCACGCGACGCCGGGCTGCGAGGACGCCACCTGCTGCACCGTGGTCTGCCAGAACGATCCGGTCTGCTGCGAGGTGAGCTGGAGCGCATCCTGCGCTGCCGCCGCGCGCGCACTGTGCGTGCCGGCGAACAGCTGGCCCTGCCCCTGCACCGGCAGCTGCTTCGAGGCCCACCCCGAGAACGGCGGATGCAACGATGAAGTCTGCTGCGCGGGTGTCTGCAACATCGATCCGTCCTGCTGCACGGAAGGCTGGGACTCGGGCTGCGTCTCGATCGCCCGCATCACCTGCTGCACCTACCCGGGCTGCGGCGACATCTGCACGGGCAGCTGCCTGGTGCCGCACCAGACGCCGTTCTGCGACGACGCCTCCTGCTGCGAGGCCGTCTGCCGCTACGAGCCGTACTGCTGCGATGTCCGGTGGGATTCGTCGTGCGTCCTCGAGGCGCGCCGCACCTGCGTCGGTGGTTGCGGACTTCCCGTCAGCGGCAACTGCTTCAGCGAGCACGATCAGCCCGGCTGCAACCGCGGCGACTGCTGCGCCGCGGTCTGCGCCGCGGAGGAGTTCGAGTACTGCTGCCAGACCACGTGGGACGAGGATTGCGTCGATCGCGCGCGCAAGCTCTGCGAGGACGAGATCCCCGAGTGCGGACGCGTGGGCCTCCCCGGCTGCAACATCCCGCACAACGGCCCCGCGTGCGGCGACGCCGACTGCTGCGAGGCGGTCTGCGAGACCGACGCCTTCTGCTGCGAGAACGAGTGGGACGCAACCTGCGTCGGCTACATCTTCGCGACGAAGGGCTGCGAGCGCTACCAGGCCGAGTGCGGCGGACGCTGCGCCGGAACCTGCTGCGAGCCGCACTTCGGCCCGTGGTGCAACGACGAGGCGTGCTGCGACGCGATCTGCCTGATCGACATCTTCTGCTGCACGACCGAGTGGGATCAGTTCTGCGCGGACCAGGCGCAGATCAACCCCGCCTGCGAGACGGCCTGCCCGGACCCCGAATGCGGCACCCCCGAGGCCGGCAACTGCTGCTTCCCGCACAACAACCCGAACTGCAACGACCAGGATTGCTGCGACGAGGTCTGCGACGTCGACTCGTTCTGCTGCGACGGCGCATGGGATCAGACCTGCGCGGCCATCGCGAACGATCTCTGCTCGGTCTGCGGCGGCGGCTCGTTCTGCGGCGATCCGGAGGCCGGCAGCTGCTGCAACGAGCACGAGACGGTGCCGTTCTGCTCGGATGAACTGTGCTGCGGCTTCGTCTGCTCGCTCGACGAGTCGTGCTGCACCTCGGGCTGGGACACCACCTGCGTCAAGCTCGCGCAGGCGTTCTGCGGCTGTGGCGGCTGACCCGGCGCCGGTCGGCTGCCGGCCGTGGGCGAGGACAACAGGTTGATTCAGCGCGCCCGTGCGACCAACGCACGGGCGCGCTTTCCTTCGCGGAAGATGAAGACGACTCCACTGCCGTCGGGTCGCGCGCCCAGCGCGCGCGTGATCGCGTCGGCGTCGGCGGCACGGCCGCGCACGCGCACGCTGCGCGCGACCAGCGTGTGACGGGCGAGCGCCGTGCGCAGCGCATCCTCGCGCGCGGTGCATTCCTCGATGAACTCGAAGCTCTCGAACCACGGCTCGGCAAGCGGCGCACGCGAGACGACGAGGCCGAGTCCACGGGCAAGTTCCTGCGTCCCGCCTGCCGCGGCCTCGGTGAGGAGCGCCGCGCGCTCGAGCGCCGCGACGGGCTCGCCGAGGAAGTCGCCGGGGCGGATCCCCTCGGCGATCGGGAGTCGGTCGTGTCGCGCGTCGTCGGGGAGACCCGCGATCGACTGCGGCGCTTCGTCGGGCGCGGTGCGCTGCGCCGATCGCGGCGCGAGCAGCGTTGCCCGCGTCTTGCCTGCTTCGCCGTCGGCACCGGCGAACTCGCCGCTCCACGCGACCGCCTGCACCAGCCGATCGCCTTCGGCGATCCACTCCCATGCAGTCGGCACGTCGATCGCGGCGAAGTCGGCACGTTCGACACCCGGCGAGAACTTGATCGCGGC
>JAJTGL010000023.1 GCA_021297795.1 Planctomycetaceae bacterium
AGATTGCGCCGCTCTTGCCCGCGATCCACGCCGCCGTCGTCGAGCCCGCGCCGAGCGGCATCATGTTCGCCGACGGCATCCGCACGAGCGGCCTCGAGATCCTGGCGCAGCATCGGATCGCCGAAGGCCTGCCGCTCTGTATCGATCTCATCGAGCCGGGGCGTTGGGGGCTTGATGGCCGCATCGGCCGCTGCCTTGCCGCGCTGAAGGTCTACGGCGGTGCCGCGAAGTCGGAGGTTCCGCGCCTCCGCGCCCTCGAGCGCGAGCTCGTAGAGCGCGGTTGGAAGGACAAGAAGCTCGCGGATCTGAAGCTCGGCGAACTCATGGCGTTCATCGAGTCGGAGCCGGTGGGTGAGCCGCTTGTTGCACTCGGCGATGCGCGATAGCAGCGATCGCCCAGCTTGGCTCAGTCGATCGTGATCACACCGAACACAACCAGCGTGATCAGCACGAACACGAACGCGACGAAGCCGAGCAGCAGGAGCCCGGGTAGATCGATCGCCAGTCGCGCGATCGTGACTCCGCGGAACGACTCCCGCAGCCAGCTCCGCACCGTGGGCGTCCGTTGCACGGTTGCGTCGGCACCACATTCGGAGCACCGCGCGTTGGGCGGAGAGTCGGCGAATCCCCCGATCAGATAGCCGCATCCCGCGCATCGCTGATCCTCGCGAGGGCGCAGATGTCCGAGCCAGCACCAACGCACCCCGGCGAAGCCGATCGCCGCCAGCATGACGAGCGGCCCGTAGGCGTTCAGGTAGTAGGTCAGCGATCCGATCCCGTAGCTTCCTGGGGGATTGGGCTGCGCATTCGCAGACGCGCTCTCCATGACCGAAAGCACCTCCGCGTCGTTCTGCGCGGTCGCGATCCAGGGAATCAGGACGGTGATTGCGATTGCAGTCGGCCACATCCAGTCGCGGAACCGCAGTTTCAGCACTTGGCGGACGCTGCGGCAATCGAAATCGTTGGGTTCCTTCGGCATCCTTGCTCGCAGCCTACTCCAGTGCGGTCGATACTTGCGGCCGCGGTCAGTGCGCCTTGCCCGCCCCGGTCTCGAGGGTCTTCGTTTCGATCTCCTTGGCTCCGACCAGCGCGTCCGCGAACGCCCGCCCGATCGGCGCGAGGATCTTCGCGGCACCGAGGTAGTGGTAGCCACCGTTCGACGCACCCGCGAGGCGCTTGCGCTCTTCCGGCGTGAAGTCGACCTCTGGGTTCTTCGAACGCTCGCTCCGCTCCACCAGTCGCTCGAGTTCGTCGTCCCAGAAGGGCGCGGTCTCGACGGCGATCACGTTCCCCTTGAACTCGTCGAGCGTCGACACCTTCCGCTGTGCCTCGCGGAAGTTCTTCATCGGTGGTGTGGTGTCACCCCTCATCCCATCGATCCCCATGACGCCGATCACGAAAGGCATCTTCGGCGCCGCGAGCTCCGCGCGCACGTCGCGGATGAAGTGGCCGAGCAGTTCGGCGTACAGGTTGTATCCGCCCGACTTGTCCTGATCGGGATACACGCCGCCATCGACGTAGTCGTTGAAGCCTTGGAACCAGACGAAGCCGGCCAGTTCATGGCCCCGCGTGGCATCAAAGCCAGGCACCACTCGCGGAATGTCGGCGAGCTCTCGCGGTAGTAGACGCCCGTGGCTGCGATCTTCTCTGCCGCAACCTTCGCGGCGTCTTCGCCGCGCGCCGCCCGCTCGGCGAGCTCGCCCGCACGCCACGCGAACGGCCCCGCGCTCGGCGGGCGGAAGTCGGTGTGCAGGCTCCGACCACCCCATGAGGTCTTGATGAGGAGAATGTCCTCGCCCAGCCGCTTCTCCATGGTGATGCCGAAGGTGAACTCCGGGCCGATCTTGTTCTCCGGCGCTCCGAACCCGGCCGTCAGGCGGCCCTTCGCCTCGGTGAGGTCGGTGTAGGCATCGCCGAGGCAGCCCACCGACGAGATCCATGTCCGCTCGCACACCCGCGGCGCGCCATCGGCACCGCGCATCTCCTTGAGGAGCGCGACGGTCTTCGGGTCGTCGGCCATCGCGTCGAAGGTCGAGATGGCGGCGTGCCCCTGCATGTTCGATTGCCCAGCGAGGATAAACACCTTGATCGGTCGCGACGCGTTGCCGCGATCGGCGGGCTTGGCCGGCGGGGGCGTCGTTCCCTTGCTCGGCGCCGTAGCCCGCGTTGTCGCGGTTCGGCTGGTAGTAGTAGGTTCCGTCGGTGCACTGGGCGAGCGCGAACCACCATCGGTTCGCGTCCATCAGCGCGCGGAAACTCGCGGGGTCGATGCTCGCGCCGAGCGCCGTGTAGCCCATACCCATCGCGGGCGAGCCGTGCGTGTCGGGAAAGCTCTGCGGATGCCTGCCGATGACCGTCGCGTGCAACTGCGCCCGGTCGCGATACACGGCGTCGGGGTGCGGGCTCAGGAAGTTCGCGATCGCGGCCGCGCCCGTGCGTCCCATGTCGGCCCAGCCGTCGTCGCGCCCGCCGACACCGTCGCCGTACCAGACGTAGCCGTTCTTCCCGCTGCCGCGCCGCAGGAAGTCGTACGCGGCGTCGTGGTTCGCGCGGTCGATCTCGATCCCGCAGCGCGACATCATGGCGTAGGCAAGCGCGCCCTGTGCCGTGATCATCGCGATCGGACCGTATCCCTCGAACCCGGGGTTGTGTCCCCAGCCGCCGTGCGAGTCGCGCGGACCCTTCGGGAAACTGTGCGGGTGCGACTCCTTCGCGCGCGGGTTGATCTGCGACATGTCGAGGTACTGGCCCGCGGCGATGAAGTCGTGCACCTCCTGGAGTTCGGGGAGCACCCACGCCGCGTGCGTCGCGAGGTAGTACTCGCTGAGCACGAGCGCCGCGCCCATGTATTTCCAGTTCGGAAGCGACGCCTTCGCGTCCGGGTCCGACGCCTTCGTCACTTCGCAGAGGCGGCGAACGCACCGCTCCACGGCCGGCATGTACTTCGGGTCTCCGCTTGCAAGGAGCGCAAGCGGCGCGAAGGTGTCATGCACCGCGTCGCCGAAGGATCCGTCGTCGCGCTGGTGCTCGACGAGGTACTCGAGCAACTCCTTCGCGATCCGGTCCGACTTCGCGCAGTCGGCCGGGTAGTCCTTGCCGAAGCTGCCGTATGTCGTGCCCACGTCGATCGTGACCGCGAGTTCCGTTCCATCGCGCAGGATCGTCAATGCCAGCTTTCCCGGCGACTTCGCGCGCGCGTCCTGCGCGGCTTCGAGCGCGGTTGCGAACTCGCCGATCGGTCCCGTCGCGCCGAAGACCTCCTCGCCGTAGCCGTTGAGGTGCGCCTCGCGGAACGGCTGCCCACCGGCACCGATGATTCGGTCATCCGTGCGGACGATGCCGGCGGCAGGGGAGTTCGCGAACACGTGACGGATCACAAGCGACTTCGGCTCGTCGGTCACGAGCTCCGCGCGCATGCCGGTGATGCCGAGGTTGTAGTACCAGCCGGGCACCTCTGCGTCAGGGCCGGACCGCGCGCGCTGCTTCCAGGGGTGACCGCTGTCGTGGTAGTGGACCTGCGCCGTCGCGGACGCGGCGACGACGAACGTCGCGACGATGGAGACGGCGCACGCGACGAGTGGGAGTGCCCGAAGGTTCATGGCGCCGACCGTACCCGGTCGGAGTGCGCGGGTCTATCCCATGCGTCGGTGAAATCCACGCGGCAATGAAATGGTGGTGAAACGACGCTCGCTCATCCGCGAAGCCAACGCTCGTGGCTGACGCCTCGGCTCACGCACCGCGGCGCTGTGCCCGTTTCCACCGCTCGATCTCGCGGGCGAGATGCGATCGTCGGAACCCGCGGCCCGAGACGAGCCGCTGCCAGTCGGGTGCGTGATCGAAGTGCTGCAGCTGCACGTGGTAGTAGTTGATGTACTCGAGCACCGCGAGGAGGAGCAGCACTGCAGGCGCCACGAACTGCGGGGAAAGCTCCGGGCTGCCGTTGATCCACTCCGCTCCGGCGGCGACCGCCGCCGCGGCACACAGGCCGATCGCGGGCCAGCGCATCCAGGCGAGCAGCGCGATCCTGCCCTTGGTCGCGTCGGGCTCGCCGCGCGCCTTGCGCAGCATCATCCGCAGCACGATGGTGCCGATCACGAGCAGAAACGAACACGCAAGTCCTGAAAGGACCAGCGCGGTCGAGATCGTCCCACCCGACCTCAGCACCAGGTAGACAGCGAGCGCGGGGATGAGCAAGGCGTTGCCCGCTTCGATCTTCCAGTAGGTCTCGAGGCGGCGGAGAGGCGAAGCACTGTTGGCCATAGAGGTCTCGCAGGGGGCATTCGTGTCGGCTCGTGAAAACCGCCAAAGCCATTGGGCAAACCGCGAGTACAATACTGCCCTCCCAACGAACAAGCGGGTTGACCGTTCTCGGTCAACCCGCTTTGGGAACTCCCCGGGCGAAACGGATCCCAACTTTAGATCGCGTTCTGAGCGTCCTAGAGGGGGTGACGGCCGATCCCTTCGCACCTTGCGAGCAGGGTGGCGATCGAAACGGGGGGCAACAGCCCCCGCCGTCAACTCACCACCGCTGGCTCGAGCACCGTGATCTGTGCAGCCGCGCCGTGCGTGTCAAGGCGCACGCGCACGCCCTGCGCGATCGTCAGCATCGGGGTCGTGTGGCAGCAGTCGAAGTCGGTCGCGATCGGGAACGCCGGATCGCGCCCAAGTTCGCCACGGATCGCCTCGAGAAGGAGATCCTCGACCGCGATCGGGCAGCCCTCGTCCGACCAATGTTCGACCCGGCCCCAGACCAGTCCGGCGACCTTCGAGAAGACGCCGAGCGCCGCGAGGTGGCGGAACGCGCGCTCCGCCTGCGTGGGCGAGCTCGACATGTCCTCGATGAAGAGGATGACGCCGTCGAAGTCCGGCATCTCGGGGGTGCCTGTGTTCGAGCGAAGCGTGTTGAGGTTCAGCGCCAGCGCCGGGCCCTCGGCAAGGCCATGCGTGACGGTGCGCCAGCCACCGTGCGGCTCCCAGGTGCGCGGCTCGGTGCGCCACGCGTCGGTGCGGGCATCGCGCATGTGACGGCTCCAGCGGCTCGGTGCGACGAGTTCGCGCGAGCCAGAGAGATGCCGCATCGTCGCATCGAGGAACGAATCGATCATCTCGTGCGGCAGTTCGGGCCACTCGCCGAAGTTCGGCACCACGGCGGGCCCGTAGAAGGTCGACAGCCCCGCGTGGCGCATGAACGCGAGGTGCAGCGAGGTGATGTCGCTGTATCCGCAGAAGATCTTGGGGTTTGCCCGCACGGCCGCGAAGTCGAGGTACGGCACGAGGCTCGACGAGTTGCTGCCGCCGATCGTCGTGATGATCGCGCGCACCTCGCGGTTGGAGAAGAGCTCGTTGATCTCGGCGGCGCGCTCCTGCGGCGTCCCCGATCGCGCGCCTTGCGAGGTCGCTCGCGCGGTCAGGCTGCCCTCGATCACGCGGAAACCGAGCCGCGTGAGCTCGGCGACGCCGTGGAGGTACTTCGCACGGAACGCGACATGCGCGGGAAACGACGGCGTGCAGATGCCGATCGTGTCTCCGGGGCGGAGCGCAGCCGGGCGGGTGAGACTCCTCATCGCCGTCAGTATGACTGAGTTTCGAGACGCTTGCGCCTAGCGCGAGCCACGCGAACCTGTTCACCGAGAGCAGAGAGCGCGTGAGAGCAACCCCTCTCGCGGGGCGACTTCACGGACCCACGGATCGGTGCGAGCGAGAGAGCGGGGAGATGCCCCCCGGCGCCTCAGGATCGATGTTCCCGCGTCCCCACCAATGAACAAGCGGGTTGACCGTTCTCGGTCAACCCGCTTTGGGAACTCCCCGAACTGGACTCGAACCAGTGACATGCGAGTTAACAGCTCGCCGCTCTACCAACTGAGCTATCGGGGAATGGGATGTGGGACGGAAAGTCTACCGTCCGCCGCAGGATCGTCAAGGCGGTGGGGCGACTTCAGCCCGGTCGGAGGGAAATCGGGGATCGCCACTGGAAATCGGGCAATTCCGGCCCGATCCTGGCCGTTGCGAACCCGGAGAAATCCATGCAAGGAACATCCCTTCGAACCATGCTGCAGGTGCCCGCCCGCCGAGAAGCGAGGGCGAGCGGTCGCACCCGTCGGCCGACGGCGGCCTCTCCGTGGGGCGTGGCGCGCGCTCTTGCCGTGGGTGTGTCGCTCTCCTCCGCCACCTCCACCTTCACCTTCGCGCAGCCGGCCGTCGCTCCGAAGGCGAAGCAGGAAGAGCCGCCAACCTACGCGACCGACATCGCTCCGATCGTCGCGCGCTCGTGCACCGAGTGCCATCGCACGGGTGGCGTCGCGCCGTTCTCGCTCGAGACCGCCGACGACCTCGTTCGTCGCGCGCGCACGATCGCGCGCGTCGTCGAGGACGAGACGATGCCGCCCTGGTTCGCGGAACTCCCCGCGGGCTCGCCGCATCGATTCACGAACGACGCCTCGCTGACCGATCGGGAAAAGCAACTGCTCATCGCCTGGCTCGAGTCGAGCGACCGTCCGCTCGGCGACACATCAAAGTCACCCGCGCCGCGCGGCCCCGCGCCCGAGTGGCGCATCGGGAAGCCCGACCTCGTCGTCGAACTGCCGCGCGAGGTCGAGGTGAAGGCGACGGGCACCATGCCCTACGTCAACCTCCGCGTCGAGACCGGATTCACCGAGGATCGCTGGGTACGCGCGTGGGAAGTCGCGCCGACCTCGCGCGATGTCGTGCACCACGTGCTCGTCTTCGCCGTTCCGAAGGGCGCACGCGGCCCTGCCGACGAATCGCGCGGCTTCTTCGCGGCGTACGTGCCGGGCAACGGCTCGAAGATCTACGACGCCTTGCGCGCAAAGCGCCTGCCCGCGGGCTGCGACCTCGTCTTCCAGCTGCACTACACGCCGAACGGCCGCGCCACCACCGATCGCACGCGCCTCGGCCTCGTGTTCGCCGACGCGAAGCCGAAGCACGAGGTTCGCACCGCGGGCCTCTTCGATCCGAAGCTCGACATCCCGCCCGGTGCGGCCGACCATCGCGAGGGCGCGGCGCTCACGGTGCCCTTCGATGCGCGGCTTCTGGCATGGATCCCCCACATGCACAATCGCGGCAAGAGCTTCCGCGCGTACCGCGAGGTTCCGCGCGCGACAACCGGGTCGACGGCCGGTGCTTCATCGGGCGATGCCGCCACCGACGCGACCGCCGACGCGCCCACTGACACGACCATCGACACGACCACCGCCCGCGAGATCCTGCTTGACGTGCCGCGCTACGACTTCGATTGGCAGCTGTCCTACGAATACGCCGAGCCCGTGCTCATCACGCGCGGCACCGTGCTCGGCATCGAGGCCGTCTTCGACAACTCGGCGGCGAACCCCGCGAACCCTGATCCGACGGCGCGCGTGCGCTGGGGCCAGCAGACGACCGACGAGATGCTGATCGGCTACATCGAGTACGAGCTCGTCGACGAGTCCGCCGATGGCTTCGGCGGCGCCGCCGGCTTCGGTGGCGCCGCGCGCGGACTCCGCCGTGATCGCGCCGCGCAGTTCGCGTTCCTCGACGACGATGGCGACGGTGCGATCGAGAAGGGGGAGGGCGGCGCGATCGTGGCCCGTGCCTTCGAGGCGGCCGACGCCGACGGCGACGGTCGCATCACCCGCGCCGAGTTCGACGCGTTCGTCGCGCGTCGCCGCCGGGCCGACTGACGCATCCACACGCGTCGCGCGGGCTCCCCGTCAGGGTCGGAAGTCTTTGCATGCACGCGGGAATCGCGTAGTCTGCGCGCATGCCGAACCTCGATCGCCGCTCGTTCACGACGCTCACCGGTCTCGCGGGGCTCGCCGCCCTCGTGTCGCCTTCGCGCACGCTTGCGTCGAACGCATCGCAGGCAGCTGCGGCGCCCACGGCTGCGTCCGCCGCCGGCGCGAAGAATCGCGCGCTCCGCTTCGCGCACTTCACCGACCTCCACATCACGCCCGACCGCGACAGCGAGCCGGGCATGAAGCTCGCCTTCGAGGCGGCGCAGGCCGACGGCATCGAGATGATCCTCACCGGCGGCGACCTCATCATGGACAGCTTCGCCGCGAAGCGCGAGCAGGTCGACCGCGAGTGGGCGCTCCTCCACAAGCTCTTCCGCGAGCACTGCCGCGTGCCTGTCGAGCACTGCCTCGGCAACCACGACATCTTCGGCTTCTGCCTCTCGAAAGCG
The DNA here is from genome assembly GCA_021297795.1 of Planctomycetaceae bacterium. GTDB lineage: Bacteria > Planctomycetota > Phycisphaerae > Phycisphaerales > SM1A02 > QWPT01. Next base: position 8,180 of record JAJTGL010000023.1, read on the forward strand.
GGGCTCAAGGGCGACGAACCCGACTTCGGCTACGCGCGGCCGGTCGCGGAACTCGGGCTCTCCGGCCGCTGGCGCAGCTTCGACCGGAACGGCTGGCACTTCATCGTGCTCTCCTCGGTCGAGCGCGATCCGAAGGACGAGTGCGGCTACCTCGCGTACCTCACCGACGAGCAGCGCGCGTGGCTCGAGGCCGATCTTGCGGCCACGAAGTTGCCGACCGTGGTCGTCTCGCACGTACCGATCATCACCGTCACGCCCGCGGTCCGCGGCGGCGAGACCGAGCGGAAGAACGACCAGACCGTGATCTCGGGCGGACTCGTCCACCTCGACGCACCCACCGTGCACGGGGTCTTCCGCAAGGCCGGCAACGTCAAGCTCGTCCTCTCGGGACACACGCATCTCATCGATCGCTGCGTCGCCGACGGCGTCACCTACTGCTGCAGCGGCGCGGTGTGCGGCGGATGGTGGAGGCCGCACAAGACCTACTGCGAGCCGACCTACGCGCTCATCGATCTCTTCGTCGACGGTTCCTTCGACTACGCGATCAAGCCGACGGGCTGGACGAACCGCTGAGCGCGCGATGGCGAGGCCGCCGCGCCCCCGCGTGGTCGCTCGCGCTACTTGCCCGCGCGAACGACCTCGACCGCGACAACGCCCTGGATCGCGGAAAGCCGGTCGATGATGGCGTCGGCTTCGCGTTCGCCGGTGATGGCGATCTCGTAGCTCCGTTCGATCGCCGCACCCGCGCGCACGCTCTCGATGCCGAGGAGCTGCGCGCCCGGCGCGCAGACATCGAGCTCGCGTCGCAGGGCGGCGCGCTCGGCGAAATCGGGCGCCACCTTCACATGCAGCGTGAATGAACTGGTGGCGCCGGCGTTCTTCGAGGGCTTCCCTCCGAAGACCTTCGCCGCGAGCGCGATCAGCGGCAGGGCCATCGACGGCACGGCGATGTAGCCCGCGCCCACGGCCAGCCCCATCGCCACCGCGCAGATCACGAACGCCGTGTCGCGCGTGTCCTCGACCACGGTGCGGAAGCGCACGATCGACAGCGCGCCCACGATGCTGAACGCGCGCGCGACGTTGTTGCCGATCACGATCGTCGTCACGCTGAGGAGGAGCGTCAGGAGGACCAGCGTCGCAAGCAGCCGATGGTCCGCCGCACGCCCCCGGGTCCATCGGTAGATGCCCGCGACGAGGCAACCCATGACGAGGGCGGCGATCAGCCGCGTCGCGGCGTCCCCGAAGCTCAGCTCCGAGTCGTTCGCGAAGGCGCTGGTCAGGAACTCGGGCATCGCTCAGTTCGATCCTGGGGCAGGAGTTCGGCTCGGACGGCGGGGGGTACCCGCGGAAGGACTCGCGGGGGTGGTGTTTCCCGTGGGGACCGATCGCTCGCTCCCGTCGTTCTTCGGCATCTCCTTCGGGATGTATCCAGAAAGGTACGTCGACCGCTTCTCGAAGAACTGCCGGAGCGTGCCGCTCGGCTCGGGCGACGTATCGCGTTCGAAGATCTCGGTCGTGAACGCCTTCCTCGTGTCGCGCGCAACGCGGTCGGCGATCGTCGCGCGCAGTCGCGCGACGACCGGTGCCATCTTCTCCCACGACATCTCCGCGCCAAGCGCACGGATGTTCGCGAGATAGCGCTCGCGCAGCGCCGGGACTTGCAGCAGGCGGCTGCGCAGGGGCTTGGTGAGATCGTCCATCCCGACGAGTAGATCGAGTTCGGTCATCGAGCCGCTTCCCGAGCTACCCACACCCTCACGCCCGCGAGGCGCGGGCTCTGCATCCTGCGGCACGCCCGTGCCGCGCACGGCACCAGGTGCGCTCGGCGGGGGCGGAGCCTCCGACGGATCCGCGGGCCGCGGGCGCATGCCGCGACCGGGTCGACCTTCGCGTGGCGCTTCTCCCGGCGGACCATCGAAGTCGGGTCCGAATCCATCCGGCGGGCCGAAACCACCCGGCCCTCCCGGCCCTCCCGGAGCACCGCGTCCTCCCGGGCCACCATGCCGCGCCTTGAACGCCTCGTTCATGTCGTGCGGCACGATGTGGAACACGCCCTTCGGGTCGCGGTACAGCGAGTAGTCGCTCGCGCGCGTCCAGTAGCCGTCCGAGTTGGCCGACGCGACGTCGAGGGCAAGGAACCACAGCGCGCCGTCGATGTCGAGCATCGGCTTCAACGCGTCCTCGAGCTTGTCGATCGGCGTCTCGCTCAACGTCCTGCACAGCGTGACAAGCGCCTCCCAGTCCTTCGCGCGGTCCTTCGTCTTGATCTCGTAGCGCTGGCGGTAGGCTTCGAACTCTTCACCGCGATAGTCGAGCCCGCCCGTCCCGCGTGGCGAGCCCATCACCTTCCACCGCGCGCCCTCGCCCTCGAACTCGGGCCAGTGCTCGCGCAGGAAGACCTTGTTGAACTGCTCGACGTTCACGAACACGCCCCACGACTCGCCGTTCACCACGACCTCGACGAAGTTCGCCTTCGGGACAGGGATGTGCGGCGCGGCGAGCTGCGCGTAGAGGAGCGACGACATGAACGACGCGTCGCCGTTCGCGTTCAGGAAGTTCAGCGTGTTCTGCCCGTGGAGCCGCGCCTTCGGATCGGTGTGGTCGACGGCGATGTTGAGCGAGCGCTTCGAGCCGCGCGGCACCATCATGTAGCTCGACGCGCCGCGGAAGTGGACGCCCACGCCCTCGTACACCTTTCCGTCGACGGTCATCCTCGCGGGCACATCGACGTCGGTGTTGTGGAAGAGCTCGAGCTCCTCCTCCCAGTTCGCGACGGCGAAGTCGAGGAACACGGTCCGCACGACATCCTGCGCAAACAGGGCGGCATCGGGGTAGTTCGTCACGTCCTTCGGCGAGAGCTTCGGCCCCGGCTCCTTGGCGGCGCCTCCGCCGCGCCCGCCCGGGCCTCCTCCTCCAGGTGCTGCACCCGGTCCTCCACCCGGTCCGCGCATGCCGCCGCGCCCGCGCCCGCCCTGCGGCGCGTTCTTCAGTTCCGTGCGTGCGGCGTCCAGTTCTGCGCCCTCGAGTCGGCCGTTCTCGTCCTTGTCGAACTCCTTGAGGATCTCGCGCTCGGGGCCACCGGGCCCGCCCGGGCCTCCCGGTCCGGCAGGCCCCGATCCGGGCGGTCCGAAGCCGCCTCCCGGAGCCTGTGCGTGGGTCGAGGTCGATGAGGCGAGCACCGCCAATCCAGCGAGCCATCCGAGGGCGAGCCCCAGCGGGAGCCGGATCGGAAGGGCGCGGAAGGGGACCGGGAGTCGCAACGTGCATGCCATGGGTTCACCTCGGGGTGCCTGACGTTGGCCGTGCGAACGCCCAAGGGGACGCCCTCTGTCGCGATTCGTCGAAGGATGCCGTCACCCGATCTTCGCGATGCCACCCATGTAGGGTCGCAGCGCCTCGGGAACGAGCACCGAGCCATCTGCCTGCTGGTGCATCTCGAGGAGCGGGATCAGGATGCGCGGGCTGGCCGCCACCGTGTTGTTGAGCGCGTATGCGAAGCGCGTCTTTCCGTCGGCATCCTTGTACCGGAGGTTGAGGCGGCGGCACTGGAAGTCGTTGAGGCGGCTCGCCGAGTGCGTCTCGCCGAACTCGCCGGTCGGGGCACCGTCCTTCCCGGCCTCGCCACGTCCGGGCATCCAGCTCTCGATGTCGATCATGTCCTCGTTCTTCACGCCGAGATCGCCCGTGCAGCACTGGAGCAGCCGGTACGCAAGGCCGAGCGACTGGAGGATCATCTCGACCGACTCGATCATCTGCTTGTGCCACCCGCGGCTTTCCGCGTCGTCCGCGCGGCACACCACCACCTGCTCGACCTTGTCGAACTGGTGGATGCGGTAGAGGCCGGCGGTGTCCTTGCCGGCGGCGCCCGCCTCGCGGCGGAAGCAGGTCGACACGGTGCAGTACTTGAGGGGCAGCTGTTCGGCCGACACGATCTCGTCGGCGTGGAGGCCCATCAGGCCCACCTCGCCGGTTCCGGTGAGGAAGAGGTCGTGGCCCGAGCCGCGCTTCGATTCCTCGATGTGGTACGCCTGCTCGCGCCCCGCGGGGAAGAAGCCGGTGCCCACCATGCACTCCTCCTTCACGATGACGGGAATGCCCATCGGCTGGAAGCCACGCTTGTCGGCCATGAAGTCGACGGCGTAGCGGAGCACCGCCTGATGGAGCCGCATGCCGAGGCCCGTGAGCACGTAGTGACGCGTGCCCGACATCTTCACGCCGCGCTCGAAGTCGACGAGCCCGTGCATCTTCACGAGCTCGAGATGCGTGCGCGGCTTGAAGCCGCGATTCTCGGCGAAGGTCTTCGCGAAGTCCCAGCCCGCGGGCGCCCAGCGGCGGATCTCGACGTTGTCCTCGCTGCCCCTTCCCTTCGGCACATCGCCCGCAGGGGGCTGCGGAACCTGCAGCCACAGCGCCCTGAACTCGGGCTCGATCGCGGCGAGATGGCGCTCTTCCTCGGCGACCTGCTGCTTCAGTTCCGCCGGTTTCGCCTCGAGGGACGCGATCTCGATCTGCAGGCGATCCTTCTCGTCGCCTGCGGCCGACTTGAGCTTCCCCTTCAGCTGCCCGATCTTCGGTCCGATCTCCTTCGAGATCCGGTTCTGCTCGCTGCGCGCGGTCTCAAGCCGCGTGAGGATGGCGCGACGACCTTCGTCGAGCGCGAGCAGTCGGTCGACATCGACCTGCATGCACTTGTCGCGCACGCCGTTGCGGTACTTGTCGGGGTTCTCGCGGAGATCCTTCAGGTCGATCATGGCGGGCGAAAGATACCGCAGATCCTCCCCCGGCGGCTCGCGTGCGCGCGGCGTGCGCCGATCTGGCGACCCTCGCGAATTCCCGGGACGGACCATGTCGGGTCTCAGCCCGTGTTTCCGCCCGGATCCGCGCCGATGCCGCCTCGCGCACGGCGCGTGTCACGTGCGATACGACGGCGGCGCCGCCCACCGCATCTTCGCGCGGAGAGCATCCCAGTAGCGGTTCGACGGATTCGCCACGAACTTGGCGCGGAGCGCGTGCCTGCGCATCGAGACGCGGTCCCCCTTCGAGAGGGCGATCGAGCGTTGCCCGTCGAGAACGAGGCATGTCCCGTCGTTGACGCGCCGCAGCGACATGGTCACCGTCTCGTGCGCGCCGACGACGACCGGCCGGAAGGCGAGGCTCTGTGCGCAGATCGGCGTGATGGTGATGCCCTCGACGTCCGGGTGCACGATCGGACCGCCTGCGCTCGCGCTGTACGCCGTCGATCCCGTCGGCGTCGCGACGATGACCCCGTCGCCCGTGATGTCGACGCCCGCCTCGTCGTCGTCCACCGACATCGACATCTCGATCATGCGGTGCGGCGCGCCCGCGGTGATGACCGCGTCGTTGATCGCGAGGCCTGTCGCGCCGACGGAGCCGTCCGCGCGTGCGATCTCGATCGAGAGCAGCATGCGCTCGCGCAGCGGGGGTGCGCTGCCGAGGACGAGCGAGGCGTGCTTCTCGAGATCCGCGACGTCGAACTCCGCGAGGAAGCCGAGCCGCCCCGCGTTGACGCCCACGATCGGCCTGCCGCGATCGAGCAGCCTCCTGGTCTCCGCGATCAGCGTGCCGTCGCCACCCACGACGACCGCCACGTCGAACGCCGCGACCGACGATGCGAGCGGCGCGTCGGATGCATCGATCTCGGCGAGGCTCGCGTGCCGCCCGATGGTCGGGCGGATCGCGTCGGCCGTTCGCATGGCCTCCGGCTTGTCGCGGTTGACGATCAGCAGTGCGTGCGGCATGGGTGTCTCGTGGGTGGGGCTCAGCTCACAAGCCCCTTCGTGAGCCGCATGAAGGCGGTCTCGAGGCTGATCTGCTCGGGCTGGAGCCGCGCGAGGCGGTAACCCTGCGCAAGAAGGCGCGCGGCCAGTTCGCTCGCCGCGATCTGGGCGTTCGGCTCGAGCATCACGTCCATGCGCTGGCCGCCCTCCTCGAGCGCCACCTCGACGCGCGAGACGCCCTGGACTCCGCGCAGGAGCTGCGCCGCCTCCTCGGTGCGCGACTCGACCTGGATCTGCACGACCTTGCCGACCTTCGCGCGCTGCATGAGGTCGGCCACCGGGCCCGCGAACACCAGCTTGCCCTGCTCGATCACGCCGACGGCGTTGCAGAGGTCCGCGAGCTCGTACAGGATGTGCGACGAGATGAGGATCGTCTTTCCGATCCGGCGCAGCTCCTTCAGCAGCTCGCGCATCTCGATGCGCGCGCGCGGGTCGAGGCCCGAGCTCGGCTCGTCCATCAGCAGCACCTTCGGATCGTGGATGAGGACGCGCGCGACCGCCAGTCGCTGCTGCATGCCGCGCGAAAGTCCGTTGACCTCGCTCTCGGTCTTGTGCGTCAGGTCGGTCAGCGCCAGCACCTCGGAGATCGTCTTCTCGCGCTTCGCCGCCGGCACCGCGTAGCACGCCGCGAAGAACTCGAGGTACTCCGTCACCGTCATGTCCTGGTACGCGCCCATGAAGTCGGGCACGTAGCCGATCAGCGGCCGAATCAGGTGGTTCTGGTAGCCCACGACCTTGCCGTCGATGCGCGCCTCGCCCCACGTCGGCTTCAGGAGCGTCGCGAGGATCTTGATCGTCGTCGTCTTGCCGGCGCCGTTCGGCCCGATGAAGCCGAAGCACGTCCCTTCCTCGATGACGAGGTTGAGGTTGTCGAGCGCGACGAACTCGCCGTACTTCTTCGTGAGGTTGACCGTCTCGATCATCGGCATGGCAGTGCTCCGGCGCGCGCGCCGTCCTCGTTCTCCGTTCAGTCCTTCGGGGCAGGCTTCGCGTCGTCGCCGTCGTTCCCGGTTTCCTTCCCCGACGCATCCGCAGGCTTCGCGGTCGCCCGCGGAATCCGCTCGGGAATCACCGTGTCGTACGCCGCGGGAAGCGGCTGGATCCAGCGCACCATGACGCGCCCGGTCGACGGCACCGACTCTCCGTCCACCTTCAGCGGATACGGCAGCGGGGCGCTCATCCACCCCATGATGATGAGGCAAGGCTGCGTGAAGTAGTCGGAGAGGTCGAGCGCGCGATCGCCCAGCCGCGAGATGCGCAGCACGCTGGGGTCGCTCGGTGGGTTCTGCAGGTACACCGGCGGCTTCAGCATGCCGAAGATCGAGAGCATCTCGAGATCACGCGAGAGGCTGATCGCATCGCGCGTGGTCACCATGTTGAAGTTGAACTGCGAGGAGTCCCGGTAGACCGACGCGTAGTAGCGGTCGTCGATCGCACGATCGAGCGCAAGGCGGTCCGACATCGCCGCCGGCGGGAACAGGTCGGCGAGCTTCAGTTCCTGTCCGGGGTTCCACGCGGGGAGCGCGACCATCTGCCCTCGGTTCGGGAGCTGGCCCACGAAACGGCGTTCCGGCGGCTTGCCACGCTCGAGCGGCTTCAGCGACTGCAGCGGGTTGCGCGCGGGCCAGATGTGGATCGCGATGACGTCCTCGAGCGGCGCCTTGAGCTGGTGCTTCAGCGTGCCGCTCAACAGGATGCGAGGGATCCCTTCCGAGCGATCGACCGTGGCCGAGACCTGGGTATCCGCGAATGGCAGTCGTCCCCAGCCCTCGTCGAGCGCGCCGAGCCACTCCACGCGGAAGTCGATCGACGTCGCACGCGAAGGCGCATCGACCGCGTTTGGCGTCTCGAGCGCAGCCACGTAACGCTCGCGGCTCGGGAAGCCATCGACCACGCCTTCGACCGACCGCCACGACGTCAGCAGGTTGCGCCGCGTCGCACGTTCCTCGCTTGCGGGGTCGAGCTCGACCCGCGTCGTGCCGTAGTTCGGCGCGTAGAGCGAGAACCAGCCCGTCGCGCGGCGCCACTGCGGCGCGGTCGGATCCGCCTCGCCCGGGGCACGCTCGACCATGTCGAGCACGGTCAGGTGCTGCACGCGCGCGGTCGCGCCGCTCATCGTGCTGCCGATCGCCCAGATGCCCACCGAGAAGATGCCGGCGACCGCCACGTACGCGACCCAGGACCACTTCTCGCGCTTCGCCATCTTGAGGAGCGCAAAGCCGAACGGTCCCGCGATCAGCCAGTACAGGCCGAACACCGCGGTCGCCGCGAGCACGCCGACCGTCGCTTCGCCCGCGAGGCCGATTTCCTCGGCCACGGTTTCACCCGTCCCGATCCGCTGCGAGAATCCGCCGCCCGCAAGTCGCTTCGTTTCCTCGAGGGCCGTGTACTCCGCACCGCTCGGAGTGTCTGCGCGTCGGCCGAGCAGGCGGTTCCAGAAGACGTCGCCCTCGGGAATCGCGGGCGTCTGAAGTCCGCGGGCCGCGAGATCCTCGACGTCGAGTCCGAGCAGCGTGATGTGTCCGAAGCCGTACTCGCGGCGGATACCGATGACCGCGCCGTCGACATCGTCCGCGGAATACTGCGAGGGAACGACCGGGGCGCCCATCGAGTCGCGGCGCGCGGGCACCGCTATGAACGGGCGCCAGCCTCCGTCCAGCTTCGTCGGGTCGAAGATCGAGAGCCGCGTGCGCGCCAACGGCTGGCGCAGCGCATCCTGCACCGACAGCATCGGCAGGAGCGACGATACGCGGACGTCGTCGATGCGCGTGGGAGCCGTGCCCGGGAGGATGCCGCTGAGCGGGTGACGCCCGGCCGTGCCGATCGACCATGGATCCCCGGCGGCCGGAAGCGCGATGATGAAGTTTCCGCCGCGCTCGACCCACTCGAGCAGCGCCTGCGCGCTGTCCTCCGACAGTCGCGACGGCGGCACCGACGAACCGCCCCAGACGAGGGCGTCGAACTGCGCGTAGCCCTCCCAGCGGTCGGGGAACGCGCCTTCGTCGCGCAGCTTTCCGAGGACCGTCGCCGCGTTCATGGAGGGAATCACGCCGTTGGCGCGCGTCTGCTCGAAGATGTCGAGTCCGTAGCTGCGCGGACCGACCACCGCGATCGCGTCGACGTCGAGCGACAGGAACTGCGGTTCCACCTCCGCAACCGGTGCGCGCGGCGCGATCTTCACCGTGCCGAGATCGCGCGCCCGCTCCCCACCCTCGATGGAGAAGAGCCGCACGTCGTAGACCTCGTCGCGCAGCATGCCCTCGGAGTAAGGCGGCAGCACGCCGTAGATCCACCGGCGCGTCGCCTGCCCCGGGTTCAGAACGAATCGCCGGGAGTACTCCGCGATGTCGCGATCGGCGTTCGGCAGTTCCCAGACCGCCTCGACCTCGACCGGCCCGTCGAGCGCACTCCGGAGCTCGACCAGCACCGCCGTCGGGCCACCCGCGCGCAGCACGTCGCCGCTTCCGAAGTGGATCACCTTCACGTCGATGTCGGCGCCGCGAGCGCTTGCGGTCCACAGGCCGAGCAAGGCCACCACGAGGCCGACGAGCGGCAATCGGAGCAGGGCGCCTGCACGGGAGCGACGGTTCGCGGACATGGGCCGGAAGTGTACCGACGACGGTCGTCCCTGACGTTTCCTGCGGACGTGTTGCCGGACCTCCGGCCCCTCGCGTCATGCCCCGGCCACCCGGCATCGGCCGGGTATGCCGGCCTCCCGGCGAGGGTTTCGGCCGCACCTCGAAACCTCGGTGAACCGGCGCGCCGATCCGGTCGATCTTCCCGTCATGGACCCGGTCGGCATCATCACCGCGCTCGTTGTTGCGGCGCTCGTCGGGCTCGCGGTTCTCGCCGCGATGGCCTCGCGCATCGACCACGCCGAGCGCTTCGCGCGCCTGATCCGCGACACGAAGCGGCTCCGCCGGATGCGCGCCGCCGCGGAAGCGGCACCGCCGCCGGGCCGCCGTCGGCACTGAGCGGCACTCGTCCCGAGGCTCGGTCTGACGGACCCGCCGGGCTTCAATCCGCGCGGCATCCCGACGGGCCATGATCCGCCGTTGTCGGCTTCGACGCACCGCATCGCTGCGTGTACAGCTTGGTCTCGCCTCCTCGCCACTCGGGCGCCGACGCGGATTCCGGGCCTTCGGCGATCCGTACGACAGACCCTAGCGCGACAGTCGCGCGAACTCGCCGAGCATCGCGGCATGGCTCCGGATCGCGTTCTGGTAGCACGCGAGCTCGAACTTCTCGTTCGGGGAGTGCACGCAATCGTCGTCAAGCCCGAAGCCGACGAGCAGCGAGTCCATGCCGAGGATGCGCTGGATCGCGCCCACCGCGGGGATGCTGCCACCCGTTCCGATCAGGAGCGGGGCCTTTCCGAAGACGGCCTTCAAGCCCGCGTCCGCGGCGACGAGATAGCGAGAGCTCTCGCTCACCTCGATGGCCGCGTTCGCGCCGTGGCTCTCGAACTCGGCGCGACAGCCCGCCGGAAGCCGCGAGCGCACGAACTCCTCGAACGCGGCCGCGATCTTCGCCGGATCCTGCCGCGACACCAGGCGAAAGCTCACCTTCGCGGTCGCATGCGCGGCGATCACGGTCTTCGCGCCCTTGCCCGTGTAGCCGCCGAAGATGCCGTTCACGTCGCACGTCGGCCGCGACCACGTGCGCTCGAGCGTCGAGCGACCCTTCTCGCCAAAACCGTCCTGGAGGCCGATGTCGCCGAGGAACTCCGAGTCGCTGAATCCAAGCGACTCCCACTGCGCCCTCGTCGTGGGCGGAAGCTCGCCCACGCCGTCGTAGAAGCCGGGGATCGTGATGCGACGGTCGACGTCGTGCAGCTCCGAGAGGATGCGCGCGAGCACGTTGATCGGATTCGGCACCGCGCCGCCGTACATGCCGCTGTGGAGGTCGCGCGACGGGCCATGCACCGTCACCTCCATGTAGACGAGGCCGCGCAGTCGCGTGGTGATCGCGGGCGTGGCGATGTCCCACATGCCCGTGTCCGACACGACGCACACATCGGCCGCCAGTCGATCCTTCGCGGCATGCATGAAGGGCTCGAGGCTCTTGCTGCCCGATTCCTCCTCGCCCTCGATCATCAGCGTCACCGGGCACGGCGGCCCGCCCGCGAGCGCCTTCCATGCGCGGAGCGCCTCGACGATGCCCATGACCTGCCCCTTGTCGTCGACCGCTCCGCGCGCCACGACGCGCTTCCCGCGCGGACCTTCGACGATCGCGGGCTCGAACGGGGGGCTTGTCCACAGTTCCAGCGGATCCGCCGGCTGCACGTCGTAGTGCCCGTAGTAGAGGATGCGCGGGCGCTTCGCCGCATCGGCGCCCACGCCGGGGTGGTGCGCCACGACCATCGGATGACCGATCGTCTTCGCCGCCTCGGCCTCGAAGCCAAGTCCGCGCAGTTCTCCGACGAGCCACTCGGCGCAGCGCCGCGTCTCGCCGTCGTACGCCGGATCGGTGCTCACGCTCGGGATGCGGAGGAAGTCCACGAGCCGCGCGGTCGACGCGTCGAATCCGCGGTCGACCTCCGCCACGAGTTGCGCGGCGGATGGCGAGGCGGAACTGGCGTGCGTGGAAGCCGATGAGGCGGGTGAGGGGGTCGACATGGGGCCGCGAGTGTACGGCCGCCGCCGCCCGATGCGCGGGCGCTTCCGACCGCGCGCGCCCGTGGACGTCGAGGGTCCGCGCGTCCGCTAGCGCACGACGAACGCCGCGAATCCGAGCACGACCACGCTGGCCGCCACGAGCCCCACGCCGACGAGGAACACCATCCAGCGGGTGAGCATCCGCCAGTCGCGATCCTCCGGCTCGAGTGGGATCGAACGTTGCCGACGCCGCGCGGCGATGTCGGCCTCCTCTAGACCTTCCATCTCGGCGTAGCTCCTCGGCGGCCGGCTCGAGAAATCGCAGGCGCAGCGCGGGCAGTGCGACTGGCCCGGCCGATCGACGAAGCGACCGCCGTACCCACAGGCAACGCACTGGCGCCTGTAGATCCTCGCATGGTCGCGGGTGCGGATCAGCATGCGTCGAACATAGCACCGCCCCCCGGGGGTCCAAGCGCGACGGGCGAAATCGAGGTGCATCGGCGGTGGATTCCCGCGTGGCCCCACGGCGCGCGCCCGTCCGCATTCGCCGCCACCCTCGGAGGCGCTACCGTGCCCGTTCCGGTTCGAGCCGGGAATCTCCGGAGTACGCCGGTCGAAGGGCACCACATGCGTCGCGAAGACTGGATTCGACTGCTCGAACATCACGGCGAACCCGCACCGGGGGCGATGCCACCGGATCCGACCCTCGTTGGAGGTTCCCGGGGCGAACAGATCCTCTGGCGGGCCTGCGCGGGCGAACCGGTCGATCCGACCGCGGGGATCACCGGGGCTTCCGGTGCGCTGCTCAAGCCCGACGCCTACCTCGCCATCGAGGTCTGGGCAGAATGCGAGCTCGCCGCCGTGCATGCGCTCTTCCGCGTCGTCCGCGAGCGTGGGTCCTCCACGGGTTCCGCCGTGCTCGCCGTCGACCTCGACCGGCGCCTCCGCGAGGCGGTGCGCTGGCATCTCGAGCACACGCAGCCCGACAACTCGACGAACCGACCATGGGCGCTCCATGCGTTCCTGCTTGCGGACGACGGCTCCGGCGACGCCGCGCTCTACGCGGAGACGCTCCTCCACAACGCCCTCGCCACCGATGCCCGTCGCGAGCCGCTCTCGCGATGGATCCTCGCCGACGCCGCGCGCGAACTTCGAATCGCGCCACCGGCTCTCCCGTGAGATCCGGTGCGTCCGCCGGACGCGGCGGACTTTCCGTAGTATCCGCGCCCATGGAACAGCATCAGCCGTCCGGCTGGCTTCGGTCGTCCTCGGCGCTCGCGCGCATCCCCTCGCTCTTCGGCGCGGTGACGAGCGCCCTCCAGCCGGCCCGCATGCCCATCGCGCTGCTCGGCGTCCTCCTCGTGAGCGCGCTCGTCTCGGTCGTGGATCTCGCGGGAGGCGTCCGTTTCGGCGACCGTGGCTTCAGCGGAAGCGTGGTGAGCGAGAGCCAGCGTGAGCTCGCGTACCAGCGCGCACGCAACGAGGCCGCGCGCGTGGCGGGGCTCGAGATCTCGCGGCTGGAGGCCGAGGGACGCGACGAGGAAGGCGGGGTTCCGCGCCTCGGGCTCGGAACCCTCCGCGACGCCGTCCGCGACGCCGCCCGTGCGCGCATCGACGAACGGCGCGATAGCGAGGCCGGTCTCGGCGAGGCGGAGGAACGCGACATTCGCCGGCGCGCGGCGGCTGCGATCGAGGTCATCGACGCGGCGGAGCACCGCGGCGTCGCCACCGTCTTCATCGACGCGGAGCGCGCGGCGGCGAAGCAGGTGCTCAACGGCATCGTCCAGCTCGACCCCGAGATGTTTCTCGGTGGCGTCCTCGGCGCCGTCTTCTCGGTGCCTGCCGCCGCGATCCGCGCCAGCCCGTTGATCTTCCCGCTCGGGCTCCTCGTCCTCCTCGCCGTGCTCACCTTCCTCGCGGGCGCGCTCGCTCGGATGGCCGCGGTGCATGCGGGTCGCAACGGGCGGCTCGGGCCTCACGAGGCCGCGTGGTTCGCGCGCGACCGCGCGCTCCATCTCGTGGCGCTTCCCGTCCTCCCCACGCTGGTGCTCGCGGGGATGGCGGTGGTCGTCCTGCTGTTCGCGCTGCTGCTCCGGGTGCCGGTCCTCAACCTGCTCGCGGCGCTCCTCTTCATCATTCCGATACTCGTCGCGCTGCTTGGGTCGCTCCTCGCGCTCGTCGGGATCATCGGTTTCCCGCTCATGCCCGCAGCCGTCGCGGTCGAGGACTGCGACGCCGGCGACGCGATCACGCGCGCGTACGCGCTCGTCCTCGCGCGCCCCCTCGTCTGGCTGCTCGTGGTCGCCGTCTCGATCGTCGTGCTCGCCGTCGGCGGGCTCGTCGTCGGTGGCGCGCTTGGGTTCGCCGGCAGTGCGATCCATGCGGCGCTCGACCTCGTCGGCGGCGAGGCCGGACGCGCGCTCGCCTCGGGCGAGCGGAGCGCGATCAGCGCGCTCTTCGGTGCGGAGCGGCTTGTCGCGGGAGTGGCCGACGCGTGGCTGCGCCTCTTCGGATACCTGTCGGGCGCCTATCTCTTCTCGCTCGCGTGCGATCTCTCCGTGCGCGGATATCTCCTCATGCGCGCGCGCATCGACGGCGAGCACCCGTCGACGATCTCGGGCTACGGCATCCGCTGAAGTCGACCACGAAGCGGAACGCTCACGCGGAACCGAGCGAAGCGCGAAGCTCGGCGAGCATGCGCTCAAGGTCGGCGACGCGCGACTCCAGGCTCGCCATGCGATCGACCAGTTCCGGATCGTGACGCGCCGGTGCGCCCGATGCTGCGCCACCCGAGATCGCAGCGGGCACCACGCTGCCTCCCGGCGCTCCCTCCGCGATCGGGTGGAGTCCCGGGCAAAGCAGCTGCGACCAGCGGTTCGCGCGGCTTCCCGGCAGCGGGGGATGCTCGCGGACGAGTGGAGTCGGCCGCGCGGCGAGACCGGCGAGCACGCCCTCGACCGCCTCGAGCGAGTCGAACGGATGCATGCGGCTCGCACGACCACGCAGTTCACCCACCGTCTGCGGGCCGCGCAGGAGCAGTTCCGCGAGGATCGCGAGTTCCGGAGCCCTCGCCTCGAGCGACTCGCCCGCGGTGTGGCGGTACTTCTCCACGCGCGAACCGGTGAAGGTCACGTCGCGTGCGAGATTCTTCGCGCGCAACCCGTCGATCGCGCGCAAGGCGCGATCCTCGTCGATTTCGACCACGGGCTCGCGGTTCGACTTCTGGTTGATGCCCGTGACGAGCGAGTTGAGCGAGAGCGGGTACTGCCCGGGCACGGTCATCGCCTTCTCGATGAGCGTCCCGAGGGCACGGCATTCGTCCGGTCGGAGGATCTCCATGCACGCAGCGTACACTCGCCGCATGGCTTCTCGCCGCGACGAAGACGACCGCTCCGACTCCGCCCGCATCGCGCGGCGCGCGGTCGAGCGGCTCAGCGAGGGGAGGTCGGAATCGGTCGGCGATGCCGTCGACGACGCCGCGCGCGAACTGCGCGCACGCGCCGGGTTTCGGCGGCCGACGCGAGCGGAGCTGCGCGCCCACGCGCAGGCGCACGAGGAGTCGCTCGGTCCGGGTGTCCGCGAACGCCGCATCGTCGACACGCTCGAGGAGGCGCTCGAGGTGCTCGCGGTCCTTGAAGCACACGTGATCGCGCACGATCCCGAGGGCGCCGAGCGGCCCGCGCCCGAGGTCTACGGGCGTGCCGCGCTCGGCGAACTCGATCTTGACCCGACCGTCCACATCCGGGTGGTGACGTCGCTCTCGATCGGCGACCTCGCGGCCGCCGCCGTCGAGGCCGGACTCGCCGAACCCGCGTTCGAGACCGTCGATTCGCGCCACGGCCGCATCGATCGGCTCGCGGCGGAGGGCGCCTTCGCCCGGTACCGCGTGTCGCGCATCCCTCCCGGAATGCGCCTCGACCCCGGTCGCGACCTCGTGTCGGGCGAGCGGGTTGCACACGCAGGATTTGAGGCAATTTCCCGACGTATCGGCGGTCTCGGACACCTTGATCCGTGAATCAGCGGTAGGTCGATTCCCCGTTGTGCCCCGCTTCTTGAAGTGAAACGCACGTGTTCCCGATGTCGCAGTGCACCCCGACCGCACAGGATCGGTGCCGGCGATCCGGCATCGAGTGCGCAGCACGGTTCGCGGGGTCAACGGAGGTCACGCCATGTTCGCCTGGATCAAGAACCGCTCGCTCTCGTCACGGATCATCGCGCTGTCGGTGTTCCTCGTGCTCGTCGCGGTCGGTCTCAACTACGTCGTCTTTGTCGGCCGTTTCCGCGAGAGCGCGGAAAACGCCATGGTCGAGAAGGCCGCCGCCTTCACCGCGGTCGCGGACGAGGCGAAGAATCACGCCAGCGAGCTCTTCCTCGCGAAGTCGATCGCGACGGACGAGCTCATGAAGGAGCTCCAGGAGAGCGTCGCCAAGGGCGGCGACTACACCGACAGCCGCTTCTTCCAGACGATCCCCGTCGTCGTCGGCTGGCAGACCGCCGACCTCGCCGCCAAGAAGGAAGGCATCGACTTCAAGGTCGCGGCCTTCGACGCACGCAACAAGAAGAACGAGCCCGAGCCGGGCTCCTTCCGCGCCGAGCTGCTCGAGCGACTCGAGAAGCAGGTCCAGTCCGGCGGCGAACCCAGCGCCTACGCGGTGAACACCGAGACGAACACGCTGCACTACATGCGCGCGATCGGTCTCGACGCGAGCTGCATGCTCTGCCACGGCGACCCGCGCGGCGAGTTCGATCCGGACAAGGATGGCAAGGACGCCCTCGGCTTCCCGATGGAAGGTTGGAAGGTCGGCGGCACGCACGGTGCCTACGAGGTCGCGATTCCGCTCTCGACCGTCGACACGCAGGTCGCCGGCTTCATCACCAGCGGTCTCGCGTGGACGGGTCCGATGATCGTGATCGGCGCGATCGGCTTCGCGTTCCTCCTGAAGCTCACCTTCGGGCGTCCGATGCAGATCATGATCGACCGCGTCCGCGACATCGCGGAGGGCGAGGGCGACCTCACCAAGCGTCTCGACGCGAGCACCACGGACGAGCTCGGCACGATGGCGGGCTGGTTCAACAAGTTCGTCGGCAAGCTCGAGGGCATCCTCGGTGACATCCGCAAGGGTGCCTCGGAGATCGATGCCGGCAGCGCCCAGGTCTCGTCGACGAGTCAGTCGGTCGCGAGCGGCGCCAGCCAGCAGGCGGCCAGCCTCGAGGAGATCAGTGCCAGCCTCGAGGAGATGAACGCCATGACCGAGCGCAACGCGCAGAACGCCGGCACCGCGGTCACGCGCTCCGACGACGCCCGCGTCCGTGCCGATCAGTGCAAGGAGCAGATGGTGCGCATGAGCGAGGCGATGGGCGCGATCAAGCAGTCGAGCGACTCGATCGCGAAGGTCCTCAAGGTCATCGACGAGATCGCCTTCCAGACCAACCTGCTCGCGCTCAACGCGGCCGTCGAGGCGGCGCGCGCCGGAGAGGCGGGCAAGGGCTTCGCGGTCGTGGCCGAGGAAGTGCGCAATCTCGCGGGTCGCTCGGCGCAGGCCGCGCGGGAGACCGCCGCGATGATCGAGCAGTCGACGGCGCGCGCGGATCGCGCGGTCGCGATCTGCGGCGAGGTCGACACGTCGCTCCGCACGATCGTCGACGGCACGCGTGAGGTGAACGAGCTCCTGGCCCAGATCGCGAGCGCGAGCCGCGAGCAGGCGCAGGGGATCGGTCAGATCAACACGGGCGTCGCCGAGCTCGACAAGGTCACGCAGCAGAACGCCGGCAACTCCGAGGAGTTGGCAGCGGCAAGCGAGGAGACGGCCGCGCAGGTCGCGAGCCTCAAGCAGGTCGTCGCACAGTTCAAGGTCGGCACCTGAGCACCGGTACCAACCTGCGGTAAGCAAACCGGCGCCACCCATCGGGTGGCGCCGGTTTCATTCTGTACTGCGTGCAGCCTGCCGGAGAGACCGGCGAGGAGCCCTCAGGGAGCGCTCAGCTGAGGCCGCCCGCTCAGCTGAGGCCGCCCTTGAGCTCCTTGCCATCGCCCCACGCGGCGCGCAGGCGCTTGAGGGCGTTGTCCTCGGGGCGGGCGACGACCGGCGAGTCATCGCGGCCACGCTTGCGTCCGAACACCGCGCCGAATCCGGCATCGGTCTTCGACCCGCTCGGTGCGCCACCGGCGCCGCCGGCGTTCTGCGCGGGATCCGGACGCGCCGGCGGCTCGACGAGCGCCTTGATCGACAGGCTGATCCGCTTCTTGCCGACGTCGATCGAGAGCACCTTGCAGGTGACGATTTCGTTGGCGCGGAGCGCCTTGTCGACGCTCGGGATCCGGTCGTGGCTGATCTCGGAGATGTGGACGAGGCCCTCGATGCCCGGAGCGATCTCGATGAACGCGCCGAACGGCATGAGCTTGGTGACGCGTCCGGTGACGGTGCCACCGGCCTCGAGCGACTGCATCGCGGTCACGCCGGGATCGGCCACGAGCTGCTTGAGGCCGAGACCGATCTTCGGCGGGCTCGCGGTGAGATCGAGCTTGACGACCTTCACGGTCACGACATCGCCGACCTTCACCACATCCGCGGCGCTCTTCACGCGCTCGTGCGAGAGGTCGGAGACGTGGATCAGGCCGTCGACACCGCCGATGTCGGCGAACGCGCCGTAGCTCTGGACGCTCGTGATGGTCGCCTGACGCGTCTGGCCGATCTCGAGCACCGCCAGCAGTTTTTCCCGCTGTTCGGCGCGCTCGGCGGCCAGGACGGCCTTGCGGCTCACCACCAGGCGGTCCTTGTCCTTGTTCAGTTCGACGATCTGCACCGGGAACTTCTCGCCGATGAAGATCGAGATGTCGGGCACGTGGCGCACATCGACCTGACCGGCGGGCATGAAGCCCTTGTGGTGCGCGATCTCCATCTCGAGACCGCCCTTGTTCATGCCCGTGCAGCGGGCCTCGACGATCTGACCGACCTCGAGGGTCCCCCAGTCGGCCTTCTGCACCGCGCCCTCGAGGCTCAGGATCGAGAGACCCTCGAACGGATCGAAGCGCTCGACGACGAAGCCGCGCTCGCTTCCGACCACGGGCGGCTGCTTGTCGCCCGACACGAGGAACTGGGCGAGCGGGCACACGCCCTGCGAGCGGGGGCCGAACTCGACGAACACGTCGCCCGAGTGCACGCGGATGATGGTTCCCTGACGAACCTGTCGTCCGCGCTGCGAGGCGCGGGGCGCCGCGCTCTGGCTTTCGATCTCCTCGATCGACATGCCGCCGAGGGCGGCTTCGATCTCGCGCTCGAGGTCGGCATCGAAGCCGGTGGAGCGGGGGGTGGGACGGGACGGATTCGTGTTGGTGGGATCGCTGGACATTGGGTTTTGACTCGGGCCGCGCAGCGTACCCGTTCCCGAGTCGACATACCAACTTGCGAATCGCTCCGAGTTTCGCCGCCGGTGCGAGACAGGCTGGTAGAGAAGTTCATGCGCGCAGACCATGCGCGTGGCGCATGGCGATCCGTCCTTCGGCCGGGGTGAAGGGGCACGTGGACCGCGAGGTCCATCGGCAACGGGGCGACACCCCCGGGGTCGACGCAGCGAAGCCGCATGGTCCGAGAAATCGAAGCGGGTCTGCACCGTCCGAGAACTTGGGGTTCCTCGGACATCCATTTCGAGCAGGGGGCGTTATCATCCGCCTCCCCGCACCGCGGGCTCAGTTCCTGGAGAGATCGACCATGGCTAGTTCAAACACCGCGTGGGGCATTGAGATCGGTCAGTACGAGATCAAGGCCATCCAACTCGAGGCGACGTCCGATGGGGTCCGCGTGCGCGACTTCTGGGTCAAGCCGCACGACTTCGTTCTGACGGATCCGGAGCTCGGAGCAGCTGGCGCGGAGAGTTCCGTCAGCCAGGCTCGAGTGACACTCGAGATGACGCTCTCCCAGCTCGCGACGCAGAAGCGTCTCGAGGGGTCGCCCGTCGTGCTGAGCTTCAGCTGGATGCAGAACCGTGGGTTTGCGCGCTTCACGAAGTTGCCGCCGGTGGACAACGTCAAGCAGATCCAGGGGCTCGTCCGCTACGAGGCGGAGCAGCAGATCCCGTTCCCGCTCGAGGAAGTCGAGTGGGATTTCCACAGCTTCACGAGTCCCGACTCACCCGAGGTTGACGTCGGCATCTTCGCGATCCAGCGCGAGCCGCTCGAGGAATTCCTCGCGCTCGTCAGCGACCGTCTCGGCATCGCGCCGGCGGCGGTCACGCTGTCTCCGGTCGCGCTCTACAACGCGATCGCCTTCGATCGCTCGCTCGTCGAGCGGAACGAGTCGATCGTCATCATCGACATCGGCACGTCGGCGACGGACCTGATCGTGGCCGAGGGAAGCCGTTGCTGGATGCGCACGTTCCCGCTCGGCGGACACGACTTCACCGAGGCGATCACCAGCGAGTTCAAGCAGCCGTACCGCAAGGCGGACGATCTCAAGCGAAAGACGGCCACCAGCGAGATCGCGAAGAACATCATGAGCGCGATGCGCGGCGTGCTCGTCGACCTCGTCGGCGACGTGCAGAAGTCGGTTGCGTTCTACCAGCAGCAGAACAGGTCGAGCAACCTGCGCAACGTCGTCGGACTCGGCTCGACTCTCAAGATTCCGGGGCTCCGCAAGTTCCTCGGACATCATCTGAACATGGAGGTCGAGCGCCTCGAGACCTTCAAGCGCCTGACGATCGACGGCATCACCCCGTCGACTCCGAAGGGAGGCAAGGCGGCCGAGAAGCCCGTCGACACGAGCCTCCTCGCCGCCGATTTCTCGGAGCACACGCTGAACTTCGCCGTCGCCTACGGCCTCGCCCTCCAGGGGCTCGGCCTCGCGCCCGTCGAGGTCAACCTGCTCCCGCTCAATCGGATGCGCAGCCAGATCTGGCAGCGCAAGCAGCGCTGGTTCGCCGCCGCGGCCGCCGTCGCCGTCGCGGCGGGCGGACTCATGTTCGTGCGTGGCATGCTCGACAACGCCGCGCTCGGCGATGTCTCGGCCAAATCCGCGGCCGAGGCGCAGGTGTCGAGCGCGAAGCGCTTCCAGGAAGACCTTTCGGCGGCGTCCAGCACGGTCGGGGCCCGCTCGAAGAACATGGTGGCGCTGCTCGAGGACCGCGAGGTCTGGCCGTTCATCATCCATGACGCGGTGCGCGCCGTGGCGAGCGGCAACGATGCCTCGGCGATCGGAGACGACATCGCGAAGCTGTCCGACTCGGAGCCGGCACGACGCCAGACCTACCTCCGCGATCTCGCCGGAACGTACAAGTTCTCCGGCGGCAAGCGCGTCATCGAGGTCACGCTCGACGTCGAGGCCAATGCGGGCGACTCGCCCGCCGACCACTTCGCGAAGACCGTTGGCAGCTGGCTGCAGGACAACGCGAAGCGCGACGGCGTCCCCTACACGATCGACAAGGTGAAGTGGACGTACACCAAGATGAAGGTTGGTGACAACGGATCGCTTGCCGCGGACGCATCGTCCACGACCAGCTCGGCGACCGCTCCGTCCGACGCCGCAGCCGGCGCCGAGGGTGGCAACTTCTCCGCTCCGGGCGGCTCCTTCTCCGTCGGTGACGGCACCGCCGGAAACAACTTCGGCGGTCTCTCCGGGAAGCGGACCGCGGGTCAGGGTGGAACGCTGAACCGCCCGGGTGGCCGACTCGGTGGCACGGGCGGTGCCGGCGGTGGCTTCAACGCCCCCGGCGGCGACGATGCGCCTGCTGCGGGTGACACCACGTTCACGCGCGGTCGCGCGGATGCCGAGGCCGCGCCTCCGGCCGATCTCGAGAAGCTCGCGCCGCTTCCGGCGCGTCCCTCGCTGTACGAGCCGGGAAGCACGGTGTATGTGGGCAAGATCACGTTCGAGGTGGTGCTGGCCGGCGAGGTCGCCGCAGCCGCTCCGGCCGACGCGCCGGTGGAGGGTCAGTGATGGCGAAGCAACTTCCGAAGCAGCTCCAGAGTTCCGTCAACTGGATGAAGTCCAACACCCTGATCGTGGTGTTCTCCGCGATCATCGTGGTCGTACCGGTCGGCGCGTACTTCGCCGCGGATGCGTTCAGCAGCGGTGTTCGCGGCGCGACCGATGCAAAGGCGCGCACGTACTCGTCGGTCTCCTCCGCGCTCAATGCGTCCGTCGATCTTCCGATGCCGGGCGGCGAGTCCGTCCGGCTCGAGGGGCTTCCCAACGAGAGCACCGTCGCCGAGTTCAAGAAGATCCTGACCGAGGCAGTCACGGACTCCGAGTCGGTGTACGCGGCGGCCACGGCCAGGAACCGCGGCAACCCGAAGCACGAGGCCGTCGTCGACCCTTCCGTCTTCCCGAACTACGCCAAGAACTTCGGCGACGCCGACCGCAGCCGGGTGCAGTTCGCGCGGGCGCTCGGGAAGCGCTACGAAGCGCTTCTCAAGAGCGTGAATGCCGGCTCGCCGCCCTCCGGTGACTCCGTCGTCTCGAAGGTCGAGGGCGCCGAGAAGCGCATCAAGGCCGACCAGGGCGTCGACTCGCTCGAGAAGATCACGGATGCTGCGAAGCGAAAGGAGGCGCAGGAGAAGCTGCTCAAGGAGCGTCTCGGCGCCTACGGCGAGGAAGCGAAGCGCATCTCGATCTACGCATCCATGTCGGCGTTCGGCGTTCCAGGCGAGGACGATCCCGCGATCGCCACTCCGCTCAAGGATCTGAAGGAGACGGATGCGCAGGATCGGTTGCTCTACGACCTCCAGTGGCAGTACTGGATCGCCTCCGACGTGCTGCGAGCCTTCGCGGCGGCGAACGGTGGCAGCGGCAACTCGGTGCTGAAGAACCCGGTGAAGCGGCTCATCTCGCTCCGCGTGCTGCCGATGGAGGTCGCGGCCTCGTCCGCTTCGAGCGGCGAGGCGGCGTCCATGGGCGGCGGTGACCCGTCTGCCGACGCATCAGCCGCAGCAGCGGACGGGAGCGTTCCTCCGGCCGACGGGTCCGCAGCCGCGCCCACGGCTGCCGCGCCGTTCCGGCAGCCGCTGATCGAGAACACCGCCGAAGCCGTGAGGGACTTCTCCAAGCGGTTGACTGGACGAGTCTCGAACCCGATCTACGACGTGCGTCTTGCCGAGGTCGTCTTCGTCGCGGACACCGCGAAGTTGCCGTTGATCTTCTCGGAGCTCGCGGATCAGAACTTCATGACCGTCACCAATGTGAAGGTCGGTCCGGCTGATCAGTTCGCAGCGGCGCGGCTTGGCTATCTGTACGGAGCCGAGCCCGTGAGCGAGGTCACCGCGACGCTCGAGACCGTGTGGTTCCGGGAGTGGACGGCCGTGCACATGCCGGCGGTGCTGCGTACGGCGCTCGGCATCCAGCCGAAGCCGCCCGAGGCGGATCCCGCCGCCGACGCCTCCACGGAAGCATCGGGCTCCTGAGTGGTTTCTCATGACGCGTGAGCCCGGAGGCGGGCTCGTTCCTCGACACCGAGGGTTCGCAGGATTCAATCGACACTTTCCGCGCGCACGCGCGGCTGAAACGGAAGAAACATGAAGAACAAGGGCATCTCGTACTTCGAGCAGCACGTCGAGAAGTTTGTGCTGGGCGCCGCCGGCGTCGTCTTCTTCAGCGTGCTTGTCTGGCAGTTGATCCCGACCACCGTGAAGGTGGATGGCAAGGACGTCGCCCTCGGCGATCTCGATCGCGAGATCTCGACCAAGACGGACATGCTCAAGCGGAAGCTCGAGAGCGGAGGGACGCCGCTTTCCGAGCAGCTCAAGGGCAAGCTTCCGCCGAAGTTCGATGCCGCTGCTTTCGCGGCGAAGGCGGGGGAGAGGGCGCTTCCTTCCGGCGACTTCCCTCAGATCGAGCCGCGGCTCGCGTCGGCCATCCAGCCTCCCGACGTTCTCGAGTCGCGAACCTACCACGACCCCGTGTTCGCGGCGGCGACGATGCGGACCCCCGTCCAGGTGGACGACACGCTTGATTCCACCTTCGTGCAGGCGAATGCCAAGACCCGCGAGTTTGCTGCGGTCGGCAAGGACTCGTTCGACGTCTCGTGGCTGGTACCGAGCGCTGTGCTCGATGGGAAGGCCATGTTCGCCGCACTCCGCGGCGGTACGGACGAGACGCGCATTCCGGCCAACTGGTACCGCGACACCCTGTTCCTGGTGGACGTGGAGTTCGAGCGTCAGGAACAGCTGTCCGATGGATCGGCCGGCGGGACCGCGATCGTCGACGTCCTTCCCGGCGCATTCAGCCTCCGCCCCGAGATTCAGAAGGATCCCGATACGGGGCTCCGGGATGATGTTTGGGAATCGCTGTCGAACGCTTCGAACCAGCGGAGCATCCTTCAGCCCGAGTTCATCCCCACCAAGCGGAGCAACTTCAGCGCGGCGTCGATGCTCTCCGATCCGTCCGAGATGGACGACGCCGAGGATCCTCAGATTCGCAGCCTCAGGAAGTCGGTGGCGAAGCAGGCGCTCGACGTGGCCCGCCTAGAGGAGGAGCTGAAGGAACTGGGTGGTCCGCTCGAGGACACCTCGAAGGACGACAAGAAGCGTGAGGAGGAGGAGGAGGAACGTAACTCGGGCGGAAGCCGCGGTGGCAGCGGGAACAGCGGCCAGAATCGGCCGGGCGGCGGGCTTGGAGGCGGGGGGCTGAGCGGCGGCATGGGCGGTGGCAAGAACACCGGTGGCGCCGATCCCCGCGACGAGGCGACCAAGGAGAAGCGCATCAAGCTCACGAAGACGCTGAAGTCGAAGCGCGCGCGTCTCGAGAAGGACCAGAAGGATCTCGAGAAGCTGGGTGCGACGGTCGAGGCTCGGAAGGACTCCGGGCCGTTCGACCCGAAGTCCGATGAGCGGCTCGTGATCTGGGCTCATGACCTCGGTGTCGTGCCCGGCAAGACCTATCGATACCGCGCCGTGGTGAAGACCTACAATCCGTTCTTCACCTACATGGGTGTTCTCGAGGATCCCCAGAAGGACCTCGCGCGGCCCTTCACGAAGAGCACGCCTGTTTCCGACTGGAGTGATCCCGTCACCGTGCAGCCGAGGGTGGCGTTCTTCGTGACGGATGCGGTGCCAGCCGATGGCCGCCTTGGCATTGGACAGGCGAGCGTCGAGATCTACACGTACAAGGACGGTGAGCGCCGAGTGGAGCGTGTCACGCTTCAGCCCGGCGACGCGATTGCATCTCCCTCGTCGGATTCTCAGGCGGCGACCCGATACTTCATCGTCGACGTCGTTGCGGACCCGACGATCGAGCGCGGTGGAACCGATCGGCGACCGTCCGCGATCGTGGTGATCCAGTCGAGCGACAAGCGCCGTTACGAGGTTCGCGTCCCCGCCTCGGAGGTTCGGAACGACCGACGAATCAACCTGCAGGATGAAGTCGAGCTCGCGCGTGCGGAGCGCGAGGGGCAGAAGGCGGGTGCGGAAGGCGATGCGGAAGACGCTCCGGGCGCTCCCGCTGCGCCCCCGCGCGGGCCGGCTGGCCGCTGAGCCTTTTGAACCAACTTCGAGCGCCAAGAAGAGCAAAGGACCGCGAGCCGCCCGTGCGGCTCGCGGTCGTTTTGCGGGGGAGGACAGTCTGTGGATAACCCGGCGCATCGATGCGGCGTCATGACTCGTTCAAGACGGGGCCGAGAAAATCGATGTTCCAAGTGCCAGGGAAACGGTAGAACCTACAGCGGGCCGACGGCGCCGCTCCGATCGGCCAAAGCGGCGCGAAACAGTGCGGGAAATCGGGTCCGATACGATCGATGCGGAAAAAATCTCACGGAGCGCCTCAACGGCATTGACAGGATTGGCGACTTCGCTATCCTTACCCCTCCTAACTTCCGGCCACAAGCCAGAGTTGGGAACGCTTGCAAGCTTGGACGAGCCTGAAAACGGCCCTGAAACGCCCAAAAGCCTCTTTGACAAGTAAGTGTGTGCAAATTGTCGCGATGCTGCGCGGCGATCGGCTCCTTCCGGCCTCGGTCGGAAGAGTTGGAATCGTGCGTGCAGCGAGTAATCGAACCGAGATATGAGCGCTAGGCGACTGCGTTCGATGCTTAACTTATGAATCGAACGTCAGCCCCATCAATGCAGTGGGGCTGTGATCAAGACCGGTACGCGGCGGCCTTCGGGCTGGCCACGGCACTCGGTAGACGCGATCAAGTCATTAAGGGCACGTGATGGATGTCTTGGCGTCAAGAGGCGATGAAGGACGTAGGAACCTGCGATAAGCCCAGGGGAACTGGTAACCAAGTTGTGATCCTGGGATTTCCGAATGGGGCACCCGGCTCTTATGAGTCACCCACGGCTGAATGTATAGGCCGTGTGGAGCGAACCTCGTGAACTGAAACATCTTAGTAGCGAGAGGAAAGGAAAGCAACAGCGACTCCGTCAGTAGCGCCGAGCGAACGCGGATTTACTAGCGAATGTACGAATGGTCTGGAAAGGCCAACCAAAGAAGGTGATGGTCCTGTAGTGCAATAGCTAGGAATGCCTATTAAGTAGAGTCGGACTCGTGAAATCCGGCTTGAAGACGGGGGGACCACCCTCCAAGGCTGAGTACTCCTTGACGACCGATAGTGAACCAGTAAGGCGACTGAATGATGAAAAGAACCCCGATAAGGGGAGTTCAAAGAACCTGAAATCACGTGCTTACACAGCGGTTGCAGCCCGTAAGGGTGGCAGCGTGCCTTTTGCATAATGATCTGGCGAGTTACTCTCTACGGCAAGGCTAAGCCGAATCCCGGCGCAGTCGAAGGGAAACCGAGTCTTAAAAGGGCGTGTAGTCGTAGGGGGTAGACGCGAAACTGCGGTGATCTACCCATGGGCAGGTTGAAGGGGGGGTAATGCCTCCTGGAGGACCGAAGCCGTGAACGTTGAAAAGTTCTGGCATGACCTGTGGGGAGGAGTTAAAGTCTAATCATACCCAGAGATATCTCGTTCTCCCCGAAATAG
>JAJTGL010000024.1 GCA_021297795.1 Planctomycetaceae bacterium
CTGGACGCGCCCGACGATCCTCGCGTCGCCGCGCATCGCGATCGAAGGTGGCCGGCATCCGGTGCTCGACCGCACGCTCGCATCGAGCTTCGTGCCGAACGACACCGACCTCGGCGGCGCGGCGAATCCGACGCTCGCCCTCATCACCGGCCCGAACATGGCCGGCAAGAGCACCTACATCCGTCAGGTCGCGCTCATCGCGCTCCTCGCGCACGTCGGCTCCTTCGTGCCTGCCGCGAAGGCCGAGATCGGCGTCCTCGACGCGATCCTCACCCGCATCGGCAGCGCCGACGAGATCCACTCCGGCCAGTCGACCTTCATGGTCGAGATGACCGAGACGGCGAACATCCTTCACCACGCCACCGACCGGAGCCTCGTCGTCCTCGACGAGATCGGGCGCGGCACGAGCACGCTCGACGGGCTCTCGCTCGCGTGGGCGATCGCGGAGACGCTTGCGTCGCGGCGTTCCGCCACGCTGTTCGCGACGCACTACCACGAGCTCACGCAACTGGCCGAGTCGCTTCCCGAGGTGACCAATCTGCACGTCTCCGTGCGCGAGTGGAACGATGAGGTCGTCTTCCTCCACCGGATCGTGCCGGGACGCACCGACCGGAGCTACGGCATCCACGTCGCGCGCCTCGCGGGCCTCCCGCCGACCACGATCGCGCGCGCGAAGGAAGTGCTCGAACTCCTCGGCCGCGTCGAGGTCGCGCACGCGCTAACGGTGGGCGAGGACGCGTCGGCCCCCGCGTCGGCCGGCTCGCCGACCGACGCCGTGCTGGCGCCGAGTGCTTCCGCCGCGCGCCTCTCACGCCGTATCGCCGAGCCCCCAACCGCACCGCCGCTCGAGCAGCAACTCTCCCTCTTCGCCGGTGTTACGACGCATCCGGTCGTCGAGGAACTGCGGGGCGTCGATCTCAACACGCTCACGCCGCTTGCGGCGTTCGACCTCCTGCGTCGGCTCGCCGACCAAGCGCGGACCTGAGCGCGGGGTGCGACCAGTCGGCCACGTGCCGCCAGGAATCCCAGACTTTTTGTCGATTTCCACGCCTGCCTTCCGTATGTTGCATCGGTCGAACCCGAGGCCGGCGCCTCCCTCGACGCGTCGCACCTCCGCGACCGACGGCACTCCTCCAACAGATGCGATGCACGATGCAACACCTCACGCCGACGACGATCACAACCCCGCACGTCGGCACGGCACGTTGTAACCGCCGCGTTCTTCGCGCAAGCGCGTTCGCCGCACGCTCGGCGCTTGCCCTCGCAGCCATCGCCGTCGATCGCACGGCTCTCGCCGACTTCGTCCGCTTTGACATCGAGTACTCGGCCGCCATCGCTGGAAAGACCCCAGTGGTCGTCTCGAACCTCTATGGCGTGTTCTCGAACTCCACAGACCGCTTCGGCGGCTTGGACGGCCTCTGGCTTGTCGGCGGAAGTCCCGTGTTCGTCCACCGCGACTTCGAGTCCGAGCTCTCGTACTCGACGGTGCTCGGCTCGTGGGCGCCGAACGGCGGGCCCGCATCGTCGCAGGTCGATTCGTTCCTCGCAGCCGGCAACGGACCGGGAGCGAGCTCCACGCAGATCGCCCCGGAAGGCCCGTGGGGGCCCGAAGGATTCGTGACGGCGCAGCCGCCGCTTCCCTTCGAAGGCCCCGCGCCGGGCTACTACCCGGTCGGGATCGTGAGCGCCGGCGCCACGAACCGCATCCTCTGTGGCCGCTTCGTCGCCAAGCTCGATTCGGTCGCCGAAACACCCGCGCATCTTCTCGCAGGAATCCGCTGGCAACGCGCGGGAGAGAACTTCACGCGCCGCGCGCTCGCGAGCGTGGCGCTGAGCGACATCGGCAACGACCTCTGCCCGGATGACCCGCTCAAGACCCGCCCCGGGCAATGCGGCTGCGGAACGCCCGAGAGCGACTCCGATTCCGACGGCTCCGCCGACTGCTGGGACGAACCGCTCGCGACTCCGGTCGTCCTGCGATGGCCGCGGTACACGAAGTCGGGCACCGAGATCCCGTCGGTTGTCGGCGCCATCGCGGCGATGCCCGACCTTCTCGCAGTTGGCGCGCCCTTCGCCTCGCGCGAGGTCGCCCAGCAAGGCGCCGTCGCGATCGCCGAGAAGAGCGGCGACGCGTGGATGGCGACCGGCTACCTCTTCGATCCGCAGGGGACGCAGACCTCGCGAACCGGTTCAAGCATCGCACTTGCGCGTTCGATCCGCGGCGAACAACTCGTCGTCGCGGGCTCGAAGCAATCGAGTCTCGCGAATCCGATCCCCCAGCCCATCGTCGTGTGGAGCCGCTCCTCGACCGACGACGACTTCACGATCGCCGCGCGCATTGCGCCGGTCGTCGAGGGCTCAATGCCGTGGGTCTTCGGCGAACTCGTGTGCGTCGTCGCCAACCCCGGTGTCGGCGACGACATCCTCGTCAAGTCCTACGAACGCGTCTTCGTCTTTCGCCGCACGGGAGCCGACAGCGCTTGGTCGCTCGTCCAGACCATCACGCCACCCGCCGCGTCGTTCGAGACCTTCTTCGCCAGTTCGCTCGAAGTCGTCGGCCGGACGCTGCTCGTCGGGACGACCTACGGCCCCTTCGGCTCGCTGACGAAGACGCTCCTCCGCTACGAACTCGACGTTTCAAGCACCGTGCCATCGTGGACGTTGCGCGCCGAGCACCAACCGCCCGCCGACGCCATCTCAAGTTCCAGCAACTTCCTCGGCACGACCGAGGGCAACGGCATGATCACGTCATTTGCGCGCTCAAACTACGGCGTGCCGGTCGCGCGGCTCTTCCGCACGCTGCCATCTTCCGAACCCGGTGGCGCCGACACGACGAGTGAACTCCCGCAACCGCGGCTTCGACTTGACGACGCACTCGCGGGCTCGGCAACCGCGATCCGGCCGCTGCGAAGCGGCGATCTCTTGGTGTCGGAAGAAAGCCGCGCGAACGGTCTCTCCTTCACCCTCTATCGCCGCGCTACCGCGTCTGCAGGCGGCTCCAACGGCACGACCGAGTGGATCCCCTTCGCGGGAATGCGACTCGGCTTCGGGTCGAACTTCGGCTCGAACGTCCTCGGCGCCGGCGGGCTTCTCGCCGTGCAGGGACTACCCGCAACCGACGAGTTCGCCGCGAATGCACTCGTCTTCACCGGGGTTCTACCGGTCGACTGTGACGGCGACGGCGCGACCGACGACTCGCCCGACAGCGACGGCGACGGGCTCTCCGACTGTATCGATCCCGATGACGATGGCGACGGAATCGACGACGCCTTCGATCCGCGCGGCGATCTCGACGGCAACGGCATCGTCGACCAAGACGATCTCGCGATCCTCTTCGCGCACTGGGGCGATCCGGGCTTCACGGATCTCAGCGGCGACGGGACGACGGACGCGCGCGATCTCGCACTCTTCCTCGCGGCGTGGTAGCACGCGACGACGCACAAGGCTCACGCACAATCAATCGCCGTGCTTCTGCCGGAGCCGCGGCGAAAGTCGAAGCATCCACTGGACGCGCTCGAACTCTCCGAGCCAGTCCGCAAGCACTGCCGCGGTCTCATCGGCGGGGATCTCCGCCCACGCAAGTTCGCAGGCACCGCCGAGCTGACGACGCGCAAGCCCGCGATAGCGCGCAAGCGTGCGATCGCCCGCGATCGCGCACGGCTCGAAGTCTTCGGCCGCAAAGACAACAACGGGCACGCGACCGCCGCCGCAGACCTTGAGCCGCGACGAGAGTTCGGCCTCCACGTCGCGATCGACCCACCGGAGATCGATGCACGGGCTCGCCTCCGCGATCCGCGCGAGGAGCGGCCCCTGCTGCACGCAGTCGCCGCACCAGATGCCACTCACGACAAGGACCTTCATTTCGCGCGTGAATCCCGCCACCATCACGCGATCCCGCTCGGTAAGCGCCACGCGTTCCGACACCGCGTTCCATCCGCCCGCCCGCGCGGGGTCGGTGTCGAGATACGCCCGGTAGTCGTGGGCTCGCTGAAACACGGTCTCGAGAAGCTTCGGGTCGAGCATGCAGGCCTTCCTTCGTGAAGAGCGCCGAGCGTACACTCGCGGCTCGATGCGCGCGGCGGCCCCACCGTCCATCCTCGCCCTGCTCGTTGCGTGCGCGCTGGGCGCGTCGTCGGGCGACGCCGCATCGGCGGCGCACCCGCAGGACGCGGCACCGGTCGAGGTTCCCAATGCACCCCCGGCTTCGCTCGTCGACGCGTCCGTCGCCGAAGCCGAGGCGCTCAACCGGCTTGCCATGGGGCAGAACTGGACCGCGCGCGCCCTCGCCGTGATGCGGCTCGAACGCTACGACTGCGACGCGAGTGCCGGACGTCTGCGCGCGTTTCTCCTCGATCCCTCGTGGCGTGTGCGCGCCTACGCGGTCGCCTGCCTCGCGCGGCGCGGCGTGGTCCTGCCGCCGGAGACGCTCGCGGCCGAGAGCGATCCGCGCGTCGTGCGCGCCATCGTGCGCGCGCGCTATCCGATTCCTCCCGCGCGGCGCGACGCCGTGATCGCGGCCGCCGAGCGCTCGACGAAGCCGCTCGAAGCGATCGTGGCGCTCGAGGCGCTCGCCGCCGTCGACACGCCCGATGATCCGAAGCTGCGCGAACGCCTCGACGAACTGCTCGGCCGCGTGATCCTGCGGATGTCGCGCGCGGAGGGCGGCGCGCTCTCGGGCCGTCTCGCCGAGATCACCGCCGGACCCGACTCGGGCCGCGACTACCGTTGGCGCGAGTGGTATCGGAAGGCGAAGTCGAAACCGGGCTTCCGACCGTGCGCGCTCGTGCCCACGCAGCCCGCCGGAACACGCCTCGCCGAGCGCAACCGCGTGGCGAGCCTCGACGACGCGCAGTTCATCGCCTTCGAGCAGTACCTCGGCAAGATCGCGGGGCGACCGATGGATCTCGCGATCCTCCTCGACTGCACGTCGAGCATGTGGCGCGAGATCTCGGATGCACAAGGCTCGATCGACGATCTCATGGAGTTCCTCGGCAGCGTCACCAAGGGCGTGCGCATCGGCATCGTCGGCTACCGCGACCGGACCGACGAGTGGGAGACGAAGGCCTGGGACTTCACGCCGAGCCTCGAGGAGGCCCGCACTCGGCTGTGGAGCCTCTCGGCGGGAGGCGGTGGCGATGCGCCCGAGAGCGTGCACGCCGCGATGAAGCTCGCGCTGACGAAGTTCTCGTGGATCAAGGATCCCCCGCCGCCGACCGAACCGCCGATCCGCGCGTGCGTGATCGTGGGTGATGCGCCGCCGCATCCGGGCGAGGGAACGCTCTGCATCGATCTCGCGAAGCGCGGCCTCGCCGCCGGCGTGCGCTTCTACGGCATCATCGCCCGCGACAGCGAGAAGAACCTCAAGGAGGCGGATGCCGAGGGTGCGCCCCCGAAGCCACCTGCTGGGACGCGACCGACGGATGCGGAGGACGTCGGCGATGCGAACGACGACGTGAAGGAGGATGCGGGCGACGATGACCGAACGGGCGAGGGATCGAAGGCTCCTGTGCAGGACGAGGACGATCGCGGACGCGGCCGACGCACGCCCGAGCGACAGATCGCGCCACCCAAGCCGCCACCACCCGTCGCCGCGAAGGAGCGGAGCTACACGTGGTTCCCCGAGATCGCGGAAGCCGGCGGCGGACGCGCCGAGATCCTCAAGGCGCAGGATTCACTGGTCGCCGAGATCGCCGAACTGACGATCGCCGACCGCTACCGCGACGAGTTCGCCGACTTCTTCGCGGCATTCCGGCTGCTCTGCAAGTGATGCGCGCCCGCGATCGGGGAACCGGTCAGCGCCGCCACTCGGTCGGCACGGCCTCGCCCTTCACAAGCGCATACGCGCGCTCGAGCAGTTCGCGGATGCCCTCGCCGGTCGCTGCCGAGATCACCACCGGCTCCTCGCCCTTCCCGAGCCCGATCTCGGTCGCGAGGCGGCGGATGCGCTTCGCGCGCTCCTCCTCGGGCACGAGGTCGATCTTCGAGAAGACGACCAGCTCGGGCTTCTCGGCGAGCGTCGGGGAGAACGCGTGGAGTTCGCCGCGGATCGTGCGGTAGTTGTCCGCCGGCTTCGATCCATCGATCGGCGCGATGTCGACGAGGTGCACGATCGCCTTCGTGCGCTCGATGTGACGGAGGAAGTCGTGACCGAGACCCGCGCCCTCGCTCGCGCCCTCGATGAGCCCGGGGATGTCGGCAAGCACGATGCGGCGATCGCCGGGAAGTTCCGCGATCCCGAGCTGCGGGCGGCGCGTGGTGAACGGATAGTCGCCGACCTTCGCATTCGCGCGGCTCGTCGACCCGAGCAGCGTCGACTTGCCCGCGTTCGGCAGCCCCACGAACCCGACATCGGCGATCAGCTTGAGCTCGATGCGCAGCGACCGCTCGACCGACTCGCCGCCGGGGGTGGACTCGGTCGGCGACTGGTGCGTCGCGGTCTTGAAGCGGTCGTTGCCCCAACCGCCCTTGCCGCCCTCGGCGACGATGACCTGCTGGCCATCCTCGATGATGTCGGCGATGAACTCGTCGGTCTCGGCATCGTGCACGATCGAACCGAGCGGCACGCGCACGAGGAGATCGGACGCATCCGCGCCGTGGCACTTCTTCTTCGCGCCGTTCTCGCCGTTCTTCGCAAAGTGATGCGGGCGGTGCTGGAACTCGACGAGCGTGTCGAGGTGCGAGTCGCCCACGAGGATCACGTGGCCACCCCGGCCGCCGTCGCCGCCGTCCGGGCCGCCCTTCATGATCGACTTCTCGCGGCGGAAGTGGACAACGCCGTTGCCGCCCTTGCCGCTGCGGACGTGGATGATCGCTTCATCGACAAGCATCGTCGGAGTTCCTCTTCATCAGCCTACCCACCGTCATCCCGTCCGGCGCCCGATGGCTCTCGCGGGAAGCACAACGCCCCGGCATGCACCGGGGCGTTGAACGACTTCATGCAGCGCAACGCTCATCGACAGGGCATCGCGTCGGACGGAGCCGGCCACGAGGAGCCGGCCACGAGGAGCCGGCCACGAGGAGCCGATCCATCCGACAGCCGCACGTCGATCAGACGAACGCGTACTTCGGCGTAGCCGGATCGGACGGCACGATGTGCACGTACGAGCCCTTGAAGACGACGGTGCCGTCGGCCTCGGCCATGATCGTGTTGTCCTTACCCATGTGCGCGAGGTAGCCGGCCTTCCAGCGCGTACCGCACTGGCGCACGATGATGGCGCCGGCCTTGGCGACCTGGCCGCCGTAGAGCTTGATGCCGCGGAACTGCGGGTTCGAATCGCGACCGTTCTTGGTAGAGCCTTGGCCCTTCTTGTGTGCCACGACAAATCACTCCTGCTTGGACCCTGCTTGGACCGCAGCGCGGACAGCCGCGCAGGGTCGGATGGATCGGTTGTTCCCGGCGATCGGCCGGGTCGTCGAAGATACCGGAGCCCGGTCGGAAAGTCCACCGCTCAGCGGAAGATCCACTCGCGGGTCACCATCGGGAAGGTCACGGTGCCCGAGGGCATCGGGTCGCCAGGGACCAGATAATCGATCCGGGCGGTCTTCCGAAGGGTGACGAGCTCTCCGGTCTTGGGATTCGGCTTCTTCTCGGTCTCGCGCGAGAGCCCCTGCACCATGACCGTCAGTTCGGTCGGCTCGAGGTCCTCCGCGGCGAACACCACGAGGCCGGACTTCGCGTGCGGCTTGCCCTGGAGCACCATGCCGAGGATCTCGAACTGGTCCTCGAGCAGCTCGTTGCCGAGGAACTCCTTCAGCGCCTTGGTGACGCCGCTCGACACCCCGTCGCCCTGCCGCACGATCCGCCCGTCGTCGACGACGAGCTCGATGCGGGGAGCGAAGCGCTGGTCCTGACCCGTGTTGTTCACGACGTCATACGTCATGTACCAGTAGTGCTTGCCCGTCTCGGGGTCGCGCCAGAGGCGGAGTTCGCTTGGCGTCAAGTCGAGATCGCGCGGCGGCGCGACCGCCACGAAGGAGGACGCGCTGATCGCGGCGACGGAGGAGGGAGCAGCCACGGTGGTTCCCATCGGACCTGCCCCGAGGAGCGCGATCGAGACGAGGCTGGTCAGCGCGCTGGTCAGCGCGGTGGTCAAAGTCGCGGTGGTCAAAGTCACGGGGTTCGACATCATGAGGTACTCGCTGGAGGTGCGCACCGCTCGGGTCCGAAGACGGCTTCGCGGCGGCAGGGCCGGGATTGTAGCGAAACGCCCCCCGCGCGCGACCCTGCCCGGACGGTAGGCTCTCGCTTCCCGATGCCCCCTTCGTCCGAGCCATTCCAGATCGTTCCCGCGTCTCCCGGGCGTCTCGAGGACGCGATGTCGGCGCTGCTCGGTGCCGGTCCTTCCGCGGCGGCGCGCTTCGTCCGACAGGCGCGGACGGCCGGGGTGTCGCTCGATCACATCTGGTGTCTTGTCGACGATCGCGACCGCTACCGAGCCGCCGTCCTGTCCGTCGCGAGCCCCGGTCGAGCCGCGATGCTCCTGGCGAGCCACCCCCGCGACGTCGACGACGCGGAGCGGATCGGCGGGATCGTCGCGCGCGCCTCGGAGGGCTCCGCGCCCTTCGCCGATATCGCGCAGGCGCTCGTCGACCCGTCGCGACCGCTCGACGTGGTGTCCTTCGAGCGCGGCGGGCTCCGCCGGATGGCGAACCTCGACTATCTCGAGCGCGGACTCCCCCGCGCGGGCGTCCTCGACGCGCCACGCCCGCCGGAGGGATGGTCGATCGAACCCGTCGCCCCGGCGCACATCCTCGGCGGCGCGGACCCACACGCGTTGCCAGCATCGCTGCGCGACGAGATCTGCGCAACGCTCGAGCGAAGCTACGTCGACACGCTCGACTGCCCGGGACTCGCGGGCATGCGCAAGACGCAGGATGTGCTCGACGGGCACTTCGGGACAGGCGCACGCACGCGGCACTGGCTCGCCGCGCGCGAGGGCGCCGCGATGCGCGGCGTCTGCCTTCTCAACGTGGGCGCCGACGGATCGAGCGCCGAACTCGTGTACCTCGGCCTCGCGCCCGAGGCGCGCGGACGCGGCATCGCCTCGGTGCTCCTTGCGCACGGGATGCATGCATGCTCGCGTTCGCGCTGCGCGAGCATCACGCTCGCGGTCGATGCCCGCAACACGCATGCGGCGCGCCTCTACGACACGAACGGATTCCGCAAGGTCTCCTCGCGCGTGGCGCTCGTGCGACCGACGCGCGCATGAGCCCCGCACACGACACGCGAGCGCCTCGCGGTCCGCGTGTCAACCCACCTCGGCGTCGAGCGCATCCAAAATTGTTTTGCAAGTCGACGTCGCGTCCGGCAGTGTTCGACGATTTATCCACAGGAAGCGATCGGCGTCTGTCTCGGGGCACCTTGCAACGCGCAACCCGCGTTTTTCAAAGCGGTTCCGATGCATCGCCCTCGGAATGTGGCGTCGCGGCAGTTGCGCGCCGCCGAACCCGCGCTACATTGCAAACCGCTCGCAGGGACGCGGGCCCCGCGCTCTCCGATGTTCGCGGGAAGGCGAAGAGCAGATTGCCACGCTGGGCGTCCCGCGATGCATCGAATCCGATGCGATTCGTTCCGGGAGTTCAGAGCCGGCGGACGAGCTCCGAGCCTCGGTGGGATCACTTCCGCGATTCTCTCTCAGACTTCTTCTCCGATCTGCCTCCCCGCGTCTGGCCGACCGTCGTGTGAACGGCCGACGTTTCCCCAACAACCGACCCCGATCCTCCGGTTCGTGCTCGACGGGCCTCGCGCAGCGTTTCCGCTGCCGACCCTGACGAGGACGTGTGCCGGCATCCCCTGCCTCTCTCGCGAGGCGGCGGATGGTGTCTCTTGCCCGCTGCAGTCAGCCGGGGCGATCCCCGCTCCGCTCCCCTGCCCATCCCCGCCCGCCTCCGCGCTCCGCGTGCCGAACCGACGATGTCGACGCCCTCGACCCCGAACTCTCCCCGAAACCCCAGCGCGTCCGCTGCGGAATCGCGCGCCCCCGCGCGAGCCACGTCGCGGAGCGTCACGCGGTCGGCGCGCGGGTCGGAGATCGGCGACGCCGAGACCCCGGCGGGATCGATCGGCAGCGCCGCGGACGCGACGGCGGCCACGCGACCGGAGAACGCGGAGAACTGCTGCAGCCACTTCTGCGACGAACTCTCGAGCGCGATCGGCGCCCACCGCTTCGGGCTCTGGTTCGAGAACGGGACGTCCGCCCGCTTCCGCGACGGATCGATCGTGATCGAGGCGGCGAACTCCTACGTCGCCGACTGGATCGGGCGCAACTTCCGAGATGCCATGCAGCGTGCGGCCGAGAAGGCCGTCGGCGCCGGCACCACCGTCGCGGTCGAGATCGCCACGAACGAACTCGAGCGCGCGATCGACGC
The DNA here is from genome assembly GCA_021297795.1 of Planctomycetaceae bacterium. Taxonomy (GTDB): domain Bacteria; phylum Planctomycetota; class Phycisphaerae; order Phycisphaerales; family SM1A02; genus QWPT01. The sequence goes on from JAJTGL010000024.1 coordinate 10,369, forward strand.
GGCTGCGAGCGCCGATGCGGCGCTCCGTTCCGTGACGCGCCGGCGCTCGGTCGATCGCGACGGTGCCGATGCGCCCGGCTCCGCGTACGGGCGCGAGGACGGCGGCGCGATGCGCGGAACCTCCGCGGAACCGCTCGAACTCGCGGGGCGTCCGCGCCACGGCGGCACCGCAGGATCCACGGGCATCGGCAACGCGCCTCGCTCGACCACGCTTCGGCGGCTCGAGGACTTCGTCGTCGGCGAGTCGAACCGCCTCGCCTTCGCGGCCAGCGTGCAGGTCGCCGACGGTGCCTCCGACGCCCCGGGGATCCTCTTCCTGCACGGCGACTGCGGCGTCGGCAAGACGCACCTCCTGCAGGGCATCGTCCGGCGTCGCACCCAGCGCGCGCCGCGGCAGGTCGTCCGCTACGTCACCGCGGAGCAGTTCACGAACGAGTACATCGCCGCCGTTCGCGACGGCTCGCTCGACCAGTTCCGCAAGCGACTGCGTCGCGTGGATCTCCTTGCGATCGACGACATCCACTTCTTCGCCAACAAGTCCGCGACCCAGGCCGAGTTCCTCCATACGATCGACGCGATCGACCTCACGGGCGCCCGCGTCGCGCTCGTCTCCGACGAGCACCCGCGGCACATCCGCAAGTTCAGCCAGTCGCTGGTCAGCAGGTTCCTCTCGGGCATGGTGGTCCGCGTGGAGCGCCCCGACCGCGATACCCGGTCGCAGCTCGTGCGTCGGTTGGCCCGCGAGCGGGGCCTCGACCTGACCACGGCCGCCGAGGATCTCGTCGCCGGTCGATGCGCGGGCTCGATCCGCGAGATCGAGGGCGCCATCACCCGGCTCGGCGCCCTGGTCGAACTGGATGGGCTGCGCGGCCAGATCGGTCCCGGCTCGGTCGAGCGGCTGCTCGGTCAGGATGGCGCTGCGAACGGAACCACGACTCCGGTTCGACTCGGCAGCATCGTCGAGGCCGTGTGCGACCGGCTGCGGGTTTCCCGAGAAGATCTCCTCGGAAGCGGGCGGCACGCGCGGACCGTGGTCGCCCGCGGCATGGTCGCGCACCTCGCCCGCGAACTGACCACCCACAGCTACCCCGAGATCGCTCGCGCGCTTGGTCGCGATACCCACTCGGCGGTCCACGCCGCGGCCAAGCGACTGAAGTCGCTGATCGACGCCGATGGCCGGATCGGCTCGGGTGGCGAGCCGGTCCGCGAGGTCACCGACCAGCTCCGCCACGATCTCGCCCGGGGCGCCGCGCAGCGGTAGATCCGCCGAGGCTCTCGAGGCTCGACGGGGCTTTCACATCTCAGCCGGGGTCCGCGGGGATCCGTCCAGACACCTTGGGAGCGCGTCCGTGCCTTTCGCTACACTCGCTCCATGGGCATTCTGTGCCGTCCATGGCCGCTTCGCATCGCGCTCGTCCTCGTGACGTCGCCGCTGTGGACCGGAGCGCTCGCCGCGCCCTTCGTGGGCGCGTCGGCAGCACATGCGCAGTACGGCCCGGTCGACCCGTACGACTCGGCGCTCCGCGCGCTGCGTGATTCGATCGGAGCCGACAACGACGGCGAGCAGCACGCGGGAATGATCGCGCTGCGCGAGTTGCGCGACGCATCGCTCCGACCGCTCTTCGAGAAGTTCCTCAAGAGCGACGACTGGACGCTTCGAGTCGACAGCGTGCTTGGCCTCGCCGAACTCGATGTCTCGGGCAAGGTGGACACGGCGCTCGTCTCCGCGCTCCCGGGCGAGGTCGATCGCGAGACCGCGATCGCCGCGGCGGTCTCGCTGCGCATGCTCGACGCGGACCGCGTCGCGACGATGCTCGCGTGGGATGACCTCCCGCAGCCGCAGCGACTCCTGCTCGCCTGCGAACTTCGCAAGCTGGGCGGCCTGCCCGACGCCGCGCTGGTCGCCAAGCTGGCCGAGTCGCGCACGCCCGAGGTCGCGGTGCTCGCGACGGCGCTCCTCATCGATCTCGCGCCGGTGGGAAGCGATGCCGCGAAGGCTGCGGACGCAGCCGCGGATCACGCGCGCACGCTGCTCGCCGACCTTCCCCCGAAGACCCGCTCCGCGATCGTGGCGCAGACCTGCGAGGCATGCTCGTTGAACGGACTCAAGGGTGCCGCCGCATTCGGCGCGAGCCTGATCGTGCTGCCGGACGTCGCCGACGACGCCCGCCTCCGCGCACTCGGATCCCTTCTCGTTCTTGCGCCTGAAACGGCCTATCCCGTGCTGGCCTCGCGCGTCGAGGCCGATCGCTCGCAGACGAGCCTGATGCGCCACGCCGCGGTGCTCCTCGCGAGCGGCGCCCGGGCCCCGAAGCCCGAATGGGACCGGCTGCGAAACGGCGACGTCCTCATCGAGGGCCTTGCCGACGCCGGAACGCTCTTCGGAGAGAACCGCGACGACGAGGCCTACGCGAAGTTGCTGGAACTCAAGCATCGCGTCGCCATGCGCGCGGCGACCGAGGGCGCGCTGCGCGTCGGCGGCAGTTCGGAGCGTGCGCTCGGCCTCGCAAGCGCGCGTTATCTCGCGAAGGAACGCCGCGCGGCGGCACCACTCGCCGAGAGCCTCACCCGCGCCATCGCCCGCCTCGCCGTGATCGCGCCGGATGAACTGGCGGCGACGCTCGCGGAACTCGAGGACGAGCGCTCGATCCAGGAGACGGTCCTGCTCGCCCTCGCGAGCGCGGGCACCTCCGAGGCATGGAAGACCGCGGTCTCCGCGAAGGGACGCACCAGTCGTATCGGCGAGGCCATGATCGCCGTCCTCGAGGCGCGGCACGCCGCGAGTTGCGACGAGGCCGCGCAGCGCGAACTGGCCACCATCGCCGGCGGCGGCGCCAACGTCTCCTCGCTCATCCGAACACAGGCCGCCTGGCTGTGGCTCAGGCACGCAGGCCGCACCGCCGACGCCATCGCGGCACTGACCGCGCCGACCGGCGCAACGCCGCCTGCCGCGAAGGAGAACACGCCGTGAGTGACCCGATTCGACTGGGGGCGCACGCACCCGATCGCGCGGAGTGGATCGAGATCCAGCGGATCCTGCGGGAATCGCACGGAGAGATCCATCGGCTCGAGGAACGCGTCGAGCATCGCGTCGGCGACATCGTCGCGCGTCCGTTCGGCGTGGCGTTCGCATCGCTCGGCACCGCGATCGAAGCCGCGCTCGAGGCGCTCGGCGCGGGCCCCGGTAGCGACGTCGTGCTGCCCGCGCTCGGCCCGGCGACGGTCGCGAGCAGCGTCGTCCGTGCGGGTGCGCGGCCACTCTTCGCCGACGTCGACACGAAGTCGCTGACGCTCCGGGAGACGCACGCCTCCGCCCGCGTCACCTCGAACACCCGCGTGCTCATCGGCATCGCCAACCACGGCGAGCCGAAGGGCCTCGACGAGATCGTCGCGGTGGCCTCGCGCAACGAACTCCCCATGCTGGAGATCCTCGCCGGTGGCCTCGGCGGACGCATCGGACGCGATCCCGTCGGTCGCTTCGGCCGCATCTCCGTGGTCGCGCTCGGCGAGCGCGAGTCGACGATCGGCTCCGGAGGCGCGGTCTGCGTCACCAACGACGACATCCTCGCGAGCACGCTGCGGCTCATCCGCAACGACGGGTCGCAGGATGCGCGGCAGGAATGGGAGCGGATCGGTGGAATTCGCCGTATCGAGCGCGTTGGCACCGACGCGCGCATGGGCACCTTGCAGGCCGCGTTCGCGGCGGTGCGGCTCGAGCGCTTCGACCGCATCTCCGAGGACCTCGAGGGCGTCTTCCACGGATACCTCCGACGCCTTGCGATGCACCCCGATCTCGTGCTGCCCGCACCATGCGTCGAGGGCATGGTGCGCTGGTCGCACTTCGCCGTGAGGCTCTCGGAGCGCTACTCGCGCGACGACCGCGACTCGATCGTGCAGGGACTGCTCCGGCACGACATCGCGGCATCGAGCGTCGTGCACGTGCTTCCGCTCGAGCCCGCGTTTGCGGTGGGTCACCAGCCGGGCGACTTCCCGGTCGCCGAGCGCGCGGCGGACCGACTCATCGCGCTCCCCTTCTCGACCGAGCTCGGCGAACGGGAGATCGATCTCGTCTGCCAGACGCTGCAGCTCATGATCGAGCGGCAGTCGATACTTCGTTGAGCGCTCGCGACGGAGGAAGCCGCCGCAGGTCCGCTCACTCCCACTCGATGGTCGCCGGCGGCTTCGACGAGATGTCGTACACCACGCGGTTCACGCCCTTGACCTCGTTGATGATGCGATTCGAGATCAGCGCGAGCACGTCGTACGGGATGCGCGACCAGTCGGCCGTCATGAAGTCCTGCGTGTCGACCGCGCGGATCGCGACGGTCGAGTCGTACGTGCGGCCATCGCCCATCACGCCGACCGACTTCACGGGGAGAAGCACCGCGAACACCTGGCTCGTCGATCGATAGAGGTTCGCGGCCACGATCTCCTCGAGGAGGATCCGGTCGCACTCGCGCAGCACGTCGAGCTTGTCCCGCGTGATGTCGCCGATCACGCGGACCGCAAGCCCCGGACCCGGGAACGGATGACGCCAGACGATCTGTGCCGGAAGCCCCAGCACCTCGCCGAGCGCGCGCACCTCGTCCTTGAAGAGGAGCCGCATCGGCTCCACGAGCTCGAAGCCGAGTTGTTCCGGCAGGCCGCCCACATTGTGGTGCAGCTTGATATTCGCGCTCGTTCCGGCGTGTCCATGACCCGACTCGATCACGTCGGGGTAGAGCGTTCCCTGCGCGAGGAACCGCACGTCGCCGGGGATCGACTTCGCGGCCTCCTTGAACACGTCGATGAAGCGGTGGCCGATGCGGCGGCGCTTCTCCTGCGGCTCGACGATGCCCGCGAGATCACCGAGGAACTCGCGGCTTGCGTCGACCACGCGCAGGTCGACGTCGAAGTGGTCGCGGAACGTGGTCTCCACCAGTTCGCGCTCGTTCTTCCGGAGCAGTCCGTTGTCGACGAAGATGCAGACGAGCTGCTTGCCGATCGCCTTCGCGAGGAGCGCCGCGACCACCGAGCTGTCGACGCCGCCGGAGAGGCCGCAGATCACCTTCGCGTCGCCGACGCGCGTGCGGATGCGCGCGCACTCCTGCTCGACGAAGTCCGACATCTTCCAAGAGCCCGCGCAGCCGCAGGCCTTGAAGAGGAAGTTCGCGAGCATGTCGCCGCCCTGCGGCGTATGCGTCACCTCCGGATGGAACTGCACGCCGTAGAAGCCGCGCGCGCGGTCGCGCACCGCGGCGAACGGACACGTACCCGTGCTCGCGATCACCTCGAAGCCCTGCGGGACCTTCGTCACCTGGTCGCCGTGGCTCATCCACACCGTCGCGTGGGCGTCCACACCGGCGAAGAGGTCGCCGTGCTCGCGGACGTCGATCTTCGCCCGACCGAACTCACGGTGGTTCGCGCTCTCGACCTTGCCTCCGAGGAGGTGGCTCATCAGTTGCATGCCGTAGCAGATGCCGAGCACCGGAAGTCCGAGCGTGAAGATCGCCGGGTCGCAGGTGGGTGCCCCCTTCTCGAAGACGCTCGCCGGGCCACCCGAGAAGATGATCCCCTTCGGCTGGATGCGCCGGACCTCTTCCGCGGTGATGCGGGGGCTGACGAGCAGGCTGAACACCCCGCATTCGCGCACGCGCCGGGCAATCAACTGCGCCGTCTGGCTGCCGAAGTCGAGGATGAGGACCGTTTCCGTGCCGGGCGGTGGAAGTTCGACCATGGGGAAGGGGCGGAATGTAGCACCCTCCCGCCCTACCCGTACGGCTCGCCGAACCCCGTTCCGGGCGCAGAGTCGACTCTCCGGCCATGCCGCGAGGCCCTGCGCCGATCACGCCGCTCGAACGGGCAGCGGGTCGTCGTCCGGCATGCGGCACGGGATCGGGGAGCCCTTGCCGGACAACCCGACGTCCTCGACCACCGCCTCCGTGAACGCACCCGCGCCGCCGTACCGGCCGAGCGCGCCCGCAAGTCGGTACGACGCCTGATCGACGGACGACACTCCGGAGCGCGCCGTGTCCCTCGCCTCGGCATCGATGTCCGCCGAGATCGCAAGTGGATCGATCGACTTCTCGAGCGCGACGGTCAACGCCACGTCCTCGATCCAGCGCGCAGCGAGCACCGCGGTCGCGAGCACGACCGCCACCGTCACTGCGATCCCGAATGCTCCGGCCGCGAGCGCGGCGAGCGATCCGCGCAGCTCCGGCGCATGCGTCGCGATCGCGGCGAAGAGTGCAAGCGAGGTCACGGTCGAACCGATGCGCGGCGTGCGCGCGCGGATCGCAAGAAGCAGCGTGGCGAGTGCGAGCGCCGCCAGGGCGGCCGCAGCCATCCCCGACAGACCTGCCATCGAGGAAGCGACGATGCCCGCGGTTTCCCCGATGCGGCCCACCACCGACATATCGCTCCCGCGCGTCGCGCCGGTGGCCGGATCGCCCAGAGCGAGCGCGCAGGACAACTCGACGGCCCGCGCCAGCGGAGAGGTGACGAAAATCAGCGCACAGACCGCGATCGCGCGGATCAGCCTTCGGCCGATGCACTGCGCTGGTTGCTCGTTGACACGGCTTGACGCATGCTCAGCATCGCACTTCCCCATGCGGACCCCCTCCTGCGTTCCTCGATGTCGCCACCTCCCGAGAGTTGAACTAGGCTCCGATCGCGAGTCGCTCGCCGAGCACGCTCGGCAGGCCGGCGGCCGCCGTGCGCCGAACGGCTTCCTCGATGTCGTAGGCGACGCGGTGGAACTCGGCCACCGACCGGTTGAGATCGATGATCGCGTAGCTCGCGCGCGGATCGCGATCCCGCGGTTGACCGACCGATCCGGGGTTGACGATCGAGCGTCCCTCGGACGGCAGTTCGATCGTTCCGACGGGTCCGGACTCGGTCCAGGCGTCGCCGCCGCCATCGGTCTGTGCGACGAGGCTCGAGATGGCCTGCATGTCGTCGTGGCTCGGTCGCACGCCGAGACCCGTCGTCGTCGTGAAGCAGGCCGCCACGTGGGTATGACCGACAAGGCAGATGCGATCGCGCATCCAGAAGAACGCGTCGGCGGCATCGCTCGCATTGCGCAGGTAGTTCATGCCGTGATCGCTCGGCACCGGTGAGTCGTGCACCGCGAGCAGCGTCCGTCCGACGGCGAAACTCGCCGGAAGCGAGGCCAGGAATTCGAGTTCGAGGTCGCCGAGCGTGCGACGCGCATAGGCAAGCCCCGCCTGCGCCACGGGATTCCAGCCACGCGACGATCCGCGCGAAAGCACGCCGTCCTCGTGGTTGCCACGGATCGCGACGCGACACGTGCTCCGCACCAGTTGGATGCATGCGGAGGGGTCTGGACCGTAACCCACGATATCCCCGAGGCAGATCACCGCGTCCACGTCGCGTCGATCGAGATCGCGCAGAACCTCCTCGAGCGCGGGTCGATTCCCGTGGATGTCCGAAATGACTGCAAGCCTTGCCATGGGGACTCCTACTCCCTGCCGGATCGCTCCGGGGTGCTGGAACCACGCCGGGACTGGCGTGGCACCGCTGCTCGAGACGTTCCGATTCAATCGGCCGACAAGCGAATGCTGATTCCCGAGGAACCAGTCACGGGCGCAAACCGCCCCACATACCCACCACAGCCCTCCCAGACCGAACCCCGCCGACGGCTATCGGCACGTCCCGGTGGGGACGAGCGTCCCGTCTGCGTCGCGTCCGAGCAGCCCCCGGCGCTCAAGCTCGAGCATCGCGACGGCGATGCGCGGGACCTGCCAACCAAGCAGCGACTCGAGCGCATCGAGGCCCGCGCCATCACGCAGGCGCGAAAACTCCCCCCCTCGTCGGTTGCCCGGCGCATCCGACCGCGACCGAACGAACATGTCGAGGATGATCTGCGCGTCCTCTGAGATTCGCGTTGGCGCATGGTGTGTTTCGTGCGAGGCCGGTCGCGCGGGCGCGACTTGCGATCCTCCGCGCCCGCGCTTGCGGGACTCTGCCGAAGCGCGTTCCGCCTGCGGTGCACGCCTCTCCGTCGATCCCAGCCCGCATCCCATGCGCTCGATCGCGCCCGCAGCAAGTGTGCGCGCCTCGAGGAGCATCGCGACGATCTCATCGGCGCTCGTGACGAGCCGCGCCCAACCTTCGCGTATCGCCCGGTGACAGCCTTCGCTCGCCGCGCTGTCGACCCGCCCCGGGAGGCAGCCCACCTCGCGCGAGAGATCCTCGACCGCGATCCGCGCGGTGACGAGTGCGCCCGACCGTTGCGCCGCCTCGACGACGACCGTCGCGAGCGAGAGCCCGGCCACGATGCGATTGCGGCGCGGGAAGAACTCGGCCCGCGGTGGTACGCCGGGGAGTTGCTCGGTGACCACCGCACCTCCCGCCTCGACGATGGCATCGAAGAGCGGCGCATGCTCGGGCGGATAGGGATGCTCGAGCCCCGCGGCAAGCACCGCGATCGTGCGGCCACCGCCGCGAAGCGCACCACGATGCGCCTCGGCATCGATTCCACGCGCACCGCCCGAGACGACGACGATCCCACGCGCCGCGAGTTCCGCCGCGATGCGCCCCGCATGCAGCCGCCCGTACGGCGTGGCGCGCCGCGAGCCGACGATCGCCACCGCGGGCTCGGGCTCGGCCGCCAGTACGCCGCGCACGAAGAGCGCCGCAGGAGGATCCGGAGCCACCCGGAGCAGCGCCGGAAACGCATCGTCGCCGAGAACGAGCATCGAGCCTCCGCAGGCATCGACGCGTTCGAGCTCGACGTCGGGTTGGCAACGCCGCATCGCCTCGAGCATGCGCGCGGCGTCTCGCGCGGACACCCGCAGCGCCTGGCCGATCGAGTCCGGCGTCGCATCGAGCGCGCCGTCCGCTCTCCCGAAGCACGCGAGCAGCCTCCCGATCCGCGCCGGACCGATGCCGTCGACCGAAAGCATGCGCACGATCGCTGCGCGACGCAGCGCCGCCGCCTCACCCGATTCCCTCATCGCCTCCGCGTTGTGTGAAACCATGTCCCAAGACTACGGCAGGATCCGTTGTCCAACGGACAACACACGCAAACCGCGCAGCCCGAACGAAGAGCCTGTGAACCGGTTACGAGTCGCGACGGCCCGACGACGGGTCGGACGTGTCGATCCAACACGAGTCGTCGATGCCATGGAAGAGACTCAGCGTGTCGAGCGCGCGGTCGTACGCGTCGGGGCGCTGGGCATGCGCGGGCAACTCCTGCTCTCCCGGCATTTCGTCGGTCTCGGCGCGGAATCGCTCGATTCCGTCCGATTCCATCCGATCGTCGCCTTCCTGTTCGAGCGAGATCTCATCGACCTCGTCCGAAAGGAGCGCCGGTCCGTCGTCGATCTCGTAGGTCGTCGCGTGCTCGGTTTCGTCCTCGACCGAAGCCTGCGGCTGCACCGCCGCGGCATCGACGTCGGTCTTGGCTTCCGAGGAGGTCTCGGTCTCCACATCAACCGGAAGCTCGACTTCGAGGTCGAAGGCGCCTGCGAGCGTGTTCGCCTCGTCCGTCGCCGACGGCGCCGCGATCTCGAGGTCCACACACCCGGCCGTCGCGACGTCGGGTGCGCCGTCCACCACGGTCTCGAGGGATTCCGCGACCTCGGGTAGCGGCGCATCGAATGCGATGGTCTCGAGTACTTCGGACGCCGTTCCCGCCGCAGTCGTACCGATACTGGATTCGTCCTCGAGGACGATGGCGGCTTCGTCGTCCGCGACAGGCTCGTCCTCGAGCTCGTCCTCGAGTCCGTCCTCGAGTCCGTCCTCGAGCTCATCCTCGAGTTCATCCTCGAGTTCATCCGCCAGTTCCGTCGTCGTCACATCGAGGAGCTCGCAGCCCTCGACGTCGGAGCACGCATCGGAGCTGGAATCCCCAGAGATCCCGGGGGCGTGGGTCGGAACCGCGGTCGCAGCGACATCGATGGCCGCGAGATACTCGTCACTCGAGGCATCCGTATCCACGTCGTCTGCCGCGAACGCTGCACCCTCGAGATCCACGCCGGAGAGCTCTTGAACGGGCCCGTCGGAAACCACGTCGGAAACCACGTCGGAAACCACGTCGGAAACCACGTCGGAAAACCCGTCGCCCTCCTCCATGGCCGTCGTCGACTGCACACCGACGTCGTCTTCGACCAATGCGTCAGCGGACTCGAGATCGCTCTCCGCCGTCCCGCCGAGCGCCACGACACCGCCAGCGACAACGGTCGCAGGAATCGCACGCGATGAGAACACTTCCGACGTCCCCGTCGACTCCGTCCGACGCGCCTGGCGCGGCGCGGGGCGCAATCGCGCGCCGCTCGGGCCGAAGACGAGACCGACGAAGATCAGGAATACACCGCTCGCAAGCACCCAAAGGCGTCGCGGGCCGGTTGCCAGCCGCGAAAGCAGCGTGTCGGGATACGGCGCAGGGCTCGGCACCTCGAGCGGCTCCGACGCGTCGATCCACTCCGAAACCGTCGCGTTCATCGAGGGCAGCATCAGATACGGCCGCTCGTCGGCCGGCATCTTGTTCAGCTGGCTCGCGGCGAGTCGCCGCACAAGCTGCGGTTCGGCCTTGTCGACCGATGCGACGAAACGGTCGTAGGCGTCGAGCCGTCGCTCCGAATGCTCGATCAAGGCGCGATGCACCTCGAGCGAACCGCGAAGTTCATGCAGGTCGCGCTGCGCTGGAATCAGCACACCCGCGACGATCAGGCCGAGGCCTGCGATCACGAACGGCCAACCCGGATCGATGTCGAAGAGCGCACGAGAGCGCTGGGCGACGGATGAAGTCGTTGCCCGCGCGGAGGCCGCAAGACCAACCGCCACACCCGTCGAGAATGAAGCCACCCCGGAGGCCGTATCCGGCGTCTCGGGCACCGCGTCCTGCGGTGCACTCGGCGATGTCTCTGCGCTCTCCATGCGTGCGAGGTTATCGACGCAATGTAGCGCTTCACTGCACATTCATGCAGGCTCACGGGGGTCGATGGCTCGCACTTCGACTCCCGTCCAAAACCATCGCACCTCCGCTAGGCGATTCGCCCCACAGGCATCTGCCCCAATCCGGATCGATGAGTCCGGAACCCCATGCAGCGCTGCATTTCCGTGGCTTCTCCGCCGATCCCCCACCTGCCTTCCGGGCTTCGCCGCGCGTGCGGCCAACCTCGGGACGCACGACCGGACGGGCCGTCCGGAAGGGCAACGCGAAGGTGCAACGCATGGGACTCAAGGCCTCAATCCAAGCCGCCGCCAAGGCCGCCGTCCTCACCGACGCCGGCGACCTGCAGAGCCTCGTCGTGCTCAGCGAGCTGCTCCGGCAGCTCGCAACCGACGCGGCCGCGGAGGGCGTCCCCGAAGTCGCCCGAACCTCGAGCGACGCCGCCGAGCTCTCGGAGGCGATCGTCCTCCGCCAGGTGAACGACGTCGAGAAGGCCTTCCAGAAGGTGATGGACGCCGTCCGCGCCTGCGACACCGCGGTCGAGCAGGCCTCGGCACCCCCGCGCGAGCCGGCCGACCCCGAACTCCTCCTCGCCTGGGTCACCAGCTGCGAGTCGACGCTCCCCGAGATCGAGCACCTCGCGGTCACCGCCGAGAGCCGGGGCTTCACCGGCGAAACCGCCGCGGAGATCCGCCGCCGGATCCACACCCTCAAGGGGGAGTGCGGCGTCCTCAGCCTCTCCGAGGCGCAATCGCTCTGCCACGAGCTCGAGTCCCTCATCGACGCCTCCACCACCGGCTTCCCGATCGAGGCGGTCCTTGTCCTCTGCGACTGGATGAAGTCGCTCACCGCCGCCCTCCGCAACGACCCCGCGGCCGCCGAGCCCGACACCTCCGTCGTCCGATCGGCCCTCAGCGACGCCAGCAACGGCAGCGACCCGGCGACCGAGGCCGCGACCACGACCGCGACCACGACCGCGAACGCCGCGACGCCCGCTGCGCCGCAGCCCGAGGCAGCCGTCGCCCCGGTCGAGAACCCCTTCGCCGACCTCGACTCGATCCCCTACGACCAGCGCGTGGTGATGGACCTCGAGAACGTCGACGAGAACGCCGCCGACTTCGCCCTCGAGGCGCGCGAGCACCTCGCCAACGCCGAGACGGCCGTCCTCACGCTCGAATCGGGCGCGACCGATCCCGAGCAGGTCAACATCGTCTTCCGAGCCTTCCACACCATCAAGGGTGTCGCGGGCTTCCTCAACCTTCCGCGCATCGTCGAGGTCGCGCACGCGGCCGAGTTCCTGCTCGACAAGGTGCGATCGAACAAGATCGCACTTTCGCCAAACGTGCTTGAACTCGTGCTTGCGTCAAGCGACCTCCTCGGCCAGCTGATCGGCATGCTCGGTGGCGGCGACGCCCCGCGTGAACGCGATCTCAAGATCCTCGTCCGTCGGCTCGAGGCCGCCTGCGAGGGCCGATTCCCAGGCGCCGCTCCCACCGAGGCGAGCACGCCTGCCACCGACTCCCGACCCGTACCGGCCCCTGCCGGCGCGTCGGTTTCGGCCGGGGCGAAGTCCCTCGCCCCGGTCACCGCGGCTCCCGCGGTGAACCCGAGCGCGACGGATGTTCCCGCAGCTTCCGTTCCCGCAGTCGAAACGGCCTCCACCCCGAGCACCACTGCGCCGTCGACGTCACCCACGCCCGCGGCCGCTCCCGCCGGCGAGGCATCGAGCACCGCGGCCAAGCACGGCATGTCGAACAAGGCCGACCAGACCGTCAAGGTCTCGACGCAGCGCATGGACGCGCTCGTCAACCTCGTCGGCGAGCTCGTCATCGCGCAGCTCATGGTCGTCCAGGATCCGGTCGTCGGCGGGCTCGCCGACCAGCGCGTCCAGCGCAACCTCTCGCACCTCGGCAAGATCGTGCGCGACCTGCAGGAGACCTCGATGAGCCTCCGCATGGTCACGCTCAAGTCGACCTTCCAGAAGATGGCGCGCCTCGTGCGCGACGTCGCCGCGAAGGCCGGCAAGCGCATCCAGCTCGAGGTCGAGGGCGAGGACGTCGAGCTCGACCGCAACGTCGTCGAGGAGATCGGCGATCCGCTGGTCCACATGATCCGCAACGCCTGCGACCACGGCATCGAGCCGGCGGCCGACCGCGTCGCCGTCGGCAAGACCGAAACCGGCACGCTGCGCCTGCGCGCGTTCCACTCGGGCGGCTCGATCGTGATCGAGGTCGAGGACGACGGCCGCGGACTCTCGCGCGAGCGGATCATCCGCAAGTGCCTCGAGAAGGGCCTGATCGATCCGTCGCGCAACACGGCCGAGATCCCCGACAGCGAGGTCTTCAACTACATCTTCCTCCCCGGCTTCTCGACCGCGGAGAAGGTCACCGACATCTCGGGCCGCGGCGTCGGCATGGACGTCGTGCGCCGCAACATCGAGGCCCTGCGCGGCTCGGTCGAGATCCGCTCGACGCCCGGAAAGGGCTCGGTGTTCTCGATGCGCCTGCCGCTCACGATGGCCATCATCGACGGCATGGTCGTGCGCGTCGGCTCGCAGCGCTACATCGTGCCCACGCTCAACATCGAGCGTTCGTTCCGTCCGACGGCCGAACAGCTCACCACCGTGCTCGGCAAGGGCGAGGTCGCGAAGGTGCGCGACGCGCTCCTCCCGATCCACCGCCTGCAGCGCATGTTCAACCTCGCCGAAGGCGAGCGCGAGCTCGAGAAGGGCCTCCTCCTCGTCCTCGAGAACGGCAAGCGCCGCGCCTGCGTCTTCGTCGACGAGATCCTCGGCCAGCAGCAGGTCGTCATCAAGACCCTCGGCGACTCGCAGCCGCAGATCCGAGGCGTCTCGGGCGGCGCGATCCTCGGCGACGGCCGCGTCGCGCTCATCGTCGACGTCGGAGGACTGCTCGAGTCCGCCACCACCGCACTCGTCGCAGCCTGATCGCACGTCCGTTCCGCACCAGTTCACGCTTCACACCCACCCACGCCACCACGCAACGCAGGAACCACGCCATGTCCACGCACGATCGCAACGACAGCAACACCGCCCGCGGAACCAACGGCTCGAACGAGCACAAGTTCCTGACCTTCTGCCTCGGAAACGAGCACTTCGGCGTCGAGATCCTGCGCGTGCGCGAGATCATCGGCCTCATCGCCATCACGCCGCTCCCGCAGACCCCGCCGTACGTGAAGGGCGTCATGAACCTCCGCGGCCGGATCATCCCGGTGATCGATCTGCGCCAGCGCTTTGGCCTCTCCGCGTCCGACGCGACGAAGGAGACGTGCGTCGTGGTCCTCGAGGCCGCCAACGACGACGGCTCGCAGACCGTGATGGGCGCGGTCGTCGACAGCGTCCGCGAGGTCCAGGACATCCCGCCGGCCGCGATCGAGCCGCCGCCGGAGTTCGGCTGCGAGATCCCGCTCAAGTACATCCTCGGGATGGGCAAGCTCAAGGACCGCGTCGTCGTCCTCCTCGAGATCGCCGAGGTGATCGGCATGCGCGAGCGCGCGCAGATCGCAGGCGCCATCAAGGACTCGGCCGCCGCCGGCATCGCCGAGCGCCGCGCCGCCTGAGCTCGTCCCACCGCACCGCAATCGCATCGACCGCGAGGCCTCAACGATGTCCGCACTGACCGAAACCACCTTCAAGCGCATCGCCGAGATCGCGCGACGCCGCTGGGGCCTCTCGCTCGGCGAGCGCAAGATGCAGCTCGTCGCCAACCGCCTCACCTCGCACCTCCGGAAGTCCGGTGGCGGCGAGATCGAGGACTACGTCGCGCGCCTCGAGCGGAACCCGACCGAGGACGACATGCTCGTCCTCTTCGATCTCCTCTCGACGAATGTCACCAGCTTCTTCCGCGACCCGGCGCACTTCGCGTTCCTCGAGCGCGAGCTCTACACAGGTCTCGCGAAGGGCACGATCGCGCTGCCGGGCAAGCGCCTTCGCATCTGGTCGGCCGCGTGCTCGATCGGCGCCGAGCCCTACTCGCTGGCGATGCAGGCGCTCGAGCTCCTGCCGGCGTCGGCGGGCTACGACGTGAAGATCCTCGCCACCGATCTCGCCAACAAGGCGATCGTCGGCTGCCGCGAGGGCGTCTACACCGAGTCGCAGCTCAGCGGCCTCTCGCCCGAGCGCCGTGCGAAGTTCCTGGTGAAGGCGGACCCGAAGCCGGGCACCGGCGAGCCGCGCTGGCGCGTCAAGGACGATGTCAAGCGCCTCGTCGAGGTGCGCCGCCAGAACCTCGTCGAGCCGTACACGGGGCTCGGACCGTTCGACGTGATCTTCCTGCGCAATGTGATGATCTACTTCGACCGCGACACGCGGCGCGAGGTCGTGATGCGCATGCACGGCGTGATGCGCCCCGGCGCGATCATCGCCGTCGGCAGCGCCGAGACGCTCTCCGGTCTCGATGTCCCGCTCAAGGCCGCGGCGCCGAGCATCTACACCCGCTGAAACGAAGTCACGCCGAACCGACCGGATCGAGGCACATGATGTCGAGGAGCCCGACCACTCCACTCTCGTTCACGTCGAAGCCCGACGCGCCGCGCGCGCTCGAGCTCGACCGCGGCGCCCGCGACCGTGTCGTCGTGGGCGTCGCCGATCTCGCGGTGTCGAAGGACCCGACGAAGTCGATCATCACCTATGCGCTCGGAAGCTGCATCGGTGTCACGCTGTACGATCCGATCGCGAAGATCGGCGGCATGCTGCACTTCATGCTGCCCGACTCGTCGGTGAGCCCCGACAAGGCCGTCGCGAATCCGCCGATGTTCGGCGATCTCGGCATTCCGCTCCTCTTCCAGAAGGTGACCGAGGCGGGCGCGCGCCGCGACCGCCTCATCGTGTGCGCCGCCGGTGGCGCGGAGGTCCTTGCCGACGACGGCCACTTCCGCATCGGAAACCGGAACCGCACGATCCTCCGCAAGATCTTCTGGAAGCACAACCTGCTTGTCTCGGCCGAGGATACGGGCGGACAGCACAGCAGGACCATGACGCTCAGGCTTGCCGACGGAGCGATCCAGCTCCGCGTGCAGGGAAAGGAGTCGCAGCTGTGGCCACGCTGAACGAAGCGATCCTCTCGCTCGACCGCCTGCCCGCGCTTCCCTCGACGAGCGTCCGTCTCGTCGCGATGCTTGCGAACGGCGGCACGCGCGCCGATCTCCGCGAGGTCGAGGCCGTCATCCGCGCCGACGAGTCGGTGGTCGCGTCGGTGCTCCGCCTCGCGAACTCCGCGGCCTTCGGCACACCAGGGCGCACCTTCTCGCTCGGCGAGGCGGTGCGGCGGCTCGGCACGCGCACGCTCGCGAAGATCGCGCTCGAGACCCAGGTCTCGGGGCGGCTCGCCGATGCGGGCGTCTCCTACGGACTTCGTCGCGGCTCGCTCGCCGAAAGCGCCATCGGTGGCGCGATCGCGGCCGAGACGCTTGCGCGCCGTCACCGCGTCGACCCCGAACTCGCGTTCGTGGCGGCGCTTCTCCGCGACATCGGCAAGCTTGCGATCGATGCGATCGCGGGCCCCGATGCCCTCGAACGGATCGCGGCACAGGCCGAGGCGCGGCCGTTCCTTGCGTTCGAGCGCGAGGCCTTCGGCGCCGACCATGCCGAACTGGGCGCGATCCTCTGCGAGCGCTGGGGACTTCCGGCCGAGATCGTCCGCGCCGTGCGCGGCCATCACGAGCCCCCCTCGCCCGGCACCGATCCCGTCACCGACGTCGTGCACGCCGCCGACTGCGTCGCCCGCTGGGCCGGTCTCGGCCTCGGATGCGACGGACTCCTCTACACCTTCGACGCCGGCGCACGCGAGCGCCTCGCGACCACGCGCGACGAGCTCGAGGCGCTCGTCGCCGATGTCCACTCGGCCCTCGCACCCGCAGGCATCAACGGCTTCTCCTCGGGCCTGCCCAACACACGGAATGCAGCATGAACGCCGCCAACTCCATGAATCCGTCGCAGCTCCAGTGCCACGTGCTCATCGTCGATGATTCGCCGATCCTGCGCGCGGCGATCAAGAAGGTCGTGAAGCTCGCCGGCGTCGGCGAGGACCGCATCTTCGAGGCGGGCAACGGCCTCGAGGCGCTCGAGATCCTCGAGACGGTCTGGATCGACCTCGTGCTGCTCGACCTCAACATGCCCGTCATGGACGGCGAGCAGTTCGCCACCGAGCTCCGCAAGCGCGAGGACCTCCAGGATGTCGCGGTCGTCGTCGTATCGACCGAGGCGAATCGCGAGCGACTCGACCGCATGAAGGCGCTCGGCGTCAACCACACGCTGCGCAAGCCCTTCGAACCCGAGGATCTCTGCCGCCTCATCGCCGACGTGCTCGGCGTGAAGCCCGTGTGAGCAACGTCGCCGCACACCCCGTCATCGACCCCCACGCAAACGATCGACCTCAGGAACCGCGATGAACACCGATCCCACCAACTCCACCCGTGCCCTCGACAGCGACACGCTCTCGCAGCTGGCGATCGAGGC
>JAJTGL010000025.1:0-27596 GCA_021297795.1 Planctomycetaceae bacterium
TTCCACCGACTTCGTCTGCGGGCACACACGTCACGCGTCATCGTTCACGCCAAAGCGAGCGAAAGCGGGCACCGGAAGCGCGCGAAGCGCCGCTTCCGCAGCCCGCTCAGTCGCGAGCGCTCAGTTCACGAGCGCTCACTCAAGCGCAGCCGCACCCGACACGATCTCGGTGAGCTCGGTCGTGATGCGTGCCTGACGCGCGCGGTTGAAGTTACGGCGGATGGTGCGTCCGAGGCCGCCGGCGTTGTCGGTCGCGGCCTTCATCGACACCATGCGCATCACGTGCTCCGACACCGCCGCGTCGTTGAACGCCTGGAAGAGCGACACGACGACCGAGCGCGGGAGGAGATCGCCGAGGAGCTCGGCGCCCGACGGGCTGAACTCGTAGTTGGCGCTCGCGCCGCCCGAACTCGCGGGAGCCGCGAGCGGAAGGAGCTGCATCGCCTCCGGCACCTGCTTCGCGTTCGAGACGAAGCGCATGTAGACCACGTGCACCGCGTCGAACTTTCCAGCGGAGAAGTCGGCCATCAGACGCTTCGCGAGCGCCTCGACCTGCGCGAACTGCGGCTTGTCGCCGAAGGTGTGCTTCTCGGCGACATCAAGCTTCGCGAAACGGAAGTAGGCAACGGCCTTCTTGCCGACGGTCTCGAGGACCACATCCTTGCCCGAACCCTTGAGGCCCTTGATCGCCTGCGATGCGCGGCGCAGCACGTTGCCGTTGTAGGCACCGCAGAGGCCACGGTCCGACGTGATCACGAGCACGAGCTCGCGCTTCGTCGGGCTCGAGGGCGCCTTCATGAGCGGATGGGAGAAGTCGTCGCCGGCAGCGGCCGCGACCTCACCCACCAGGCCGCGGATGCGGTCGGTGTAGGGCCGGGTGGCCTTGGCACGGGCGAGCGCGGCGGTGAACTTCGCCGTCGCGATCATCTGCATGGTCTTGGTGATGCGCTGGATGGTGCGCACCGCGACCATGCGCTTCTTGAGCTCACGGATCTGGGCCATAGGGGCGGCGATGATAGCAAACCGCCCCCCTTCCGGGGCGCGTCCGGCGCGCATCGCCGGCCGGGCTCACGGTCCGGAAAGGACGAGCCCGTCATACCCAAGTTCCATCCCCGCCGGGAGTTCCGGCGCGAGGGTCGCGTGGCGGATGTCGTGGGTCATGTGAACGAAGACCGTGCGAGACGCCGCCGTCCGTGCTGCGATCGCGACAGCCTCGTCCACCGTGAGGTGGGTCGGATGCGCCCGATACCGGAGCATGTCGAGCACGAGCGTGCGCAGCCCGGAGAGCCGTGGCCATGCCGCCGGGGGCATCGCGGAGAGATCGGTGCAGTAGGCAAGCGGGAGCGGCCCGGGTTGGACCGCGGCGACGCGTCCGGCGGCATCGAGCGCCTCGACGCGAAACGCGAGCACGGGCAGGCGCCCGTGCAGCACCTCGAAGACGGTGAAGCGCAGCCCGTGCCGGTCGATCGCGTCTCCGGGCGAGATCGTGCGCACGAAGAGATCCGCGACGAACGAGTCGTTCACGTTCTCGTGGCGCCGGAAGATGTGCCGGTACACGCGCTCGAGGAACTCGCGCGTGCGCGCATCGGCGAAGACCTCGATCGGCGACTTCATCAGCGCGTTGTAGCGGCGCACGTCATCGAGCCCGAAGGTGTGGTCGACGTGATCGTGCGTGAAGAGGATGCCGTCGACCCGCTTGAAGCGATGGCGGATCGAGTGCTCGCGGTGGTCGGGCCCGCAGTCGAGGAGGAAGAGGCGCTCGCGGCCCTCCGCGTCGACGAACGAGATCGCGGCACCCGAGCGCGTGCGTCGGTCGCGCGGATCGTCGGACGTGCACACCTCGCAGTCGCAGCCGATCACTGGAATGCCTGCGGAGGTTCCCGTCCCGAGGAGAAGAAAGCGCACGTCGCGTACAAGTGGAGGTGCGGATTCCCCGTGCGTCATGCGCACCCGCCTCCGCCGCAGGGGCGCGAAGCCTGTGCTGCGCAGCCTGATGCGATTGCGGGGCTTGTCGCGGGGTTCGCCGCCGCGGCCTTGCACGAGGTTCCGCAGTGGCGCACGCAGCCCTCGCACCCACGGCCGCCTTCACCGCCGCTGGCTGCGGCATCATCTCGTTGCCCCGCGCGCAGCTCGACGCGCAGGCTGCGCGCGACCGCCGCGGGATCCTCGGCGCCGCAGATCGCACTCGACACCGCGATGCCCCGGCAACCCGCGCGCGCCAGCGCCTCGACGCGACCGGGCGCGATGCCTCCGATCGCGAGATGCGGCACACCGGGAAACTCGGCGACGAACGCACGGAGATACGCCTCGCCCGACGGCGCGAGCCCGGGCTTGAGCGCCGACGCGTACATCGCGCCGACGCCGCAGAGATCGGCACCCGCCGCGACCGCCGCACGCGCTTCGTCGAGCGAGTGCGTGCTCGCGCCGATCAGGAAGCGCGGACCTGCGATGCGGCGCGCCGCCGCGATCGGGAGATCTGTGGTGCCGAGGTGGACGCCGTCCGCCTCGGCGGCGAGCGCCACATCGACGCGGTCGTTGACGACAAGCGTCGTACCGGCGCCGATCGCCGCGCGCACCGCGCGCACATGCGCGACGAGAGCACCCGCCTCCATTTCCTTCTCACGCACCTGGATGAGATCGACACCGCCCTGAACTGCGGCGTACGCCACCTCCAGCACATCCCGTCGGCAGAGTGCGCGCGTGAGGAGAAGACAGAGCGCGAACTGCCGCGCCTTCGCGCGCGACGCGCGCAGCGTGACGTCGGCGGCAAGGGTGTAGCTTCGGTAGCGGATCGCCTCGACCGCACGGGCGAGCGCGCCGTCGCCGAGCGACTTCGCCGCCTCCTCGATCACGCGAAGCGCCTCGCTCAGCCGCCCGACGGCCGCCTGTGCGACCGCGGAGATGTCCTCGCGGCGATATTCCGCCTCACCCTCAACCGTCGTACCCACATCGCCGACCACATCGCGCGCGGCCGCGAGATCGGCGGCCGGAATCGACGCGATCGCGGCCTGGAGCGCGTGGCGCAGGGCCTTCGCCTCCTCGACGATGCGCCCGTCGTTCCAGCCGAAGCGCGCCACATCCTCCACCGTGCGCAAGCCTTCGCGCGCGCGGTTCAGGTTGGCGTCGATCATCCGGAGGGCTGCCTGCATCGCGCACAGCGTAGCGCGGCGCGGCTATGCTCCGCGCCCCGTCGAACGACGGGATTCCGGAGCGACCATGCCCGAAGAGAAGACTCCAGACCTCGCCCAGCATGATCCGACTCGCCGAGCATTCCTCGGCGTGATCGCAGCCAGTGCCGCGGCGGCCGCCATTCCCGGCACCGCGCAGGCAGCCGGCTCCCCCACCACCGCACCCGCGAACACACTCGCCAACACCGCCCAGGAGACGAAGCGCATGCCCTTCACCCTTCCCGATCTTCCGTACGCAGAGAACGCGCTCGAGCCGTCGATCGACGCGCTCACGATGAACATCCACCGCACGAAGCACCACAACGCCTACGTGACGAACCTCAACAAGGCGCTCGAGGGTCACCCGGAGCTCGCCTCGAAGTCGATCGACGATCTCTGCCGCGAGATGGCGTCGATCCCCGAGTCGATCCGCACCGCCGTGCGCAACAACGGCGGAGGCCACTGGAACCACTCGATGTTCTGGAAGTGGATGGCTCCCAAGGGTCAGGGCGGCGCACCGAGCGCCGAACTCGCGAAGGCGATCGATGCCGCCTTCGGCTCGATGGACGCGTTCAAGGAGAAGTTCGCCGCCGCCGGCGCGGGCCGCTTCGGCTCGGGATGGGCGTGGCTCTGCAAGAACGCCGACGGCACGCTCTGCATCTGCTCGACGCCGAACCAGGACAACCCGCTCATGAAGGGCATCGTCGACTGCCCGGGCACGCCGATCCTCGGCTGCGACGTGTGGGAGCACGCGTACTACCTCCACTACCAGAACCGCCGCCCTGACTACCTGAAGGCTTGGTGGGACGTCGTCAACTGGAACGAAGTCAGCGCCTGCTACGCGCGCGCGTGAGCATCCGCCTGAAACACCTTCAGCCCGCCGCGAGTCTTCGCGGCGGGCTGTCTTTCCGTGGGCCAGGCCGCCAGCCGCCGTTCGCGACCGGGCAAATCGTCACTCTCGCGCTATCTTCTCCGATATGGCGAACTGGCACTACGCGAATCGAGGCCAACGCTTTGGCCCCGTGACTGAAGCCGAGATGCTGCAGCTCATCTCAAACGGCACCGTCAACATGGACACGCTCGTCTGGCGCGAAGGCATGTCGGAATGGAAGATCGCACGCGAGGTCGCAGAGTTGCGCGAGCTCACCGCGATGGCGCCCGCCGCAGGCGAACTCGGAACACGCGCTGCAGCCGACGGAAGCGCCCCCCCTCGCGCGGGCTTCACACCACCGACACGGCCCGACGGCATCGTCATCCCCCAGGGTGGACCGGAACTCGGCGACAGGACGGGCGGCGTCATTCCCTACAAGAACCCGCTCGCGCTGACGTCCTACTACATCGGAATCTTCTCGCTGCTCCCGTGCGTCGGCGTGCTGCTGACCATCCCTGCGATCATCTGCGGCATCCTCGGCCTGCGCGCCTACAAGAAGCAGACCGCGATCCGCGGCGTGGTGCACGCGTGGATCGGCATCGGCCTCGCGGCGCTCTCGCTGCTCGGGCACGTGGCGGTCACCGTGATCGGCTCGATACTCAACTGATGTCGCCGCTCCGACGAGCGCACGATGGTCCTCGTCAGTCCGCCGGCATGATGCCGTCGACGAGTTTGTCGAAGTTCGCGCGGTTCGCCTCGACCGTCTCCGTCGGCCCGACGAGCCGGAAGAAGACGTTGCGGCCTTCCGCCTGCACGATCGCCGCCAGCTGCAGGAAATCGCGCTTCGGCGCGGGCGAACCCATCGCCATGTAGTCGCCCGCGAGTTCCACCAGTTCGACATCGAGCGGACCGATCTTCTTCGTCGAACGCTTCGCCTCGGGCGGGCGGTCGCCGACGCGGAACTGATTGCGCCAGCGCTCGATGTTCGCATCGAGCGGACCACCGTCGCCATCGACGAACACGCTGACGATGAGTTCCGCCTGCTTCGTCGAGTCGCCCTCGCCTGGCACCGAGTACTGCAGCGTCCGGAACTGCATCGAGGGCTTCGTCCAGACCCACGAGGTGGGCTTGGGCGCGCGCAGACCGGCGACCTCGAGCGCGGCCGGATCATCGGCGCTCGTCGACGTGCGCCACTTCGACTGATCCACCTTCGGACCATCCGACTTCTCGCGCGGCGGGAAGGCCGTCGCGGCCGACGCCGGGGCGGATGCCGGGGCAGCCGCATCGCTCGGCGCGCCGGGTGCGGCCGGCGCTGCGGTCGCGGTTGCGGTCGGCTGCCCGCCCTGGGCGGTCGCCTCGACCGGGAGCGGCGGCGTCGGCTTCGGCGACTCGCCGCACGCGGTGAGTTGCAGGGCGGTCGCCGCGACCATCGCCGGCAGGAGCGACGGCGCGAGGGCGTTGCGGGCGAGAGACACGATGGTGGGTGAGGTCGCGGTCATGCGGTGAACTCGGGATGCTCCGCGCGATGCGCGGGGCCGTAGCATAGTCGCCCCATGGACGCCGCCACGACGCAGCACGAATCCGCGAGCGCAAACGATGCGCCCGTCACCTTCGTGGGCGAGCGGATCTGGACGGGCGACCCCGACCGCCCACGGGCCTCGCGCGTCACGATGCGCGGCGGCAAGCTCGCGGAGATCGATGGTGCGACCAGCGGTCGCGTCGTCGTACTCGGCTCCCGCTTCCTCGCGCCGGCGTTCCTCGACGCGCACCTGCACATCACGCTCGGAGCCACGACCCTCTCGCAATGCGACCTCGCGGGGTCGACATCGCGGTCCGAGTTCGAGTCGCGCATCGCGAAGCATGTCGCGGCGCTCGACGCGACCGGCGACGCGGAGCAGTGGTTCGTCGGCTTCGGCTGGAACGAGTCGGACTGGCGCGGCAGCGCACCCGATGGCACGTGGCTTGCGGCCGCGGGCAACCGGCCGGCGGTCGCGTGGCGCATGGACCAGCATGCGTGCGTCGTGAATCGCGCGGCGCTCGCGCGGCTCGACACATCCCACGTGGACGGCGGCGAGATCGAGGCCGACCGCGGGATCTTTCGCGAGCAAGCCGCGTGGAAGCGCGTGATTCCGGCGATTCCCGAGCCCTCCTTCGCGGCGAAGCGCGCGAACCTCGCGCGCGCGACCGCCTACCTCCACGGGCTCGGCCTCGCCGGCGGCGGCTCGATGGAGTACCTCCGCGACATCCGCGACGTATATCTCGCGTCGCTCGAGACGCTCGATTTCCGCGTGCACGCCACCGTGCTCGACCGCGACTGGCCACTCGACCATCCTCCCGAACTCCCGCGGATCGAACACCCCTGCTTCCGCATCGTGGGCATGAAGAGCTTCGCCGACGGCACGCTCGGCTCGCGCACCGCGTGGATGCTCGAACCGTACGCCGACGCCGCGCACACACGCGGCCTCTCGATGGAGCACACGCTGCGCGGCGAGCTCGCGGCGTGGATGCGCGCGGTGCAGAGGCTCGGGCTTTCGCCGAGCGTGCACGCGATCGGCGACCGCGCGGCACGAGCGCTGCTCGATGCCTGCGATGCGTGCCACGATCATCCCGCGCCGCGGCTCGAGCACATGCAGACGCTCGCGCGCGAGGATCTCCCGCGCGTCGCGGGCCGCTTCGCCAGCATGCAGCCGCTGCACAAGGCCGACGACGCGCGCCAAGCGCTCGCGCGGCTCGGCGCCGGGCGCATCGAGCGGTTCTTCCCGTTCCGCGCGCTGCTTGCGCACGGTGCGCGGCTTGCCTTCGGAAGCGACTGGCCGATCGTGTCGCCGGACCCGCTCCTCGGCATCAAGGCCGCGGTCACCGGACTCGATCTCAACGGCCGTCCGTTCGCGACCGAGCACTCGATTTCCGTCGAGGCCGCGCTCGCCGCCTACACGCGCGTCCCGGCGGAAATGCTCGGTTTTCCGGGCGGCATGCTGCGCGAAGGCCGCGCGGCGGACCTCGTCGTCCTCGACCGGTCGCCCTTCGAGATCGACTGGACACGCGAGATGCCCAGGGTGGTCGCGACGATCGTGGGAAGCCGCCCCGTCCACGGCGCGGAGGCTATCCTCGGCGACTCTACGAGGGAGCGCAATTGATGGCGATCGGCGTCTACGGCTACTACCAGGAACTCGGCGTCGCAGGCGCCGCGGCGTTCGTCTTCTGGGGCATCGCCGCGGTGACGCTGCACGAGCTCGCGCACGGGTGGGCCGCGATCTGGCAGGGCGACGACACGCCGCGCACCTACCGGCGCATGACGTGGAATCCGCTGGTCCACATGGGTTGGCTGTCGATCATCATGCTCCTAGTCGTGGGCATCTTCTGGGGCATGATGCCGACCGATCCCAGCAAGTACCGGTGGGGTCGACGGGGCCGCATCATCGTGTCCGGCGCGGGTCCGGCGATGAACCTCGCCCTCGCGATCCTCTGCTGGACGGCATACGGCGTTGCCGTCGGGCTGGGAGGAAGGGTTGCAGGCGAGGATGCGACGGCCGTCAATCGTCTCGCGCAGTTCGCGCTGATCGGCGGCGCGCTCAACGGCATGCTCGCGCTCTTCAACATGCTCCCAATCCCGCCGTTCGACGGCGCCAGCGTGCTCGCGGGGTTCTCGCGCCGCTACTACATCTGGATGCACAACCCGAACGTGCAGCAGTGGGGATTCTTCATCGTGCTCGTCGCGATGTTCTCCGGCGTGCTCGGCATCATCGAGCGCGTGACGACGACCGGCGGGGTGTACCTCGCCGCGTTCGTGGCGGGCATCGTGCGCTCGGCCGCAGCAGGCGCCTGAGTGCGAGCCAGTCCGCGCTATCGGACGCGCACCGCCCGTCGAAGGGCTCGGCACGGGCCACGCACGTCGCGCGATTGCATCCCCCCGCCGTTTCCCCTACCTTTCCCGACTCGCAACCGCGAGCCGAAGGCGCCGCGCACGACGGTCACTCCCGTCCAACACGGCGCCAGAGTCCTGACGAGTCCGTCAAGAGATGGACGGGACCGAGGCTTGCCTTTGATGAAAGGGTGACGACATGGTCGTCCTCCGTATGAAGCGAATGGGCCGCGCCCATTCACCGTTCTTCCGTCTGTCCGCGATGGACAAGCGCAATCCGCGCGACGGAGCCGTCATCGAGAACCTGGGCTGGTACAACCCCGTCGCGAAGCCGGGCGCGCAGTATCAGTTCAACACCGACCGCGTGAAGTACTGGCTGTCGGTCGGTGCCCAGCCCTCGGAGACCGCCGCCAACCTCCTCAAGAAGGTCGGCATCGATCCAACCCCAGGCAAGAAGTCCTGATCCGCAGCGACGCTGACGCGGTCCCGACCGCGCCTTCGCCGCAACGGTGACGCTTCCTTCCGCGTGCGAGTCATGCGCATCGACGTGCTCACCATCTTCCCCGATCTCTTCGCCGGGTTTCTCCAGACGAGCATCCCCGCGAACGCGATCGAGGCAGGCGCGCTCCAGTGCCACGTGCACGACATCAGGGCGCATGCGGCGAACAGGCATCACAAGGTCGACGACCGTCCGTTCGGCGGAGGTCCAGGCATGGTCATGATGTGCCAGCCCATCTTCGACGCCGTGAAGGCAGCCGAGTCGCAGGACCCGGCGGCCGATGGCGTCGTGGTGCGCGTGCTGCTCTCGCCGCAGGGCGAGCGTCTCACGCAGCCACGCGTCGAATGGCTCGCGCAGCAGCCGCGCCTGCTTCTTCTCTGCGGTCATTACGAAGGCATCGACGAGCGCGTGATCGAGGAGCTCAATCCCCTCGAGATCTCGCTCGGCGACTACGTCCTCTCCGGAGGCGAGCTCGGCGCGATGGTTCTCATCGACGCCGTCGCGCGCCTGCAACCCGGCGTCCTCGGTCACGAGGAGAGCGCCGCGGAGGACTCGTTCAGCGTGCGCACGCCGGATGGCGCACATCTTCTCGATTGTCCGCACTACACCCGTCCCCGCGAGTGGAACGGGCGCGTGGTGCCGGATGTCCTGCTTTCGGGCGACCACGCAGCGGTCGACCGGTGGCGGGACGAGCAGCGGGTTGCGCGCACGCGTGCGCGCCGGCCCGACCTGCTCGCGCATGATCCACTCGCGAACCCGCAACCCCTGCCGGCGGCCAACAAGCACAAGTCCGCCACGCATGTTGCACGAGCCACGCGGTCGAACGCGCCGGACACCGGCGGCGGACTGCACGGCGAAACCGCGCCCGAGGGCGCATGAGGATTCCACCATGGCAAAGTTGAACCGTACATCCGTGATCGAAGGCATCGTCGCCGAGCAGCTCAAGAAGGACGGCGAGCTCCCGAAGTTCTCCGTCGGCGACACCATCGACGTCCACTACAAGATCATCGAAGGCGACAAGGAGCGCATCCAGGTGTTCCAGGGAGTGCTGCTCGCCGACACCGGCCGCGGCATCCACCGCATGGTCACCGTGCGCCGCATCGTGGCCAACGAGGGCGTCGAGCGCTCGTTCCCGGTGCACTCGCCGCGCCTCGCGAAGATCGAGGTCCTCCGTCGCGGCGACGCCCGTCGCGCGAAGCTCTTCTACCTCCGCGACCGCTTCGGCAAGAGCCGCCGTCTGCGCGATCAGCGCCGCGGCCTGAAGCACGTCGGGACCGCATCGGCCTGAGCCGACCTGTCTCGATCGGATCGATCGACCGAAAGACCCACAGCGGGCCGTGCAGACGGCCCGCTGTGCTTTTTCATCCGACCGACTGCGATCCACGAGGCCTGAATCCACGAGGCCTGAATCCACGAGGCCTGAATCCACGAGGCCGGACGTCCACGAGGCCGGACGTCCGAGTCGCCGACGCTCACCGTGCCGTCGGCAACCGACCCCGGGATCCGCGAAGACACGGTTCGATCGAGTCGATCCGCCAGACGCCCAGCGACTTGTCCGCGAACACGCCCCCGGCTTCGGAACAACCCTCGACGATCAGGTGTTCCGGCGTCGGAAGAGAGAACGGATGTCGCTCGAGATTGATCGGATACCAGTCGCCTGTCGGAATGTCGAGGTTCGCCTCGCGTCCGGTGAAGGTCGTCGTGATCAGCCACGTGCTCCCGCTGGCCCGGATGTTCCGAAGGGCCTTGACGGCGAGATCGAACGACAGATGCACGAGGCAGTCGCGCACAAGGACCACATCGACGCTGGGCAACGGATCGGCGATCAGGTCGAGCTTCGCGAAGCGTCGGTTGGCTGCGCCGAACTGGCGCTGGTTGCGGTCGATCAGCTGCGGCACGATGTCCCCGCCGATGTACGCGACGTCGCCGAGATCCACGCGCTGCATCCAGTGGAAGTCGCCGCACGGCAGGTCGAGCATCGATCGCGCGCCGAGCGACCGCAGGACCTGAGGGAGCGCGCGCACAACCTCCCGGGTCTGCACGTCGTCGGAACCTTGTCCCGACCGCGAGACCTCGCTGCCCCAGTAGTTCGTCTCGAAGATCCCGGTGAAGATCTCCTCGGGCGACCTCGTCTCGACCCGAGGCGTGGAGCCTTGCGGCCGGAGAAGCCGAACGAGCGCCGGAAGTCCGGGGATTCCCTTCGCGACGCGGCGGAGATGTTCGTACACGAGAGCCTCCTGAGTGCAGCGTTCGCGAGTCCGTCCGGCCCGGGCGGAGCGAGACGTCTCCCGCACAAGTCACGTCTTGCTCGCAACATCGCGCAACGTACAACGGCGTCCGCGGATATTCCGCGCGGAGGCTGCCGCTCGCGCACGCCTCCGCCTCGGCACCTCCCGAACAAGCCGGCGGCGTGCACGAAGGGGCGCGGCGGGGCGCGCCGGACTCCGCCTGCGCGCTCTACACTGCCGGCCTCCCATGCACGTCCGTCTCGCCAAGAGCTTCACCTTCGAGGCCGCCCACTACCTCCCCTGCTTTCCCGACGGCCACAAGTGCCGCCGCATGCACGGACACTCGTTTCGCGTCGAGGTCGTGGTCGAGGGCGAGATGGACCCCGCGAAGGGCTACCTCGTTGACTACGGCGACATCAAGAAGGCGATCTCGCCCGTGCACGACACGCTCGACCACCGTTGCCTGAACGAGATCCCCGGGCTTGAGAACCCGACCGCCGAACTCCTGGCGAAGTGGGTGTGGGACAGGCTCAAGCCGTCGCTTCCGATGCTCTCGCAGGTGATCGTGTGCGAGACGTGCACGAGCCGCTGCGTGTACGAGGGGCGCTGATGACGCGCCCGATCCACCTCCTGCACGATGCACCGGTCCTCGCCCGCATGATCGGGGTCGAGATTCCCTGCTGCGCGCAGGTGGCGATGTCGACCGCGGGCGGGATGGAGACCTTCGCAGCCTTCGTCGACGGCAACCCGCTCTCGGGCGGTTGGATCGTCGACACCGACGCCCCGGGCACCCGCCTTGTCTCGTGGAGCGGGACGCTCGCCGACGAGCCCTTCGGCGACGATCCGCGCACCTGGATGCGCGCGGGTCAGGAGCGCTTCGCGGCGTTTCTCGACGAAGTCGGGCCCGCCGTCCTCCATCATCGCCGCACACTCTGCTTCCGACCGCACCACCGGCACGTCCTGAGCGACGTCCATTCGTCGGTCAAGATGCTGCGAGAGCGCGCAGGCGGCCCGTTCGAGGTGCTGCTGTCGCCCGCCGACCTGCTGGCGCCGTCGATGCTGCGCGACGTCGAGGATCACCTCGCGCGGATGTTCGCGCACCTCGGGCCCGTCGCCGCGGGCGTGCTCGTCGCCGACGTGGCCGAGACGCCTGAAACGGCCGAAAACGGCCTCTTCGCCGCGGTGCCCTTCGGTCAGGGACGCCTGCCCGCGCCGCTCGTCGCGCGCCTGCTGGCCGAGTACGTGCCGCCGGAGACCCCGGTCGTGCTCCTGCCCGGCGACCTCGAGGGCCAGCGCCGGCTGCTCGGCCTGTAGCGGTTGTGCGAGCGAGAGGCTGCGCCGACCGCGCTTCGCCCACCGAACCTTCACACGCAGGTTGCCGACGAATCTCCCGGGGGTAGACTCTCCGAGACCCGCGGAAGGGATTCCGCGGCGACGATCCCCGGACCGAGGTCCGTGGATCCGCGAACGGAGTCACTTCGAGTTGCCAGGAGTTCCCATGTCAGCGCTCACGAGTGGAGTTGCGAACGGAGCCCTCGGAAACCACGGCGTCGGTCTCGACGCGAAGGTGCTGGTCCTCAATCGCTTCTACAGCGCGATCCGAGTGATCGATGCGCGCCGCGCGTTCGTTCTCCTCGCGAAGGAAATCGCCGAGGTCATCGCGGTGGAGGACGGCTCGTACGTCTCGTATCCGTTCTCCACGTGGACGGAGCTCTCGGAGTTCCGCCGCGAGTTCGAGCTCAACCAGCACGACTGGGTGCGCACCTCCCGCATCTCGATCGCCGTACCGAAGATCGTGCGCGTGCTCGGCTACGACCGCCTTCCGCGCGAGCAGGTCAAGCTCAATCGCCGCAACATCTACGCGCGCGACGCGAACCTCTGCCAGTACTGCGGCAGGACGTTTCCCACGAAGGAACTGACGCTCGACCACGTGAAGCCACGCGTCCAGGGCGGCGGAAACTCGTGGACGAATCTCGTCTGCGCCTGCGTCAAGTGCAACGCCCGCAAGGGTGGCCGCACGCCGGAGCAGGCCGGCATGCGCCTGATCCGAGTGCCGGCGAAGCCGAAGCGCAACCCCGCGATCTCGATCCGTCTTGGAAGCCCGAAGTACGAGTCCTGGAAGGCCTTCCTCGACGAGGCGTACTGGACGGTCGAGCTCTCCGAGGATTGACGCGGCGGGGACATCGGCGCATCCGCGCGAAAGACGGATGTCAACGCCGTGATCGCGTTCGATCCGCGAACGTCCGAATCGCATGTGAAGAACGGTGCTTCCCGGCACGCTGTCCCGCCGGCAGCGCGACCGCGCTCTGTAGCATCGCGACCACGAGCCGCGCCTCGAGGAGCATGCCATGTCGAAAGCGAAGCGGAAGAACGATGCCAACCCTGCCGACGCATCCGCGGATGCCGCGACGGAATCGACCGCGCCCGCGCTGAGCAAGAAGGAGCGGAAGGCTGCCGAGAAGGCCGCCGCGAAGGAAGCGAAGGCTGCGAAGGCCGCCGAGCGCGAAGCGCGCAAGCTGGCGAAGAAGGCGGCGAAGGAAGCCGCGAAGACCGACGCGAAGACCGACGCGAAGACCGACGCGATTGCAATTCCGGGCGCAGGCTCCGACAGCGGAAAGCTCGCGAAGGAGAAGCACGCGAAGACAGAGAAGCACGCGAGGAGAGAGAGGCTCGCGAGGAAGGGTGGCGATCACGCCGACGACGCGACGCCTTCGCCCGATGCCTCGATGCCGAAATTCAAGCACGTGCGCAAGAAGAAGCTCTCAAGCGGTAAGGGAGCGACGGCACAGGAGATCGGCACGTCGCTCGTCGCGCTCTTCAACGCCGGCAAGAGCGACGAGGCCGAGCAGACCTGGTACCACCGCCGCATCGAGTCGATCGAGGAGGATGGGACGGTCTTCGAGGGTTGGAAGGGCGTGCTCGAGAAGGGCAAGTGGTGGAAGGAGACCTTCACCGTGCTCTCGATGCGCGCGTCGGGCCCGTACGTCTGCGCGAACGGCTTCACCGTCGTCTTCACCGGGCGCGTTCGCCTGCCGGAGGGCACCGAGGTCGACGCGCACGAGTGCGGCGTCTACACGGTCGAGAAGGGCCGGATCGTGCGCGAGCAGTTCATGCAGTGGCGCGGCTGATCGCCGCGCCGCGCGCACACGGTCCGTCACGCCCCGAAGAGCATGAGACCGAGCGTCAGCGTGAAGGCGTTGTTGATGCCATGGGCGACCATCGGCGCGATGAGGCTGCCGCGCATCTCGCGGTAGAGGCAGAAGCCGACGGCGAGACCGCCGAGCGCGGGCACGAAGAGCAGGCCCTGCGGGTGGATCGCGGCGAAGATCACGCTTGAGACGACCGCCGAGACCAAGGCCGAGAGGAGGCGCGATCGCGGCGCCACCGCCCCGCGCAGGTGTCCGTACAGGAATCCGCGGAACGCGATCTCCTCGACGATCGGCGCCATCACGGCCGCCAGCACGAGAAGGAGCACGATCTCGAGTGCGCCCGCGCCGCCGAGCATCTCGACCGCGGGGTGCGATGGCGGAGCCTGCTCGCCACCGATCGCCTGCGCGATCAGGGTGAGGATGAAGTAGATCACTCCGCCGATCACCAGGATCGGCACAGCGCTGAGGTAGCAGACGATTCCCGCGCCGATCTCGGAGAGGAGGCCCTTGCCGGTGTGGAGGCCGATCGCGGCGCGGAGGTCCGCCACCGAGATGCCACGCGCCCCCGGATACGCGAGGACGGCGAGCGAGCCGCCCATCGCCGCGATCGAGAGCATGAGGCTGCCCGTCGATGCGATCGCATCCGGGAGCATTCCGGCGAGGAACCCGGCGCCGACCGTGAGGAGCAGATAGAGAACCATCCAGATCGCGAAGGTCTCGCCAAGCACGAGCATCACGTGTCCATCGCTCGTCGGCGCGAGCTGCGGCTTCGTGCGACCCGACGAGACGAACGCCGCGAGGATGAGGAGCGCGAGGAGGCCGAGGACGAAGACGCCGACGTACCACACGCCTGCAAGAATGACCACGCCGAGCGCACGCCAACCCTCCGAGACACCGTCCGCCGACAGCAATCGCCCGAAGTACCCGAGATCGGCCTCGATCCGCTCGCGCGTCTCGTCGCTCACCGATGCGAAGTCGCCGTTCGAGGCGTCAAGAGCCTCGAGCGCACCGACCACGTCGGCGCGCAGCGCCTTGCGCCGCTCGATCGACGCATCGTCGACCGCGGGCGCCATCGGATCGGCCGGCTCCTGCGGGATCCGGATCTCACGCGCGAAGTCGGCGCCCTTTCCCCATCCGTCGACGGCGCCAAGCAGGATGGCGTAGGCAAGCTGGTCGCTCGTGTTGCCGATCTCAAGCGGCCGGGCATTCGAGAGCAACATGCTGCCCGGCGTCGTCGGCGACCAGTCGTGGGCGGCGCTCAGGATCTTTCCAAGGAGTTCCGCCTCCATGCGCAGCGGTTCGACGGTCGCTGCGGCGGCTGGCTCGGCGGCTGGCTCGGCGGTCGGCGTCATTCCCTCGGGATCTGGAGCGAGGCGAACGCGCTGCAGAAGCACGACCGACACGGAGACGGCGAGGATGACCGACCAGACAAACGACAGGCGGAGAGACTTGTTCTGCATGGGGTGAACCGCTGTTATTGGACGCGAAACAACTCGAACTCGCCCGCTTCCCGCTCATTGTCGGTCGCCTCGACCGACCGTCATCAACAGCGCGATCTTGACACCCCCCGGGGTCTTGGTATCCTCGCCGATTCTCCGCACGGCGATCCGTGCACACCTTGCACTTCCGCGGTGTTCCACCGCGGGTGAATCATTCGGACAGACCATGCCCCGTCAGACCTACATTGCAAAGCCCGGTGAGATCAAGACCGTTTGGCGCCACGTCGATGCCGAAGGCAAGACGCTCGGCCACCTCGCGACTGAAGTTGCGACGGTCCTCATGGGCAAGCACCGCCCCGACTACACCCCTGGCGTCCTCTCGGGCGACGCGGTCATCGTCACCAACGCCTCGAAGGTCGTCCTCTCGGGCCGCAAGCTCGATCAGAAGACGCGCCGTCGCTGGTCCGGCTACCCGGGCGGCCTGAAGATCCGCTCGTACCGCCAGGAAATGGACTCGAACCCCGCGCGTCTCGTCAGCGAGGCGATCCTGCGCATGGTTCCGAAGGGCCGCTTCGGCCGCTCGCTCTCGACGCGTCTTCGCGTCTTCGCGGGCGCGAGCCACACCCACGCGTCGCAGGAGCCCGTCGCGTTCGACGCGAAGGTCGACACCGGCGCCCCCGTGATCACGAAGGCCGCGCTCCAGAAGGGGTCGCGCATGAAGAGCGCCCCGCGCCGCTCGAACTGATCTCATCCGAACTTCTGCAAGTACCGGCAAGCACGACGAAGCACTTTGACGCCGCAAGGCGAACCCAACAGCGAAACACGCCATGACCGAAGAGACCACGACGACCTCGACGAGCACGACCTCCACGCGCATTCTCCGCGGCCCCGATCAGAAGGGCTGGTACTGGGGTACGGGCCGTCGCAAGACCGCCGTCGCCCGCGTGCGCGTCAAGAACGGCTCCGGCGCGATCGAGGTCAACGGCAAGGAGTTCGCGGAGTTCTTCGTCGAGGAGCGTGACAGGCAGAACATCCTCGCCGTGCTCGACAAGACCGGCCTCAAGGGCAAGGTCGACGTGAAGGTGAACGCGTGCGGCGGTGGAACCACCGGCCAGTGCGGCGCCACCATCCTCGGCCTCGGCCGCGCGGTGATGAACTTCGACTCGACCCTCGAGCCGATCCTCCGCGAGAACGCGTTCCTCACGCGCGATGCGCGTAAGGTCGAGCGCAAGAAGTACGGCCAGGCCGGCGCCCGTCGTCGGTTCCAGTTCAGCAAGCGCTAATCGTGTTTTGAGCGCTCGCCGCTGCGGCGGCTCGCGTACTTGGAGCGCTCGCCGCTGCGGCGGCTCGCTCTGGTGGAAATCAACACTCGCGGGCCGCGCAATGCGCGGCCCGCGTTCTTTGAGCGCAGGTCGCTGCGGCGGCTCGCTCTGGTGGAAATCAACACTCGCGGGCCGCGCAATGCGCGGCCCGCGTTCTTTGAGCGCTCGCCGCTGCGGCGGCTCGCTCGGGTGGAAATCAACACTCGCGGGCCGCGCAATGCGCGGCCCGCGTTCTTTGAGCGCAGGTCGCTGCGGCGGCTCGCGTACTTGGAGCGCTCGCCGCTGCGGCGGCTCGCTCGGGTGGAAATCAACACTCGCGGGCCGCGCAATGCGCGGCCCGCTTTGTTTGAGCGCTCGCAGCTGGCATTCGAAACTCGGTGTCCGCTTGATCGGCTGCCCGGGGACGAAGTCTCCGGAACGGATGACGCCCGGTGTTCAGAAGCTCCATCACGGTGTCACCCGGCGATCATCGGCGAAAGCTCGCCGAGCGTGCTCAACCCGCATGCGCGCGGAACGCGTTCTCCGCATCGCGGAGACGCTTCGACATCATCGCGACGGTCGTGCGGTCCTCCTGCGCCAAGCGCTCGACGGTCGCAGGCAGAAATCCGTTCCATCCGTAGCGCCGCGAGAGGATCCTGGCGTGCGCCATCCTTGGCCCGCGAGCCGCGAGTTCCGCGGCGATCGCCGGCGCGTGGTGGACGAATCCATCGACGACCCCCTGCCACTGCGCCACCTCGTCGAGCATGCGGAACTCGATCGCCGCCGTATGACGCGCGGCCGCGCGCGCGTTCCGCCGGGTGTTCACGAGCTTGGCGAGCGCGAGGTCCGCGGCCAGCGAGATCGCCCGATCAAACCGCTGACGCGAGGGATCGAACGCGTGCACGACGTCGCGCACCGCCTGCGCGATCGCGCGGGCGAGCTGCCGGAGTTCATCGGAGGGCAGCCGCTCGGGGCCGCCATGGCAGTACTGGTCGGCGCGCCCGAGCGCGATCACGAGGCCGCGCTCGACCAGCGCCGCACGAAGCCGGAGTGCGGTCCGGAGGTCGGTCTCGATCTGATCGATGCGCGCACGTTCGGGCCACTTGTCGAGTGCGTCGGTCGCGCGCGATGCACGACGAAGGAGGTAGTGCATCGCAGCCGCCCGCGCTTCATCGCGTTCAGCCGCGGCACGCGGATCCTTCGCGCTCGTGGCATTGATCTTTCGCGCGGAGGCGATCGCCGCGAGCACATCGCCATCGACCAATCCGAGGGGAGCGAGACGCCGTACCGCAGGTGCGGCCGGAATCGTCTCGTCGGCGCCGGGAAGTTCGAAGGTCGGCAGCTCGATCCACGAGGGCTGCACCGACCGGAGGAGCTCGCCGCGTCGACGATCGACGAGCGCGCGGACGAGCGACTCGCTCTTTCCAAGGCGTCGGGCGATCTTCGCGGGATCGATGCCGAGGCGCCACGCGCGCTCCGCGAGCCGACCTGCGCGCTCGCCGAGCGATCGGCGCGGAGCCCGGCCGATGCCGAGTTCGCGCAGGAAGAGCAGCCGCACGCCTTCGTGCGAGCGACCGTACCGCGTGGCCATCTCCTTCGCAGCGAGGTTGAGCGACCGCCCGTCGGCGATCAGCCTTCGCCCCTCCTCGATCATGCGGGTGCGCTCGTCGGAATCGAATCGCTTGAAGGCGCAGGCCCGCGCGAACTCGGCGGGATGCGCGACGCGGAACGCCTCGAGCGAGGCGCGGTATATCGCAACGCGGAGTTTGCCAGCCTCCTGCACCCAGTGGGCGCACAGTCCGTTGCGACGCCAACGCTGCAGCGTCTTCGAGGCGACACCGATCTCGCGGGCGAGATCCTCGGGAGTCGCGGCTCCACCCGCACGCTCCGAGCCATCGAGGCCGAGCGACTCGGAGAGGTCGAGCACAAGCGTGACGAGATCGGTCCGCAGCGTCGCACCGAGCACCGGCTCTCCCGCGGGAGACAGCGGTTGACCGACGATCCGAGTCAGCGCATCGCCGAGTTCGTAGCTTCGTCGTGGGTCGATGGAGGCGATGATCGCCTCGGCCGCGTGCATCTGCCGCAGGGTCAGCTCGCGCGATGACGCAGCACGGGCCGGGGTCGCGATGACCAGCCCTCGGATCGTCGGGAGCGTGTAGCTCGCCTTTCGTGGCATGCGTGGGTTCCTGCCGGCCTCCTCCGGCCGAGTGCATACGCAGGTCGGAGGATCGCGACTTCGCGAAGTTACCGATTTCCAAACAACTCGGCGGCGATGCGTCGGTCCGTCGTGGGGCGCTTCCCGCAACGGTTCGATCGCCGGGAGTTCTCGGTCACTCTACCTGAAGACGGATCCGGTCGAACGTGAGACCGGGGCCGAACGCGAGGATGTCGACCATCGACTGCCGCGCGTCGAGCCGCCCATCGCGCCGCTGGGCGCCGAGACCCGCGACCGCCCCCGCAACCACCGGCGCGCGCTCATCGACGCGATTGCGCGCGACCCGGAGCACGCGGTCGAGGACCCGCAGCACCGCACCCGAGCTGACGTTGCCGGTCGAGCGCAGCACCTCCCGCGCGGTCGTGCACGCGCCCGGCCGCGCGAGCCCGGCCTCGACCGCATCGAGGATGCCCGCGCCACCCGGGTGCACCGCGCAACTGGGCGCGATCGCATCGTCGTCCGCCCCGGCATCGACCTCCCTCAAGGCGCGCTCGATCTCGGCAGGCACCGCACGGCCCAGCGTCATGCGAAACCCGTCGTCCTCGATCGTCCAGCCCATCAGGTCGCGGCCGCCGAGCAGCAGCGTCCGCGGCCGAAGGAGCCGTCCGAGTGGTGCGCTTCCGCCGACGGGCGCGTCGAGACCCGCGACGACCGCCGACGAAGCACCATCGCCGAAGAGCGCGAAACTGACGAGCGCGTCCGGGGCCGTCGAGCGCCGGAAGTGGAGCGAGCAGAGTTCGACCGCCACCACCAGCACGACCGACTCCGGGTCGCCGGCCGCGAGCGCGTGCGCGGCGCGCAGCGCGGCCACGCCGCCGAAGCAACCCATGAAGCCGAGTTGGAGCGGCCGGACGGCTGGCTGCAATCCGAGGCGTTCGACGAGATCGACGCAGAGTCCGGGCGCGGAGAACCCCGTACACGACGCGACGACGAGGTCGGTGACGGCATCGGGCGCCAGCCCGGCGCGCGCGAGGGCCTCGCGCGCGGCACCCACCGCGAAGCGCGGCGCGACATCGGCGTACAGGCGCATCCGCTGCGCGGTCGACAGATCGAGCGTGCCGTCGACATCGGCGGCGACCAGCCGGGCGTCGATCGCGCTCCCATCGACGATGCGGCGGAAACGCTCGAGGTCGACGCCCTCGAGCCCGAGCGCGCGGCTCTGGATCACCGCGAGCTCCGCCTGCGCGATCGCCGGCGGCCCGTCGAAACCAAGCGCCAGGAGCATGCTCATCCGATCACCCCCTGCGCGATCCGTCGCGGAGCATCGGGCGCGATGCGGCCGACGAGCGACGCGCCGCGCAGCGCGAGCCCGACGAGCCGCGGGCGCGCGACGACCCATGCGATCGTGCGACATCGGAGCGTGGTCCGGTCGAGCGATCGCGCGCGCATCCGCTCGTAGATCGTGGGGACGCGCGCGATCGCCTCCTCGGTCCAGGGTCCGCGCGCGTCGGCGCGCACCGCGTCGAGCGCATCGGCGAGCGCCGCCGCCGACTCGAGCGCCCACGTCATGCCTTCGCCGGTGAACGGTTCGACGTAGCCCGCCGCATCGCCCACGAGCACGAGATTTCCACGCGAGGCTCGGCGCACACGGAACGGAATCGGACCCGCTCCACCCGCCTGGAGAAGCGGCGCGGGATCCGCGA
The DNA here is from genome assembly GCA_021297795.1 of Planctomycetaceae bacterium. GTDB lineage: Bacteria > Planctomycetota > Phycisphaerae > Phycisphaerales > SM1A02 > QWPT01. Next base: position 20,375 of record JAJTGL010000025.1, read on the forward strand.
CGAGCGGTGCAAGCGACGGATCGCGCGCGACGAACCACGCGAGCGCATCGCGTGCGACGACACCCGCGTCGAGCAGCATGCCCGCGTGCACCACGTCCCGTTCGCGCACGAGACCGAGGTAGCCGCGTGGCGCGACGATCATCCGGATCTCGCCCTCGTCGCAGAGGAACTCCGCGCCCGGTGTCGATCGCGGGATGTCGAAGGCGACGCCGTAGCGCCGACCCTGCCCCCTCGTCACGACGAGCCCGGCATCGCGCGCGACGCGCGACGAGATGCCATCGGCGCCCACGACGATCCCGGGGCGCATGCCGCGCTCGTCGCCCGGCCGATCGCCGGCCTCGGTCCAGCGCACCGAACCGTCGTCGGCGCAGTAGCGCGCAGCGGCGGAAATCACGCGTACGCCGCGTGCCATCGCCGCGCGTCGCAGCGCCGGATCGAGTTCATCGCGTCGGACGATGAAGCCTTCGCCGGTCGCATCGGAGGATTCATCAGGGGATGCATCAGGGGATGCATGCGCGACGGCGTGACCGTGCCCCGCGCGAATCGAGAGCGCCTCACCCGGTGGATGCTCCAGACGAAGCGCGCGCGTCCGTCCGTGCGCGACGCCCAGCACGGTCTCGAGCAGTCCGAGCCGGGCGAGCGGTCGGACCGCGCGACCGTGCAGGCAGTGTCCGCAGCACTTCATCCGGCGCGCCGGATCTTCCGCACGCGCCTCGAACAGCGTCGTGCGAAGCCCCGCCGCCGCAAGCGCGCAGGCGCTTGCCGCGCCGGCGACACCGCCGCCGATCACGACGGCATCCTGCGGCGTCGCGGCTTGTCCCGCACCCCACCGCCCGTCGAGGTCGTTGCTGTTCGCCGCGCGCTCCACGCACGCAGCATCGCATGACGCGTCGCCGACGATGCGCGAGTCCGCAGGGATTCATGCTATTTGTGCGCCGAATCACCCGGCGTACGCGATCCGCGTCGCACGGGGCGCGATCGGCCCGCGCGTCAACCCGCGGCGGAGTTCACCGAGGCGACGGCGGTCCGGCGGTCGAGCGCCTCCCGGGCCGCAGCGAGCACCTCGATCGAACCGCTTCCGAGGCTCGTCGTGCGCGCGATGCGGGGATTCATGCGGGTGAGGAACTCGTGCACGATCATCCCCGACTGCGCGGCGAGGCGCGGCAGGTGGTTCGGAGCCATCGGATCGCGCGAGACGAGCTCGACCTCGCGGCCGATCCAGTCATGCGCGTCGCCCGCGTGGAGGCCGGTGACGTCGATCGTGATCTGATCCATGTTCACCGCACCGACGACCGGCGCGTGCACGATGCGCCCATCGGGCGCCTCGATCGACACGAACTGCGTGGAGGCTCCGGTGTGGCGCGGCGCGGGCCAACCGTCCGCATAGCCGACCGGCACGAGCGCGATCGTCGAGTCGCGCTCGGCGACCCAGCGGCCGCCGTACCCGACGCTCGCACCTGCAGGCACCGAGCGCGCCTGCACGATCGAGCTGGTCCAGCGAATGACCGGACGGAGATCCCGGGGCGCGAGCACCGGCGCATCGGCCTCGAGCTCATCGAGCCCGTAGCCGAGCCACGCGAGCCCGAATCGCACCATCGAGCGGTGATATGCCCCCGAGCGCGCGAGGGCGTAGGTGCTCGCGACGTGCTCGAGGACACCGGACGGGATGAAGCGCCGGTTCGCCTCGACCGTGCGCGCGTAGATCTCGTGCTGCGCGCGGGTGCGAGCCTCGTCGAAGCGCGAGTGGCTGAAGTGGGCGTAGATGCCACGCAGCTCGAACGACGGGTTGCCATCGATCGCGCGGAGCATCTGTCCGGCTTCCTCGGGCGACGCGCCGCCGCGGCTCATGCCGACGTCGATCTCGACGTGGATCGGGAGGCGCACGCCATGCAGGAGCGCGGCGGACTCGAGCGCGGCAAGCCCCGCCATGTCGTGCACGGTGAGGTGGAGTTGGCCCGCGATCATGAGACGAACGAGTTCGTCCTCGCGCGGCAGATCGGTGACCGGCATCAGGACGAGCACCGGCGTCGCGCCGTTCACCGCGGCCGCGGTCTCGATGGCCTGTCGAAGCGAGTAGACGGCGAGCATCGCCGCACCGGCCGACGCGAGGCGACGCGCGACCCGCGCGACGCCGAGTCCGTAGGCATCGGCCTTCACGATCGGGCAAAGCGCGCAGCGGTCGCCCACCGCGCGGCGAATCGCGGCCATGTTGTGATCGATGGCCGAGAGGTCGATGTCGATGGCGCTCGTGTCCTGCATGGCGTCGTGCCTCGAGGCTGCCCGCACCCCCGCCCTGCGGGGGTCCGAAATCGCGGAGACGGGCGGCCCTCCTGGCCGCCTCGCGCCGCAGGTGCATTTGTATCGACTTCGGAAAGGCTCTACCATCACACCCTTCCAACAATCAGGCCGACGCCCGATGCGCCGCGCAGAAAGCCCCGGAATCGTCACATTGCGTGTGACGTATTGACATCCGGGACGGACACCTCCCCACGATGGACCAAGCCTCTCCCGACACCTTCGACATCACCAAGACCTTCGCCGACCTCGGCCTCAAGCCGGCGGTCCTCGAGGGTCTGACCCAGCGGGGCTTCAAGCACCCGACCAAGATCCAGGCCGCGCTCATCCCGGTGGCCCTCGCCGGCAAGGACGTGCTCGGCCAGGCCAAGACCGGAACCGGCAAGACGGCTGCGTTCGGCCTCCCCCTCCTCCAGATGCTCGACACCGAGGCCGCCTTCGGTGCGCTCGTCCTCGTCCCGACGCGCGAGCTCGCGATCCAGGTGGCGAAGGAGCTCCAGGAACTCGGATCGTTCGCGAAGGTCCAGACGGTCGCCGTCTACGGCGGCCAGCCGATCGACAAGCAGGTCCCGCAGCTCAAGAAGGGCCCGCCGATCATCGTCGGCACCCCCGGCCGCGTGATGGATCTCGCGGAGCGCGGCATCCTGCCGTTCGAGCACTTCCGCTTCGCGATCCTCGACGAGGTCGACCGGATGCTCGACATCGGCTTCCGCGACGACATCCGCAAGATCCTCGGCAAGCTGCGCAAGACGCCGCAGACGATCTTCGTCTCGGCCACCATCTCGCCCGAGATCGAGAAGCTCGCCCGCAGCTACATGAAGGATCCCGAGAAGATCGTGACCTTCGAGAAGAGCCTGACCGTCGCGCAGGTCAAGCAGAGCTACTTCACCGTCGAGCGCTGGGACAAGAAGCGCCTCCTGCTCCATCTCCTCAAGAAGGAGAACCCGCACCTCGCGGTCGTCTTCTGCCGCACCAAGCGCGCCGTCGACGACGTGACCGAGTTCCTCGGCCGGAACAAGATCGACGCGCAGGCGATGCACGGCGATCTCTTCCAGAAGAAGCGCGACAAGGTGATGGACCAGCTGCGCGAGGGCAATCTGTCGGTGCTCGTCGCGAGCGACCTCGCCGCGCGCGGCCTCGACGTCGACGACATCACGCACGTCGTCAACTACGACATGCCCGAGGACCCGGAGGTCTACATCCACCGGATCGGCCGCACCGCGCGCGCCGGCCGCAGCGGCGTGGCGTGGAGCTTCGTCGCACCCGACCAGGGCGAACTGCTCACGAACATCGAGATGCTCGCGAACGTCGAGATCCCGGTGACCGAGTACGACGACTTCAAGCCCGGTCCGATCCCGGCGGATGTCTCGGCGATGCGCGAGTACGAGGCGAAGCGCCGCGAGGAGGCGCAGGTGGCGCGCAACCGCCACGCCGGCCCCGAGATCCCCGTGGTCGCCGAGCAGGTCGATCCGAACATGTTCCCCGACGGCATCGTGCCGACGGCGCTTCCGGGGCGTCGCCTCGGTGGCCGTGCGGCAACGCGGCGACGCTGATCGCCGTCACGAGAGCACGCACCAGTGACTTCCGCCGGCACGACATCACGCTTCGTTCGCGTGCATCCCGAGGTGGCCGACGCGCTCGCGTCGGGGCGCCCTGTCGTCGCGCTCGAGACGGCGGCGGTGACGCACGGGCTTCCGCGCGCGCCGGTGACGAAGCTGCCGCGGCACTTCGCGTCGATCGCGGCGCCGGTGCGCGAGGCCTTCGCGGGACGCGCGGCGAACGCGGCGCTTGGCCGGGCACTCGCTGCCGCGGTGCGCTCCGAGGGCGCGGTTCCCGCGACGGTCGGCATGCTGCGCGGCACGCTCGTGATCGGGCTCACCGATGCGGAGGTCGATGAACTGGCCGAGATGCGCGAGGTGCGCAAGATCTCGTCGCGCGATGTGCCCGCCGCCTGCGCGCAGTCGGCGAGCGGCGGAACCACGGTGGCCGGCACGATCCTCGCGTGCGGACTGGCGACGCCGGCGCCGATCCGGATCTTCGCGACCGGAGGGATCGGCGGCGTCCATCGCGGCTACGCCACTCGGCCCGACATCTCCGCGGATCTGGCCGAGATCCGCGACGGCGGCGTGATGGTCGTGACCGCCGGCGCGAAGTCGATCCTCGATGTCCCCGCGACGGTCGAGATGCTCGACACGCTCGGGGTTCCCACGATCGGATACCGCACGGGAGATTTCCCGCTCTTCCTCTCGCGTGGATCGTCGGAGCTGCGCACGTCGGGCAGTGCGCGCGACGACGCCGACGCAGCGCGCATCCTCGCGGTGCATCGCGTACTCGTACCCGGGCGCGGCATGCTGCTCTGCGTGCCACCGCCCGATTCGGATGCGCTCCCGCGCGAGATGATGGAGCACGCGATCGCCGACGGGCTCGCCCGCTGCGCCCGCGATGGAATCACCGGACCCGAGGTGACACCCGTGCTCCTCGCGGCGGTCGCGGAGGCCACCCGCGGAGAGAGCCTCGCGACCAACCTCGCGGTGCTTGTCCACAACGCGCAGGTCGCGGCGCGTGTCGCGATCGCCTGCGTCGCCCAGACTCCGAAGCACGCTTGACAGTTCGGCTTTGCTCTGCTTTCCTACGTGGGTCGAAGGCAACCGCCTCGACGCCGATGCCAACGCGATCGGGGTCCCGGGAGCGCAGGATTCCTCCACGGCGGAGTCATGCGCGGCGTGCAAGCGCCCGGACCATCGGAACGCGGCACCTTCTCCCGCTCTCGTTCTCGTTCCGCAGGCCTGCACGCGCGTGCATTCCGTCCGGGCGATCGAGGGACCGATTGGGCCACGAAGCGTTCCGCGACCTCCACTGCCGCTCCCGCGCGCAATCCGCTCCGATTCCCGTCCGATGGCCTCCGCGCCTCTCTCCGCGCCCCGTTCTCTTGATTCACGAGCACACGGCACAGTCGCAAGGCATCCAACGAAGGCTGCCGCTGAAGGAACATTCCGGTCGCGCCTCGCGGGCGTCAGAAAACCAACCCGCGCCGACCGCTGATCCAAGACCAAGATCAAGACCAAGATCAAGACCAAGATCAAGACCAAGGTTCAGACCAAGGTCAAGCTCTCGAACACCGCCGACACGGCTGCACCCCCGCTCCACCCCTGGCTCACCCTATGGCTGCGAAAGACCGATCCGAGAAGGAAACCACGAAGACGCCATCGAAGAAGACTTCGAAGAAGACTTCAACGACCCCTGCGAAGAAGGCAGGCGTCAAGTCGCCCGCTGCCGTAGGCGAGCGAAAGGCTGCGGTGAAGAAGGTCGCGAAGGCAGCCTTGAAAGCAGATCCGAAGCCGGTCAAGAAGACGGCAACTTCCAAGGCTGCGACTTCCAAGGCTGCGACTTCCAAGGCTGCGACTTCCAAGGCTGCGACGAAGACGGCGACGAAGTCCGCTGCCAAGTCGGCCGCGAAGTCGACCACGAAGACGACCACGACGTCGACCACGAAGACGACTGCCTCGGCCTCCGCCTCCAAGTCTTCCACCGCGGCCGACAAGGCCGTACCAAGGACGACGGCAAAGGCCACGACCAAGCCCGCCAAGGCTCCGAAAATCGCCGCCGGTGACGCATCTGCCCCTGCGAAAATCACTCCTCCGGCGACAGCGTCCGCGGCGCCAACGCCGTCCACGAACGGCGGAGCCGCGAACTCGGTTCTGCAAGGCGCCGGACAACACGACGCCGCGCCCGCCCGGCCCGTCTTCACGGAGGTGAAGCCTGAACGGATCGCGGGCTCCGACCCCACGCCTGCTGTCAGGACTTCACCCAGCTCGACACCATCGCGCAGCGGTGATCACCGAGACTCCAGGGCGGATCGCCGGCACGCCGCGTCGAATACGTCGCGACCCGGTGACTTCGGCCCCCGCGACACTGCGAACGGTGCGGGTTCGAGTGGTGATGGACCGGGCGGTGAGGATTCGGGTGGCGGTGCACCCGGACAAGTGAATACCCAGCAGGAAGGCGAACCCGGTGACGGCGGTCGACGACGTCGCCGCAAGCGTCGTCGTCGTCGGAGGCGTCGCGGCGGAGGACAGTTCGATCCGAACAATCCGAACGGCGCGCCGTTCGGCGGTGAAGGAAACGGTCCGTCCTCGGATGGTGGCGCTGCCTCGAACGTGGAGAACGCGGGCGATTTCGACGGCGGAGCGGATGACGAGTTCGACGATGGCGAGGAAGGCGCAGACGGTTTCGACGGCGATGGAGACGCGCCGGAGGGCGGCGCGGACGGCCGACCGCAGCAGCAACACCAGCAAGGCCGTCATCAGCAGCATCACCACCGGCATCCGCAGCAACAGCATGGCCAGCAGCGTCGCGGGCAGCACCAGCACGGGCGGCAGCAGCATGGGCAACAGCAGCACGGGCAACAGCGCGCGCAGCAGCACGGCCAGCAGCACGAGCAGGAGCCCCCCGCGCTCTCGCCGCCGTTCGAATGCTCGGGATTCCTCGAGGTCGTCCCCAACGCCGAAGGACGGCTGCGGCAGTTCGGCGACGGGCTCATCGAGTCGAGCGAGGATCCGTTCGTTCCCCCGCAGCTGATCCAGCAGTACGACCTGCGGCCAGCGCAGAAGATCGTCGCCGAGGCGCGCATCCGCCGCTCCAAGAAGCGTCGTCGCGGCCCGCGCGTGGCGCGGCCGTACGTCGATCGCATCATCTCGATCGAGGGTCTTCCACCGGAGGAGTACGCGAACCGCAAGGCCTTCGCCGACTACACCGCGCTCGATCCCTCGCCCCGCATCTCGCTCGAGTACAAGGGCTGCCCGCCGTCGTGCCGCCTGATCGACCTCTTCTGCCCGATCGGCTTCGGCACGCGCGGACTCATCGTCGCGCCGCCGAAGGCCGGCAAGACGATGCTTCTCCAGAACATCGCCTACGGCATCAAGCGCAA
>JAJTGL010000025.1:27621-33728 GCA_021297795.1 Planctomycetaceae bacterium
GAGCGGCATCTCTCGCTCGGCATCCTCGCCATCGAGCGCGCGAAGCGTCTCGTCGAGGCGGGTCGCGACGTGGTGGTGCTGCTCGACTCGCTCACGCGGCTCGGCCGCGCGTTCAACAACAGCCGCAAGTACGGCTCGTCGGGCCGCACGATGTCGGGTGGTCTCGACTCGCGCGCGCTCGAGGTGCCGAAGCAGCTCTTCGGCGCCGCACGCAAGTGCGAGGAGGGTGGCTCGCTCACCATCGTCGCGACGTGCCTCGTCGACACGGGCTCGCGCGCGGATCAGATGATCTTCGAGGAGTTCAAGGGCACCGGCAACATGGAGCTCGTGCTCGACCGGAGCATCTCGGAGAAGCGCATCTTCCCCGCGATCAACCTCGCGGCGAGCGGCACGCGCAAGGAGCATCTCATGATGTCCGACCGCGAGCTGAAGACGATCACCGCGCTCCGTCGGCGACTGCTCGCCGTGCCGCCGCACGCGCAGGTCGAGCAACTGCTCGCCGCCTGCCAGCGGTTCGAGACGAACGAGCAGATGGTCGGCGGCGCAAGCTGAGGTGCGCGCATGGAGGATGTCGCGATCGATGACCCGCGGCTCGATCCGTTCCGTGGCGTGCGTGACCGCGAGCTGCGCGGCACGCTCGGACTCCACGCGATCGAGAGCGAGCGCGTGGTGCGTCGTTTCCTCACGGCGTCGCTGCGACGGCGTGCGCATCCCGCGCCGCCCCGGCTCGAGCCGTTGGCGCTCCTCGTGACGCCCGATGCGGCGGAACGCCTCGCGGACATCACGGCGCACTTCCCCGCGCTCGCGGTCTATCGCTGCGCCGACGAGAAGGCGCTGCATGAGATCACGGGTTACACCATGCACTCGGGCGCGATCGCGCTCGGCCTGCGCCACGAGGACGGCACGGTGGGCGAGTTCCTGTCCTGGCTCGCGCGCGAGCAGCAACACGCCGCGCGCGACGTGGTGGTGGCGCTCGACGGCATCACGCAGACCGACAACGTCGGCGCGATCTTCCGGAACGCCGCGAGCTTCGGGGCGCGCGGCGTTCTGCTCTCGCCGCGCGCGAGCGATCCGTTCCTGCGGAAGACCCTGCGCGTCTCGATGGGACGCGCGGTGGCGCTGCCGTGGGCGCGCGCGGACGACGACGAGTGGCCGTCGGCGCTCGAGCGCATGAGGCGCGAGCAGGGCTACGCGATCATCGCGGCCGAAGATGCGCCGGAAGCGGTGGAGCTGGCGGGATTCCGCCCGCCCGCGCGCGCGGTCGTGGTGTTCGGAGCAGAGCAGGACGGCGTATCGCGCGCGGTGCTCGAGCTCGCGGACGCGGTGGTGAAGATCCCGATGCGCGGCGCGGCGTCACCCGCGCTCGAGGGCGACCCCCCGAGCCTGAACGTGTCGATCGCGAGCGCGGTGGTGCTGCACCACCTGCTGGCGTAGCAGCGCGTTTCCGCAGTTCAGGCCTCGGCGGCCGCGGGAACCGGCGTCTCGCCCGCCACGCCCGAACCCTCGCGCACGCGCTCGATCCGCGCGCCGAGCAGATTCAGCTGCTCCTCCATGCGCGTGTAACCGCGATCGAGGTGGTAGATGCGCGACACTTCGGTCTCGCCCTCGGCCATCAGGCCCGCGAGCACAAGCGAGGCGCTCGCGCGCAGATCGCTCGCCATCACGGGCGCGCCGCGCAGCGGCACGCCGCCCGAGACCACGCACGTCGGCCCCTGCCGGTAGATCTGCGCGCCCATGCGCGAGAGCTCCGCCACGTGTCCGAAGCGCTCGGGGTAGATCTTCTCGGTGATGATCGAGTTGCCGCCCGCGAGGCAGAGCAGCGTCATGAACTGCGCCTGCAGGTCGGTCGGGAAGCCCGGGTGCGGCTGCGTCGTGATCGTGGTCGGGCGCAGGATGCGCTCGCTCGTCACGCGCACGGTCGCGTGCATCGGGTCCTCCGCACCGGCGACGAGCTCGACATGCACGCCGATCTCGTTGAAGCGGTCGATCACCGACAGCATGCAGTCGTAGGGGAACTCCTCGAGCGTCACGTCGCCGTTGGTGACGGCGGCCGCGACGGCGTAGGTGCCCGCGACGATGCGGTCGGGGATCACCGTGTGGTCGGCCGAACCGAGGCTCTCGACGCCGTCGATCACGAGGCGCGGGCCGCCGGCGCCCTGGATCTTCGCACCCATCTTGTTGAGGAGGATCGCGAGGTCGACCACCTCGGGCTCGCACGCGGCGCACTCGATGATCGTGCGGCCCTTCGCGAGGGCCGCCGCGCACATGACGTTCGCCGTGCCGAGCACGGTCGAACCGAACGGTCCGCCGAGGAACACGGTCGTACCCTTCAGGCCCTCGGGCGCGGTGACGACGATGTCGCCACCGTTCAGCTCGACCTTCGCACCAAGCGCCTGCATGCCGCGCAGGTGGAGATCGATCGGCCGCGAGCCGAACGAGCAGCCGCCAGGCATGGCGATCACGGCCCGACGACGGCGCGCGAGCATCGGTCCGAGCACGCAGATCGAGGCGCGCATCGTCTTCACGATGTCGTAGCGGGCGTGCACCTGGTTCTGATCGACCACGCGCATCTTGATCGTGCCGCAGTCGCCGTCCATGTCGACGCCGAGCTCGCGCAGCAGCCGCGCCATGTTCGAGATGTCGGAGAGGCACGGCACGTTCCGCAGCGTGATCTCGCCGTCGGTACACAGCGCCGCCGCCATCAGCGGAAGCGTCGAGTTCTTCGAACCCTCGACCTGAATCGTTCCTGCGAGACGACGACCACCCTGGATGCGGAAGGAGTCCATGCGTGCAGCAATCCTTTGCGGGCGAGTTCGGCCTCGTGCCTACGCCCTCTCGACATGTGGGACCCGGTGCCGGCGCAACGCTCGCGCTGGCGGCGCGGATTATGCCATGTGCATCGGCTCGCGGAGGCTCCGCGCTCGACAAGTCGTCGAGTCGCTGGTGCGACCGACGACGCGAACCGAATCGCCGGGCGGGAGGCGTCCGCCCCGCCCGACGCTCGATCGCCGACGGCGCTACATTTCGAGCCATGTCCGCGACCGCGACCGACGCCGCCAACGGCCACGCCCACGATCACGACCCGACCGAACCGATCCTCCCCGAGGCGAAGATGCACGTCGTCATGCCGACGGCTCCGGTCGCCGGGAAGATCCACGCCAGCCGGCTGTGCATGAAGGGAAAGAGCGCGTCGTTCATCCGGCACGTCGAGATCGACGTCTCCGGCACCCCCCTCGAGGGCTCGTTCCGCGCCGGACAGAGCTTCGGAGTGGTCGCCTCCGGCACCGACGCCCACGGGAAGCCCCACAAGGTGCGGCTCTATTCGCTCGCCAGCCCGTCGTGGGGCGAGGACGGCCACGGACGGATCATCGCCACCACCCCGAAGCGCGTGGTCGCCGAGCGCGAGCCCCAGAAGCCCACGGACGACCCCTCCGACCACTCGCTCTTCCTCGGGCTCTGCTCGAACTGGCTCTGCGACCGTCGCGTGGGCGACTCGGTCGACGTCTCCGGCCCGAACGGAAAGCGGTTCCTCCTGCCGGCGGACCCGTCGAGGCACGACTACCTCTTCCTCGCGACGGGTACCGGCATCGCCCCCTTCCGCGGCTTCCTCATGGAGCTCCTCGTCGGCCCGCCGGCCGGCTCCCCCGCCGCTGCGGGCTGGCGTCGCTGCGAGAGTCGCATCGAGCTCGTGATGGGCTCCCCGTACACGACCGACCTCCTCTACGACGACTTCCTGCGCGACCTCGCCGCCAAGCACCCGAACTTCCGCTACCACCCGGTCATCTCGCGCGAGATGCGCCTCGATGGCGATGGCAAGGCCCACAAGGGCGAGTACGTCCACCACTTCATCGACCGACAGCTCGAGAAGATGACCGGCGCCATGGACCTGCTCCACTCGCCGCGGGCGCTCGTCTACATGTGCGGTCTCGCCGGCATGCAGGTCGGCGTGTTCGAGATGCTCGCCCGCCGCGGGATCGGCGGATTCACCAAGATCGGCGATGAGATCGCGTCGAAGCCGGTCTCCGAGTGGACCACCGACGACATCAAGCGCCGCGTGCGCCCGACGCACCGGTGCATGCTTGAGGTGTACTGAGTTCGAGCGCTCGAGCGCGGCTCTTGCCGCGCCCTCGCTCTGGCCGGCCTCGCCGCGAGTGAATCGCGGCGGGCCGAGATGCGCGCTCCGACCGAGCGCTCGCGACTCGCTTCGCTTTCGCTCGCTTTCTTCGGCACCCCTCAGGCTGAATCCTCGGAGTGAATCCTCCGGGGCCGAGTGGGCCGTGCGCTGAACTGTGTGCCCGCAGACGAAGTCTGCGGAACGGATGACGCCGGAGTCAATGCATCGAGGGCCCCAACCACGCGCGTGCGCGCGTCAGCCGCCGCCGGGGCCCTTGCCGCCGGGCTTCGTCATCGAGGTCGCATCGAGCAGCTTCGTGAGCTGCTTCGGCTCGACGAGCTTGTTGCGCAGCACGTACTCGCGCACCGTCTCGCCGGTCTTGAAGGCTTCCTTCGCGACCTTCGCCGCGTTGTCGTAGCCGATCACCGGCGCGAGCGACGTGCACATCATCAGGCTCTTCTCGACCGTACCGGTCGCCTCGGCCTCGTTCAGCGCGAGGTCGTCGAGGCACTTCTCGCAGAACATCGTGCTCGCGTTCGCGAGGAGCTCGATCGACTCGCACAGCCGCTCGGCGATCACCGGCATCGCCACGTTCAGCTCGAGCAGCGAGCCGATGCCGCCGAGGCCTCCCATCGTGATCGCGGCGTCGTTTCCGACCACCTGGCACGCGACCATCATCACGCTCTCGCAGATGACCGGGTTCACCTTGCCCGGCATGATCGACGACCCGGGCTGCGTCGCGGGCAGCGACAGCTCGAACAGCCCGCAGCGCGGACCCGAACCGAGCCACCGGATGTCGTTGGCGATCTTGGTGAGGCTGACGGCGATCGTCTTCAGGTGCGCGTGCGCCTCGACCACGCAATCGCGCGTCGCCTGCGCCTCGAAGTGGTTCGCCGCCTCGACGAACTTCACGCCGGTCGACTTCGACAGCTTCGCGCACACGGTCCTGCCGAACTTCACATGCGCGTTGATGCCCGTGCCGACCGCGGTGCCGCCGATCGGCATGTTCGACGCAAGCGCGGCGCACGCTGCCTTCGCGCGCGTCACCGAAAGACGCGCCGCCGCGGCGTAACCGCCGAACTCCTGTCCAAGCCGGATCGGCGTCGCATCCATCAGGTGCGTGCGGCCGATCTTGACGACGCGGTCCCACTCCTTCGCCTTCTTCTCGAGCGCCTTCGCGAGCCGCTCGAGCGCCGGCACGAGCTTTCGCGACACCAGCAGCGCTCCCGCGATCTGCATGCTCGAGGGATACGTGTCGTTCGAGCTCTGGCCGTAGTTGACGTGGTCGTTCGGGTGCACCGGATCCTTCGAGCCGATCGCCTTGCCGGCGCGCTGGCTCGCGACGTTCGCGACCACCTCGTTCACGTTCATGTTGGTCGAGGTGCCCGAGCCCGTCTGGAAGACGTCGATCGGGAAGTGGCGCATGCGCGGGTGCGGCATGCCGAAGGGCGCCGGCTGCGCGAACTCGCCGAGGAGCTGGTCGCACGCGGCCACGATCGCGGCGGCCTTGTCCTTCGCCAGCTCACCGAGCTCCGCGTTCGCCTCGGCGCAGCACTTCTTGAGCAGGATGTGCGCCTCAATCTGCGCCTGGGGGACCGGACGGAACGAGACCGGGAAGTTGAGAACCGCCCGCTGCGTGGTCGCGCCGTAGAGGGCGTCGGCGGGCACGAACATCTCGCCCATCGAGTCGGTCTCGCGGCGCAGATCGGCCGCCGCGTCGGGCGCAGGATGCGCGGCCGACTTCAGGGGAGACTTCCGCGCGGACTTGCTGGCGGACTTCGTACGGGAGGCAGGAGCGGTCGGCATGGGGTTCCTCATCATCCGGCGGCGCCGGGAGTCGTTGCGAAGGGAGGAACTATAACGCGCGCCGAACACCCTCCCGCCGCGCGGAATCGACGGAATCCCCTCGTCGGCGCGCGCTTCCGGGCGTATCTTTGCCGCACTGCCATGGCCGACATGCGAAAGGGCGAACACCATGCGAACCGGGCGCGCG
>JAJTGL010000116.1 GCA_021297795.1 Planctomycetaceae bacterium
CTGCGCAACTCGAAGCTCTCGATCGATCAGAAGTATGAACAGAAGTCGGACGTAAAGGTCGACACCAACCAGGCGCCCGTCTTCGAGAACAACAGCTTCTGGCGCGGCGTCCCCTTCACCTACTAGTCGCTCAACCTCCCGCGACGGCGACGGATCGCACCGGACCTCCATGCAGACCCGCATCGAGCAGCATCGCACGCGCCATGCCTGTGGCACCGCTCCGGAACCGCACGTTCCCGTCGCCACGGGCCTTCGCGCGGCGATGCCGTGGGTCGCGACACTCCTGCTCCTCGTCGGCTGCTCGCACCAGGACCGGATGAAGGACGTCGTCGCGCCCTTCGAACGCGGCGACTATGTGCGCGCTGCAGAGGCGGTGGGACCCCTTCTCAAGGATCGCCAGGACAGCGAGAAGGACCGCACGATCTACGAACTCGAGGCGGGCGCCGTGTTCGCCGCCGCCGGCGACCTCACGCGCTCGATGAAGGCCTACGGCATCGCCGACGAACGGATGTGGGAGTACCTCGACGACGCGCCAGAGGTGCGCATCTCGGAGCAGGCTGCGGCGATCCTGACCAACCAGACGATCATCACGTACGTCGGTCGGCCGCACGACCGCATCATGTGCGCCACCTACCAGGGGCTCAACCATCTCGCCCTGGGCGATCTCGGCGCCGCCGGCGTCTCCTTCCGTCGTGCGCTCGAGTGGCAGCGCGACGCGGTCGAGAAGAACCAGAAGGAGATCGAGGCGCTCGAACAGAAGGCGAAGGATGCCTCCGACTCCGAGTCGTACGACACGAAGGCCGCGCTCGAGGACGCCAAGGTGAAGGCAGGCCTCGAATCGGCGTACGGACCCCTGCGCGAGCTGCGCGGCTACGCGGACTTCGAGATCCCGTACGCGACGTACCTCCGCTCCCTCCAGCAGGTCCTCACCGGACGCACCGACGACATCGCGCAGGCAACCGTGGGGTTCCGCCGCGTCGCCGGCATGCTTCCCGAACAGGACCGAAGCTACGCGGAGGAGGCTGCGCTTGCCACGGAGCGCGCCACCCAGGGCGCGGCGCTCCCCGCGACCGTGCACATCCTCGTCGAGTCGGGCATGGCGCCTTGGCTGCGCGAACTGCGCATCGACATTCCGCTCTTCATCCGTCAGGTCCCGTACGTGGGCGCCGCGTTCCCCGTGCTCGAGCTCAAGGGTGGCGCGATCGCGGAGTTCACCGCGGCCGCGGGCGGCCAGTCGCGCCGCTCGCTGGTCCTCACCGACATGGACCGCGTGATCGGCGACGACTTCAATCGACGACTCCCCGCGATCATCACGATGACGCTGGTCTCGAGCGCGACGAAGGCGATCGCCACCTACTTCGCGCAGCAGGCCGTCTACCGCGACAACCCGAACGCCGCGATCTTCGTCGCGCTTGCCGGCGCGCTCTACCAGGTGGCGACCAACAGCGCGGACCTGCGAACCTGGCTCACGCTCCCGAAGCAGGTGCTCTACGCGAGCATCCCGGCGCCGGCCGACGGCAAGGTCGTCGTCCAACTGGCGGACGGCCGATCGATCGGACCGCTCGAGGTGGAATCGAGCGGCACCTCGATCGTCCATCTGCGCGTCCCGATGGCGGGAGTGGAGCCCGCGCTTCGTATCATGCGGTTTCCGGGCGTCGGCCAACCTCCGTCGCCTTCGGCAACCGCCGCCGCACCGGCGATCCCCTCCGAGGCGAGCGACCCGCCTTCGTCCGCGAAGACCGACCCTGCTGCTTCTGACACGCCAACGACCTCCAACACCGGCGACTGACCCGCCCGGACCGACCGAAGGATGCTGACCATGCGACCCACCACCGAACTGCCGATCCGATCCCTCGTCGCCTCGTGCGCGATCGCGCTCGTCGCCTTCGCCGCCGGCTGCAACACCGCCAACACGACGACGGCCGCAGGCCCCGCGAATCCCGATGGGACGGTGCCCTACACGCAGATCGTGACCAACGGCTGGCTTCGCTACAAGGCGAACATCGTCGGGGTGCGCGAAGGCACCGTGAACGGCGACATGAAGCGGATCGCGGTCGACGTGTACAGCGATCAGCTCAACTCCCAGAAGTTCAGCTACCGCTTCGAGTGGTTCGACGCCGCCGGCATGCCGATCCAGAGCGCCACGGCATCGATGACGAGCGTCACGATCAAGCCGAAGGAGACGATCACGATCACGTCGGTCGCGCCGTCTCCCGCGGCCGAGCAGTGGCGCCTGACCTTCCTCGACCGCAACTACTGAGCGCGGCCGCCCTCGCCTCGATTCCTCCCGCGTCCATCACGACCACGCCTTTTCGCACCGAACACCATGAACACCTGCACCCTCGCCGGCCTCCGTCTTCCCGCGCTCTCCATCGCCGCCCTTCTTGTCAGCGTCAATCTGTTCTCCGGCAGCGGCTGCCAGAAGGCGGGCTACGTCGATCCGAAGGGCAACGATCTCATCGTGAACGCCGACCGGATGAACATCCAGGACTGGAACCTGCTCGCCGACCAGGTCGTGCAGAGCCTCATCACCTCGGGCGCGCTCTCGCGACTCCCGAACCAGCCCGCGGGCATCCTGCTCAACCCCGTGATCAACACCACGACGCAGCAGTTCGACACCGACGCGATCATGAAGAAGATCCGGATCTCGCTGCTCAACTCGGGTCGCGCCGAGGTGATCATGACCACCGGTCCGGGTGGACGTGCCGAGGATCCGATCGCGAAGGATGCGCAGGCGCTCAAGGACTTCCAGAGCGGCCGCGACAACCAGGTCAACCCGAGCAACGTGCCGGACGCCACGCTCACCGCGAAGCTCATCGAGGATCGCGCGCGCTCGGGCTCGACCAAGCAGGTCGCCTACGTGCTGCAGATGTCGATGACGAACACGAACACCGGACGCGCCGTCTGGGAAGGCGAGGCCTCCGTCGTGAAGCAGGGCCAGCGTTCGGCGGTCGGATTCTGACGACGGACAAGTCCGTCACGCCGCGCGACGATCCGGCGGCGCCGCGGGAGCCCGCGGAAGCCCGCGGAAGCCCGCAGAAACCCGCGGAAACCTGCAGAAACCCGCGGAAGCCCACGCTGCCCATCCAGACACCCATGCGCGCGGCGGAGACTCAGCTCTCTGCCGCGCTGCCTTTGGTCGTCGGCGCAGGCGTGGATGAACCGGCGGACTCGCCAACTGCGCCGGACGATGCCTCTGGCTTGGCCGCATCCGCCTCGGCACGTGCGCGGATCCCCTCGGGGATCGGCTGACCAGCGCGCTCGGAGATCCAGCGCGCCACCTCGACCGGGAGCGGATGGTCCTTCGCGAGCTCGGCCATCACCGCGTAGGCGGCAGCGGCATCCTTCGTCGACGCAAGCGCATCGAGCGCGTCGAGCCAGCGCTTCCGGAGTTCCTCGTCGAGCGAAGCCTCCCATGCGCAGTACTCGGCGAGCGGTTCGCCCTCGATGATGACCGCGCCGAAGACGGACTCCTGCTTCTGCGTCGGGAGCGACCAGAGCGCGTAGTACGGCGGGTTGTAGGGCGCGTAGCGGTACTTCGCCTCGTAGAAGCCGCCCTTGAACTCGACGCGCTTCGTCTCCGCGTTCCAGCGCCCGTTCGTGAAGAAAGGCTCGGCGCCTGTGTCGAGGAAGACGTCCGCGTCGGTCACCTTCGGACGATCCATCGTGCGGAACCCGAAGGGCGGCGGGAGTTCGAAGTCCCATTTGCCCTGACGGATCGCCTCCTTCGTGGCCTCCGGAATCGCCGGCGACGCGAGCACGAGGTCGCGGTACTCGCGCGAGAGCTTGGTCCAGAGGACGAACTCGATGGCCAGCGGGACGAAGTCCTTCAGCTTCATGTCCTTGCGCGAGGGATCGAAGCGCGAGGCGATCCGTGCGACGGCGGGTGAGAAGACCTTGTCGGCGACCCAGTTCCGCTCGCGCCCCGAGACGTTGCCGTTGATCGCGAGCATCTGCGCCGCCGCAAGTTCGTCGGCCGTCAGCCAGCCGCGCTCGGCGAAGTGGACGATGAGGGGTTCGAACAGCGAGAGGCGGAACGTCTCGTCGACCGTGCGCGGCGAGAAGTCGTCGGAACGGCGTGGCATCGCGCCGATCCGCTGAGCCTGCGACGCAGCCTGCATGCCGGCGTACATCAGGAACGTGTCGGCCGCGAACGGAATCGCCTCGGAGTTCCACCAGCGGCTGAACTCGCTGCGCGCAGGTTCCTCCTTGATCTTGCGCGATTCGATGAACCGTCCGAAGAGCTGCATCCAGAGGATGCCGCCCTCGACGCGCTCGCGCAGGCTCGTCCACTCCTCGCGACGGTCGGCGAACTGCTCGTAGTAGACGCGGGCGCTTCCGAGCGCGCTGTCGACCCGGCCGATCGCGCCGCGGTTGCCGATCTCGGAAGGCATCGCGCTGTCGGCGAAGGTGCCGACGAACTTCCGGCCGAGCTCCTCGTCGGCCTCGCCCTCCGAGCCATAGGCGGCCTCGATGCCCGCGAGGCTGCGGGAACTGGTGTCGTTGGTGGCGAAGACGCGCGAGGCCTGCTCGCCGCTGGCGTCGATCTCGACCTTGACCTTGCGGTTCTGGCAGCCGGTGCCGATTGCCGCGGCAGCGACCAACGCGAGGGCGAGGGCCAGGATCCGAGGCGTCCGAGCAGTCGTCTGGCCGACGGATGCGGGTCGTTCGGGAGTGGGAGCGACGCACGAAGCACTCATGCGCGCATCGTACCGTTCGTCGGGTGCGCGGTTCTCTGCATCGGCGGCGACAAAGGAAGCATCGGCGGCAGCATCGAAGGCGGCATCGGGATCACCTTCGCTCGACCTTCGCGACGGCTCGTCCGCGCGTGACGTGGCGCGCGCACCGAGGCGTACGAACCGCTACGCTTCGCGATCCCTGCGGACTCCGCGGACGCGTCAGGACGGCCATGCCGGACCGCGCCCCTGCGTCCGATCCGATCGGTCTCTCCGTGTCCGAAGCAACTCCCCATGATCCCTTCGGCGCGATCCGGGAACCGAACTACCGGTTCTTCGCGTGCTCGTTCCTCGCCTCGAGCATGGGTCTGCAGATGCTCTCGATGGCGATCGGATGGGAGATCTACGAGCGGACCGGGAGCGAGTTCCTCCTCGGGTTGATGGGGCTCACACGCGCGCTCCCCGTGATCGCGCTCACTCTGCCGGCGGGAACTCTCGTCGATCGAGGCGACCGCAAGCGCATCCTCGCGGTCACGCAGATCGCCTTCGGCATGATCGCGCTGGCACTCGCTTTCGCGAGCCACCGGCATGCGCCGGAGTGGATCTTCTTCGCGCTCCTGCTCGCATCGGGCTGTGTGCGCAGCTTCAACGCCCCGTCGCGTGGCGCGCTGCTCCCGTCGCTCCTTCCACCCGAACGCTTCGGGAATGCGATCGCATGGCAGTCGGGCTTTTTCCAGTTCGCGGCGGTCGCAGGGCCCCTGCTCGCCGGATGGTTGATCGCGAAGTTCGGCGCGGCGTGGGTCGTCTACGCGTGCACGGCGGTCCTCTGCTGCAGCGCCGGCATCACGGCGCTGTTCCTGCGACCCCGGCCGGTGGTTCGCACGTCCGAACCGCCGCGCCTGCGCGACATGTTCAAGGGCGCGCAGTACATCTGGCGCGAGAAGACGATCCTCGGCGCACTGACGCTCGACATGCTGGCGGTCCTCTTCGGTGGCGCGACCGCGCTCCTCCCGGTCTACGCAAAGAACATCCTCGACTGCGGCCCGGAGGGACTCGGTGCCCTGCGCGCGGCCCCCTACGTCGGGGCGTTCCTCATGGCGATCTGGCTCGCGGCTCGCCCCAACTTCAGCCATGCCGGACGCACGCTCCTCTGGAGCGTCGCGGTGTTCGGCGTGTGCATGATCGTCTTCGGACTGAGCACATCGATGTGGCTCTCGCTCGCGGCGCTTGCGGTGAGCGGCGCGGTCGACAACATCTCGGTCGTCATCCGGCACATGCTGGTCCAGATTCGGACGCCGGACGAACTTCGCGGCCGGACGACGGCGGTCAACTCGGTCTTCATCGAGTGCTCGAACGAGGTCGGCGCGTTCGAGTCGGGTACGGTCGCCCGCTATTTCGGGCCCGTGTTCTCGGTGGTCAGCGGCGGCTTCGGGACGTTGGCCGTGGTCGGTTTTGTCGCGTTTGCCTTCCCGGCGCTGCGGCGACTGAAGCGGGTCGATGAGACGAAGGACGACGTCCGCCAGGCCGAGTACGAGGAAGAGGAACACCGCCGTCTCGGACCGCAGGGCTGAGAGACGGCACGATCCGCCGCTCGGTCATCAGGGCGCTGGCTTCGAAGCGGTTGAAGTCTGCACGGGATTCCGTGCGGAAGCTCCGCCCGCTGCAGGCGCCGATGCGGACGCGGTGACGCCCTCCTCGCGCCCCTTCTCGAGGAGCGGCTTGCCGGTGCCACGCACGCTGCCGCACGCAGGCGGCACCAAACCGACCATCAGCGCTGCGGCGATCGTGCTCCAAAGCGTGGTCCGAATCGTGGTGGTGGACGTGCGGGGCGAGTTCCGTTCGACCGAGGACGCGTTCGTCATGGCGGAAGCGTACCCGAGATCACGCGCGGTTCGGGATCAACGGAAGTCGCGCGACCGATGGAATCGCCCTCCCCTCCCGGTATCCGCTTCCCGCCGTGACCGCGCGAGCGCGCTCGACGGGGTCGCCGAGTCGGCGGCTCTGTTTCCTGCAGGTTCGCCGTCGATCGGCCCGCGTGTTCCGACGATCGAGCGTGTTCCCGCATCAACCCCATGCTGGGGGTCGAGACTCCGCGTGATGTCGCGCGCCGCACCGACGAGAAGATGAACCACGCCATGACGTCGCTCGACCCGCCCGCGCACGCACACCGCGGCCGAATGGCGCAGCGAGGTTCGCAGCCGCTCGTACACGCGCGGGCGCACCACGAGGTTGGCCACGCCGGACTCGTCCTCGATCGTCATGAAGAGGATTCCATGCGCGGTCGAGGGCCGCTGACGGACGAGGACGAGCCCCGCCACGGTGACGATCTTCCGGTCGGGCGTACGCGACTCCTCGCGGAGGAAACCGCACGGTATGACCCGGGCACGCTGCAGCCGCTCGCGCAGACAGGCGATCGGATGGCGCTTGAGCGAGACTCCCGTCGCCTCGAGATCCTGGGCGATCGCCGAGAGCTCGGCGACGGCCGGGAGCGCGGGCTCGACCGATTCAGGCTCGGTCACCTCGTGCGCAGGCCGCGACCAGAGCGTGGGTGCAGGAGTGCCGTCCGGCTCGGCAGGAAGGTCGCGCAGCGCAAGAATCTGCCAGTTGGCCTGCTGACGATCGATGCCCATCGAGGCGAAGGCGTCGGCCGCCGCGAGCTTCCGCAGCGTGGCACGGCCGATGCGTGCGCTGTCGGCGAGATCGGCGATCCTTCGGAATGGACCATCGCGCGAGACGGCCTCGACGATGCGCTGCGCCTCCTCGACGGTCAGTCCGCGCACGTGCCGAAGACCCAATCGGATCGCCGGTTGCGTGGAGACATGAAAGCGCGTGTCCTGAGAGCGCCTGGAATCGGGACTTGTGGACTCGGGACTTGTGGACTCGGGACTTGTGGACTCGGGACTTGTGGACTCGGGACTTGTGGACTCGGGACTTGCGGACTCTGCGTGGACCTCCTCGGTGGGAACATCGTGGTCGCCGTCGG
>JAJTGL010000117.1 GCA_021297795.1 Planctomycetaceae bacterium
AGGATCCGATCGAGGCGCTCCGGCACGATTGATCGGCGGCGCATCGACGATCGGGCGACTCCTGATCGAATCCATGGCGCGCCGGCAACGTCACGACCGCGCCGTCGGCCTCGTCGTCGACCGCGCCGCCGGCCGCACGAATCGCCATGCAGCCCACGCGATGGCCCCCACTCCCGCGAGTTCCATCGAATCGCGAAGCGGAACGGGGCCCGATCGCATCGCGACGTCGACATCGTGATGCGACGTACCGCGCATCGCCACGTAGGCCGCGAGCACCACGAGCCCGGCGATCGCAGGCCAGATCGACCCGACGTGGCGACGGAGCGCCCAGAGCATCCATCCAGCGGCGGCAGCCGAGGCGAGGAACGCCGCTCCGAGCACCGCGTACTGGATCGGCTTGCGCCCGCGATACCAGCCACCGTCGCGCGCGATCTCGCGCGCGGTCTCGGTGAGAAGGCGCTGGAGATCGAGCTGCTTGTTGACACCGAGCACGAGCATCACGAGGGCGATGAAAAGCCAGAACCGCAGGATTCCCTCGCCGATCCTCGCGCCATGCACCTGATGACCGCGCCAGCCGCTCGCCGCCGCGGCCGCACGCAGCGCCAGCCACGACGCGATCGCGTACGCGGCGGTGATGGTCCAGCCGAGCACGGTCGGGTCGCCGATGCCGAACTCCCATTCCTTCGCGGCAAGCAGCCACGACATCAGATTCCTCCCGGCGTCGCCGCCGCCCTTCCCGCGTCACCGCTCTCCTCCATGAGGGGCTCGAGCTGCGCGCCCTTGAACTCGATGGGCACGTCGACGATGAAGGTGGCTCCCTCGCCCGGCACGGATCGGAGCGCCACCGCCGCGCCGAGCCGCTCCGCGAGCTCGCGGCAGATCGCGAGTCCGAGTCCGGTGCCCGAGTGGGCGCGCGTGTGGCTCGCATCGACCTGCCGGAATTTCTCGAAGATCGTGTCCTGCATGTCGAGCGGGATGCCCGGACCCTCGTCGACGACCGAGACCCGCACGCAGGGCGTGCCGTCGTCGCGCGCGGCGGCGCGCGCATCGATGGTGACCGTGGTCCCCTCCGGCGAGAACTTGATCGCGTTCGAGACGAAGTTGAAGAGGATCTGCTGCAGCTTCGCGGCATCGCTCTCCACGCCCGGAAGGTCGTCCTCGATCGTCGTGCGGACCTCGATGCCCTTCGCCAGCGATTGCGGACGCATGATCGCGGCGAGCCCCTCGCAGATGTCCTTCACGCTGGCCGGGCCGATCGTGACCTCGAGGCGACCGGCCTCGATCTTCGCCATCTGCAGCAGCTCGTTGATCATCTCGAGCAGGTTGCGTCCCGATTGGAGGATGTTGCCGATGTACCGGCGACGCTTCGGATCGGCCGCCGGGTCGTTTCGCGCGATCTCGTCGAGGAGCTCGGCGAATCCGATGATCGAGTTGAGCGGCGTGCGCAGCTCGTGCGAGACGTTCGCGAGGAACTCGCTCTTCAGCCTGTTCGCCTCGAAGAGCCCGACGTTCGACTCGGCGAGCTCGCCGAGCTTGAGATCGAGGCTCTGATTCACCGCGCGCAGCTGCCGCTGACCCTCCTCGAGGCGATCGAGCATGCCGTCGAAGGCGCGCGAGAGCCGCTCGAAGTCGTCGCCGGTCGAGAGCCGCGCGCGCACGCTCGTGCTTCCCTCGTCGACGCGCTCGGCGACGGCCGCGAGCGTGCGCACCGGGCCGAAGATCAGCCGCTTGAGGATGATGTGGAAGACGAGGATCGCGAGGCAGCCGGCGACGAGGCCGGTGCCGAGGATCACGATGCGGTTCTGGTCGATCTGCCCCTCGGCAAAGGTGCTCGTGCGATCGATCAGAAGCACGGCGACGAGCGTGTCGTCGGACCGAAGCGTCGTCGGTCGCGACGACCAGTCGAGCTGCGGCCGGTCGGGCGAGTCGCTCCACTCGCGCGCGCGATCGGCGAGGACGCGCCAGTCGCGGGCGCGGATCGCGCGGGCGTAGCGGTAGCGGATGCCCTCGCCCTCGTCGCGGCGCTCGAACCAGTCCTTCAGCGCCGCATCGCCCTCGAACGCCGCGAGCGCGCCCTCGAGAAACGCCTCGTCCTCGCCCTCGGGGGCGAACAGGATCTCGTCGACCCGGAGGACGCGCATCGGGATCGGGCTTCCCTCGCTGCGTCCGATCGAGAAGCCGTTCTCGAACCACGTGTCGGCGAGCTGCCGCGAGACCTCGAGCTGGCTGTCGGAGACGATGCCGCCCGTCCGGACCCACGGCACCGCGAGCGCACCACCGAGCAACGCGAAGACCGCGACGCCGAAGAGGATCTGACACTTGTTGGCGAGTGAGATACCCTGCGCCATCGGGCCCCGATTCTACTTCGCGGCGCGACTTCGATTTCCCCGCGAGAATCCGCATGTTTCGACCCGGCACCGACGAGACGAACGTCCAGTACGAGGATGTCCTGTGCAACTTCTGCAGGCGTCCGTGGGATCCGGACGACCCGACGCGCCCGCTGATCGAGGGGCATCACGGGAGCCACCTCTGCGGCGAGTGCCTGTCGCTTGCCTACCGCGCGATCGTGTTCGAGGGGCGGAACGACCGGGTCGCGGGGCAGCCGTGCACCATGTGCCTCGAGGAGCGCGACGACGAGGCGTGGCGGAGCCCGGAGTTCGCGGAGGCATGCGTCTGCCGACGGTGCGTGAAGCAGTCCTCGACGGCGCTCGAGAAGGACAAGGACTACGCCTGGAAGCGGCCGATCGCGTGATGCGCGGCGTCGAGGCGCTCAGCGCTTGACGAGCGTCATCGCGTGGAACGGACGCCCTTCGCGGCGGAACTTCCGCTCGAAGTTCGTGCCCACCACCTCGCCCTCGCCTGCGCTCGCCGGTCGCTCGAAGGCGCGGCGCTCGAAGATGTCGCGGGCCCGCTCGACATGCTCGACGTCCCATCTCCAGAGTTCGTCGTGGTCGGTGACGATGCGCAGTTCGCCGCCGGGTGCGAGGATCCGGTGGAACTCGCGCAGCGTGTGGTCCTGCACGACGCGGCGCTTGTGATGGCGCGTCTTCGGCCACGGATCGCTGAAGTAGAGGTGGATCACCGACACGATGTCGTCCGGCACGCGCGTGCGGATGAACTCGGTCGCGTCGCCGTGCAGGAGCTTGACGTTGGCGAGCCCCGCACGACGCACGCGGTCGGCGGCATACGCCCAGAACTCCCCTGCCCACTCGATCCCGAGGAAGTTCGTCGCCGGCTCGAGCACGGCCTGCTGGAGAAGGAACGTGCCCTTGCCCGATCCGATCTCGAGTTCGAATCGCCGCGCGGGATCGGCGAACCAGGCGCGCGGATCGAACGCGAGCAGGCGACGTGTCTCCGCGGCCGTCGGCGCGTCGGGCAACCGTGACAGCGTGCGCATGTCGATGCCCACATGCCCGGGCACCAGTTCGCGACCGTGACCGAGACCGAAACTCACGGCTTTCCCTCCGCGGCCGGACGCGACGCGCCGCCGACACCACGTCTGCTCGGGATAGTCGCCTCCGACTCGGGCGCCGGGCGGACCACCGGCTCCGAGGGAAGCAGTTCCGCCGCAGGACGCTGCCAGCCTGCAGGCCGCTTTGCGTCGGGAATCTGCGGCGAGGGAGCCTTCGACGCGGTTTCGACCACCCACGCGACCATGTCGGCGAGGGCCTTCGCCTCGAAGGTCGTGTCGATCGTGCCGTACTCCTCGATGAGACCGGTCGTCGCTGGCTGGAACAGGTGATTGAGCCCGTCGAGCCGGCGCGTGGTGATCGGGGCGCCGGAAGCCTTCGCGACCTCGTCGAGGATGCCGAGGTTCACGCCCATGTCGACCTGCAGGTCCTTCGAACCGCACATCGCAAGCGTGGGAATCTCGATCATCGAGAGCACCCCGCTCGGGTCGAAGCGGATGAACTCCACCATCCACGGACTCGACACCTGTGCGACCGCCGCGTCGAAGGTCGGCTTGAGCGTGGCGTCGTCGGGAATGACGAGGCTTCCGATCGCAACCTGTCGCCGCACCATCTCCTCGACGAGCGGACGGATCTCGGCGGCCGGCTTTCCCGCGGCGATCGCGGCCATCGCCTCGGCGTGGGCGGCGAGCGCGGGACCGCTCTTGTCGGCCGGCACCCCCGCGGCGTCGTAGAGCGCCTTCGTCTGCCGCGTGAGGAGCTTGCCACCCTGCTCCGCGGTACCCGCGAGAAGCACCATGAAGGCGAGCGGATTCTCCGGCGTATCGCCCGCGTTCTGCCACATCGCCACGATCGGCGCCATGAGGCCGCCCTCGCTGTGCCCGATGAGCCCGATCCGCTGCGGATCGACTGCGGGATGGTCCTTCAGCCACTCGACCGCTTCGTCGGCGTCGCTGGCGAAGTCGATCGTCGTCGCACGCCCGAAGTCGCCCGATGAGCGCGCCACGCCGCGATCGTCGTAGCGCAGCACGGCGACGCCAGCCCGGGCGAGCGCATCGGCGATCACGAGGAACGGCCGGTGCCCCATGAGCGCCTCGTCGCGATCCTGTGGTCCGGAGCCCGTCACGAGGACGACGGCGGGCACGCGGCCATCGCGCGCGAGCGGACTTCGGGCGGGAATCGTCAGTGTGCCCGCAAGCGTGTGACCCGCCGGATGCACGATGCGCACATCGCGCTCCTCGTAGGGAAAGGGCGCGACCGGATCCTGAGGGCGACGGAGGGTTCCGAGCCGAACGCCGGGCTCGAGCGTGAACTTGATCGGGGAGGTGAAGCCACCTTGCGCGAAGGTGCCCTCGAGCGACGTGCCGTCCGCGGCGGGCGCGAGGTCGAGCGTCGCCGTGGTGCCCACCGGGATCGTCACGAGAAGCCCCTTGTCGGTCTTCTTCACATCGACGAGGAAGTCGCGGAGGCCCTGCGACGCGATCTCGAACGCGCCGGTCGGTCCGAACTTCCCCTCGCCGAGCGCCAGGCGCATCGCGAGCTTCTGTCCCGCCGCATCGAGCGTGGCGGAGTAGACGCGCTGCTCGGGCAGTTCGGAGACGAGATCGATCCGCCGCAGCGAGAGATCGAGTGCCGGCGGCATCGACTCGCCCTTGTCGTTGAAGAGCATGCAGCTGCCCGTCGCGCGCAGACCGTCCTCGGAGAGCATCGCCGCGAAGCGAGCACGTGCCGCGCCCCCGTCGAGCGTGAAGCCGAGCGCCTTTCCATCACCGACCGTATCGATCGCAGGCCGCGCGATGGCGCCGGTCGGAAGGACCGTCATGAGCACGGTGGGGCCTGCGGCAGCCACAGCGTCCGACGGTCGCGAGACGACGATCGTGACCGGAAGCGAAATCGGTGGTCGCCCCGGGATCGATGGCGCGGCGGCCTCGCCGATCCAAGCACCGATCCATGCGTCCGCGAGCGGCGCACGCTGCTCCGGATTCGCCCCGATCTCGATGACGCCGCCCGCAGCCTCGTCCTGCGCGAGCGTCGCCGCACGCGCCATGCGATCGGGCGCCGCAGACAGCGCGAGCAGCGCCGCAAGCGTGGTCGGAAGGGTGCGGAGGACACGGGCGATCAAGCGCGTTCGGAACATGATTTCGACTCCGTCGGGGCGCGGGGAGAGGTCGCCCTCGTTCGTTGGGAACGCCGAGCGTAGCCGGGAACACGGCGCGCGGGCAGGGAAGCGCGCCGAGGCGCACGGGGCGCCCGTGCGACACCACGCCGCGTTCGAGCGGCGGGAGAGCATGGAATCGGATGAGTTCAGCGCTCGGCCTTACCGATCGGTCCGCGAACCGTGCGCGCCGCCGGCCCCTCGCCCTCGGGGCGACGCCAATCGACGCGCTTGCCGTCCGCGTGCAGCAGCTCGAGGTCGTAGTAGAGCCGTTGGTCCGGCTCGAAGAGGTGCGCGACGATCTCGACGAAGTCGACGACGATCCACGTCGACCCCTCGTCGGCGGTCGTGCGGAACGGGTGCTGCCCGCGCGACTTTCCGAGATCCTCGACGTCCTGCGCCGCCGAGCGCATCTGTCGCTGGCTTGTTCCCGAGGCGATCACGATGTAGTCGGCGATCTGGCTGCGACCCCGCACATCGAGCAGCACCACCTCCGAGCACTTCGAGTCGCTCAGCGTGCGCGCGATCTCGATCGCGAACTCGCGCGTCACGGCTGGGTCGGAGGAGGTTCGTGAGCGCATGGGGCAGATCCGGTCGGAGACCGGGAGAGATCGCTTGCAGGAAATGGCCTACGCCGGCCGAAACCGCGAGGCCGGAAACTCCACGCGGCACCCGCTCGCCCCCGATGGGACAAGCACTGGTCGCCGCGATCGTGGATCAGAATCCGCCGCCGCCGCCGCGCGGGCCCCGAGGACCCTTCGACTCGCGCTTGGCACCGGCGCCGCGGGCACCCTGGCGCTCAGAACCCGGGCGCACCGGACGCGGCTCGTGACGACGGGCGTCGCGACGCTTGCGCTCCGAGGGCTTCTCGTAGTTCTGCTTGCGCTTGACGTCCTTCGTCAGGCCTTCCTTCTCGCAGAGCTTCTTGAAACGACGGAGCATCTGCTCGACGGACTCGCCACTACGTGCCTTGATACGGATCGACATTGGGGGTTCTTGTCCTTAGGGGTGCTTAGACCGAGTCGACTATTCGACACGATTTTGCCCGGAGGGTCAAGGCGAAGGCATCTCGGCCGCCCGGACGGCGATTCCTGAACGCGGGCGCATCGTGTGCACGGCGGTCTTCGCACCCGTTCGGTTCGCCGGCTTGCCCGGTGGGCTGCCGCCGATGATGATGCAGGTGCTCCAGTGCCGCTGATTATCGACACCTACAACGTCCTGCACGTGACCGGGGTGCTCCCGCCGGAACTGGCGGTCGGCGAGCCGGAGGCGCTGGCCCGGTTGGTGGCGACAAGCCGCTACGCCTCGGAGGCCGTCTGGCTTGTCTGCGATGGCGTGCCGCGCGGTGCGTCGCACGTGGGCCGCATCCTGATCGAGGGTGCGGGGCCGGGCCGAAGCGCCGACGATCACATCATGCGCTTTCTCGATCGATCGAGCGCGCCGCGGCGCGTGACGGTCGTCACGAGCGATCGCGCGATCGCGCGGCATGCGAGGGCGCGCGGCGCCGACGCGATCCGAAGCGAGGACTTTCTCGCGCATCTGGCGGAGGACGCGCGCCGCGCTCGGCCGCGACGGCCGAGGGCGCCCGATCCGCGACGCTCGGTTCCGCTCGGGGAGCGCGAGGTCACGGGCTGGATGCGACTCTTCGGAATCACCGCCGAGCAGGCGGCGATCACCGGCGCTGCGCCGCTCCCCCGCCGCGACGAGTCGAACGCGACCGAGCCGAGCCGCCCCGCGCGATCGCGCTCGGACGACGCGGCCCTCGAACGCTACCTTGAGGCGACGAAGGATCTCGTGGATCCGCTGGCGATCCTCGATGGGCGCGGTGGCGCGGAACTGCTGTCGTCGCTCGGCGCGATCGACGACGCCATGCTCGAGGACCTGATGAGGCAACA
>JAJTGL010000118.1 GCA_021297795.1 Planctomycetaceae bacterium
CGGGATCGCGGCCCCATCCGGCAGCCACAGATTGCCGTTCGCGTCCGGCTTGACCTCGTGGAAGAGCAGGTGGATCCGGCCGTCCTCCCGCGAATCGACCTGACCGATCGGGAAGCCGAGCAGATCGATGACCGGCAGCGCGAGGAGGACGAGGCTCGTCAGCGACAGGATGAACGTCACCAGGAAGGCCGCGACGCTCACGGGGAAGTTGCCGACGAGATATCCGAGCGACATCCAGCTGCGCACGTCGCGCAGCCAGCACCAGATTCGGCGCCAGAAGCCGACCCTGACGACGCCGTCCGCGACCACGCCGGCGACCGGCTGCGTGCGTCGCGGCATGCGGACTCCGAGGAAGAGCTCGACGACCTTGCCTTCGAAGAGGCTGAGCGCGCGCGCCGAGCCGAGGAGGAAGACCACCAGCGGAATGCCGACGATCGTCGGCACCGTGCCGATCGCGAGCGAACCGACCGTCACGGCCCAGACGAAGTACGCCGTGGCGAGCGGGAAGCTCACGATGCCGAAGTAGGCGAGCGCGCGCCATGCCACCGGGTGGAACCAGATCCCGATGACAGGGATGTCCCGGAGGCGACGCCTCCTGCGTGCGGACGCGTCGCCGGACGACTCGGCGACGCCGTCCGCTGCGCGATCGCTGTCCGCGACGCTCGCGGTCGATTCGGTGCCGCCCGGAAACCGCACGGCGCCGGTGTTCGATGCGGTCGATGCGGACGCGCGCGGCGACCGCTGTATCAGCACCCCGCTCGGCTGAAGGTAGGCATCGGCGACCTCCTCCGGCGCGCCGTACTCGGCGATCGCCCGCTCGATCGACATGCCTCCCGCGACGGCATCCCGAATATGGATCTCCGCGTCGATCAGCGCGTCGTGGCGAATCGCCGCGTCGGCACCGGCCAGTGCGGCCTCGAGCAGCGCGAGGTAGATGCGAAGCGGATCCCGCCCGACCGGCGGTTCGGCAGTATGGTCAGCGGCCTTCATCGATTCCTCCGACGACACGATTCACCCACTTGTTGGTTCGACGCCACGTGTCGATCCACGCGGCGAGCACGCGGCGTCCATCCGCCGTGAGCGTGAAGCACTTGCGCGCAGGACCCTCCGTGGACGGAACCAGCGTGCTTCGCACGAGGCCCTCCGACTCCATGGTCCGGAGCATCGGATAGAGGGTGCCCTGCTTGAATGTCAACCCCTCGGGCGCCTCGGCGGCGAGCTGACGGGCGATCTCGTAGCCGTGGATGGGCTCCCTGGCCTTCGCGATGACCGCCAGCACCACGAGCCACGCGGTGCCGACGCTGAGATCCCGCTCGAGCTTGTCGTCCAGTGGTGACGGCATTTCAGTACTGTACCACTCACAGTACTGCGTGTCAAGAGGTTCCTACCCACACGCGACACCTCGCACAGGTGACAGTCTCCGCACACCCCGTCATCCCGGGACAGCCCCTACAGACGGCCACCCCCGCGCCGATTCCGACGCGCAAGACTTGCCTTTCCCACACTGGATTCGACCGTGTACTTGTGGCTCGTCACGCCACGCCGGCCGCAACGGGTTCGTCCCCCGAAGCCGCCTTGGGGAAACGCCATGCGCCTCCAGCATTTCGTCGCCATGGGCCTCACCGGGGCCGTCCTGACCTGCCTCGGCGCAGCACCTCCGAGCTCCGGCGGCGGCAGCACCGCCCGCCCGCAGCTCTACGTCACGACCCCGGGGTATGCCAATCCCCGCGATGCCGTCAACGCGGACGTGCTGCTAGACCGAATCGTCTTCCCGGACGGCGTCACCGTGATGCACGGCGACTTCGTGTTTCCGGGCCAGGTGCTCCAGATGACCTACGGCGGACCGATCGACCGTTTCCGGGTTCAGAACGGATCGCTCGCGACGGTCGGCCAACCGGGGATCTTTTACATCGAGGATCTCGACGGAAACGGAGCGTCGGTCTCCGACGCGGACCGCCTGCTCTTCGCCGAGCGCATGGAACTCGCGTGGGCGAACCGCAACCTCAACAACCGCACGCTGCTGCACGCGCAGTCGGGCTATTCGTTCGTGGTCGGCCTCGAGACCCGCATCTGGGACTCGAGCTTCGCGAGCGACAACCGGCCGGAGATCTTCATCTTCGAGGATCAGGGCAACTCGGTGATGACGCTGCAGGCGCTCGACGACGATCTCGTGCCGGTCGGCACGCCGGTCGAGATCCGGGCGGTCGACATCACGTCGATCCAGCCGAACAAGGTGTGGGTCGGCCGTTGGGGCAACGATGGAGCGCCGCAATCCGGCACCTACGAGTGCAAGGTGGCGTCGATCGATCTCTCGCGGCTCGGCGTGACCCACGTGAAGTGGCTCAAGGTCACGACCGCCATCTCCGGCGGCGGCGAGGCGAGCGCGGATCTCAAGATCATCTGCGTCGACACCTCCCCCGCTCCGGCCGCGCAGACGATGACCTTCGACTGAGACCGAACCACCCTCCTTGGATCTGGCGACGGGACGCGCGGGGCGATGATTCGGCGCGCGACCCGGGGCGACATCGGACGAAGCGCGGGCGCATCCTGACGGTTGCGCCTGCGGCTTTTTTCGTTGTCGCTCGCGGAACGCGCTACCTTGCCGACGTGCCGCCGTCCGAAGTCCGTGAAGCCACACCGCCGGCAGGGTCGAACTTGACCGTGCATGCGCTCGACACCGGGTATCTCGATATCCCAGGTGCGGCGGCGGCGTATCTCGTCATCGGCGGTGGGCGCCCCGTGCTCGTCGAGTGCGGCTGCGCGGTCGCGTTCGATTCGCTTCGTACGCAGCTCGCGTCCCACGCGGTGGCGGTGCGCGATCTCGCGGCGGTCGCCGTGACGCACATCCATCTCGATCATGCGGGATCGGCGGGACACTTCGCACGCGAGGGCGTGCCTGTCCTCGTCCATCCGCGAGGTGCCCGGCACCTCATCGATCCGACGCGTCTGATCGCCGGCTCGCGCGCCGTCCACGGCCCCCGCTACGACCGATGGTACGGGGACCCCCTCCCCATCGATCCTGCGCTCGTTCACCCGATCGACGACGGTCGAACCGTGACCCTCGACGGGCTGCAGCTGACCGCGATCGAGACTCCGGGGCACGCGCGGCACCATCATGCGTGGTCGGTCGGGCTGGTAGGCGCCCCCGCCGAGACCGTCTTCGTGGGCGACGTGCTCGGGATGATCTCGCCGGGGTCGAGCTACATCTCGATTCCCGTGCCGCCGAGCGATATCGACATTCCCGCGTGGAGCGGGTCGATCGTACGGCTCCGCGCACTGCCGCGGCATGTCGGCGCGATGCTGACCCACGGTGGACGGCGACCGCTCGGCGAGCATCTCGACGCGTTCGTCGAACGGATGAACGAGGAGCTCCCGCTGCTCGGCGAACTCGTGGAGTTGGCGCGGTCGGAGCCGCTCGAGGCGGACAGCCGATACCGCGATTTCCTGATGCCCCGCGCGAAGGCGGGCGGGCTCGAGGACGGACTTGCGGCAGCGCTGCTGGGAAAGACGTTTCGCGGGATGAACCTCGCGGGGATCGCGGACGCGGTGGCGGCGGGCCGGTTCACAACCCACGTCTGACCCGACACCTCAGCGCCTGGCACGTGCCAACCGGTGCCGGGCACCGCACGGCACGTGACGTGCACCATCTGGCACCGCCGGCTAGGCCCGAGAGTCCGGCGGAAAGGCTGCCGCCTCCGCGCGATCAGCACGTCGACAAATCAGCGCCTGACACGTGCCAACCGGTGCCGGGCACCGCACGGCACGTGACGTGCACCGTCTGGCACCGTCTGGCACCGTCTGGCACCGTCAGCCGATGTGCACCGTCTCCAGGAACCGCGGCAACTGGCGCGCGATGAACCAGTCGAGCGCCGTGCGCGTGTTCGGTGCATCGACCCCCCACAGCGCCACGCTCGGCTCGAGGAACTCGAGATCCGCGAACACCTGCAGGTGACCATCCACCACGTACGCCTGCGGAAGGCGCGTGCCGAAGTACGCGCAGGCCGCGTTCGAACCCGGCTCGCCGATCGCGATCGTCGGCTGAAGCAGCAGCTCGCGGTCGTTGAGGTACCAGAGATCGGTCATCACGATCGGGATGAGCCGCGCCTCCTCGTCCTCGATGTTCGCGCGCTGCCACTGCCTGATCGCCGCGACCAGTCGATTCGCAAGCGGGCGGTCGGCAACCTCGCTTCGGAGGTGCGCGCCGACCACCACGGGCAGCAGCCGCGTCGTCTCGATCGGCATGTCGGGGGGCATCACAGCCCACGCGGCGTCGATCGCCGAGTCGGCGAGGCCCTGCGTGTGCGGGAGCGGCGGCTGCGAGGGATGCTGCAGGGTCGGGTCCTATCGGCTCAAAGCCATCGGAAGGCACAACCCTCCGGCGGCGGATGCGACTCCCCGGCCTGCACAACTCCGGACTCCCGGTTCGTCTTTCGACGCTACTCCCGCATCGCGAGATCGACGCGCGGCTCGGGATAGGTCCAACTCGAGAGAAGAAGCCGCAGCGGCTCCTTCGAGGTCGGCATCTCGATCTCAGCGTCGTCGTCGGCCTCGATGCCCACGGATTCCGCCGCGCCCCGCGCCGCATCTGCCGCAACGGCCTTCGCGCGCCGCCGCAGTCCCATGCCGGAGAGGCTGGTCGCGGGCTTCATCCGCCCTGTCCCCGACTTGCCCATGATCACAGGCAGGTAGAACGACGCGAGCCTGCCCTGCTTGATGAGCCGGATCTCGAGCCCGCCGCCCGCGAGGGTCACGAGCAGGATCGCGTCGTCGACCGTCCAGACCTCGCCCTTGCCGTCGCGGATCCAGCCGGCGCCGATGATCCAGTCGTTGCCGAAGATGCGCGGGAAGTTGAGCTTGCGCCGCAGCCACGGGTCACGCACGACCATGTAGATGCCGACCGCCACCATCACGAGCCCCGGGTATGTCATCCACGACAGCGGCGCGCCCGCGCGCAGTGCCGCCAGGCCCTGCATCCAGAAGCTGGCGGACTGGAAGATCAGCATCGCGCCGAAGATCGCCGTGCCTGCCGGAATCGACGATGTCTCGAGGACCTCGGGCTCGGGAAGCCGCCCGCGCGGCGCGAGCGACCTGGCGAATCGGTCGCGCTGCATCACATCGACGAGCGCGGTGTCGAAGACCAGCGCCGGCCGCGGCGAGAGCGCGAACAGGCCCGCGTAGCTCGCGGGATCGCGGAAGGCCTTGCGCGACTTCCCGCGGTCGGGCAGCAACCTTCCGATGGGGTCCTCGAGCGCGCGCGCGCGACGGCGCGCCTCCGCCTCTCGCTCGACCTTGATCGCACCGACGATGCCGACCGCAAGCAGCGTCGCCACCCATCCGATGATGAGGAACATGATCAGGCCGATCCACCACCGGCCGCTCGCGGACGCGAGTCCGACGCTCACGCCGACGGCGAATCCGAACGCGAGCACCAGCACCAGCGCGCGCCCGAAGAACTTGCCGGCGCGGCTCACCGCACGGGGCGGCGCCGGCGGCAGTCCCGCGAACACCACATTGCGCCCCTCGAAGAGCGCCCGCCACTCCTCGGGAACCGCGGCGGGTTGACCGCTCATGGCATCAGTGGAACAGCGGGAACTTGCCGCAGAACGCCCGGATCTCGCCGCGCACCGCGTCGATCGTCGCCGCATCGCCCGACGTACCGAGCACGCGGTCGATCCACGCCGCCACGAGCTCCATCTCGGCTTCCTTCAAGCCGCGCGAGGTGAGCGCGGGCGTACCGAGGCGCAAACCGCTCGTCACCATCGGCGGGCGCGGGTCGTTCGGGATGCCGTTCTTGTTGACGATGATTCCCGCGCGCTCGAGCCACTTCTCGGCGTCGGCGCCCGTGAGGTCGGCCGAGCGCGCACGGAGGTCGACGAGCATCAGGTGATTGTCGGTGCCACCCGAGCAGAGGCGGTAGCCGCGCTTCACGAGCGCGGCCGCGAGCGCCTGGGCGTTCTTCACGACCTGCTGGCAGTACACCTTGAACTCGGGCTTCAGCGCCTCGCCGAAGGCGATCGCCTTCGCGCCGATCACATGCATCAGCGGACCGCCCTGCGAGCCGGGGAACACCTTGCGGTCGATCTTCTTCGCGATCTCCTCGTCGTTCGTGAGGATGAGGCCACCGCGCGGCCCGCGCAGCGTCTTGTGCGTGGTGGTCGTCACCACGTGCGCATGCGGGAACGGCGACGGATGCACGCCGGTCGCCACAAGGCCCGCGATGTGCGCGATGTCGGCCATCAGCACGGCGCCGACCTCGTCCGCGATCGCGCGGAAGCGCGCGAAGTCGATCACGCGCGGATACGCCGAGTAGCCGCAGATGATCATCTTCGGCTTCGTCTCGCGGGCGATGCGCGCAATCGCGTCGTAGTCGAGCAGCTCGGTCGCCGGGTCGAGGTCGTACTCCGCGATCTTGTAGAACGTGCCGGAGAAGTTCGGCTTGAGGCCATGGGAAAGGTGCCCGCCCGACTTGATCGGCAGCGACAGGATCGTGTCGCCCGGATCGCACATCGCCATGAAGGTGGCGGTGTTCGCGTTCGCGCCGCAGTGCGGCTGGACGTTCGCGAAGCCGCAGCCGAACAGTTGCTTCGCCCGGTCGCGCGCGAGATCCTCGATTCCGTCGTGGAACTCGCATCCACCGTAGTAGCGCTTGCCCGGGTAGCCCTCGGCGTACTTGTTCGTCAGCCACGAGCCGACCGCGTGCATCACCTCGGTCGACACGTGGTTCTCGCTTGCGATCAGTTCGAGCGTGGTCGCCTGGCGCTCCGCCTCCTGCGCCATCAGGCGCGCGGCCGCCGGGTCGTGGCGTTCGAGCATGGCGAGCAACTGCGTGCTCATCGCGTCGAGAGGGATGTCGGACGGGAACCCGGCGGGCATGGTGCGGCCGGCGGAATGGCTGGCGGTCGGCGCTGCGGTCATGGGCCGGATGGTAGTCGACCGGCCGCCCTGCGCTACGCTGCCGTCATGTCCCGCGGTCGCCCCCAGAAAGGCAAGGGTGCCTCCTCCGTCCCATCGGAGCCGCCTTCGCCCGCACGCACCCCCCGCGCGCGGCGCGCAGCGAAAGGGCCGGTCGTATCGACGCCCTTCGGCCGCCTCGCGGTCGGACGACGCGACGGAAAGCTGGTCGCCGAATGGATGGTGCCCGAGCACGCGTCGCGCGACCAGGGCGACTTCCCCGCCTACTCGGAGGAGGACGGCGCGGCGGTCGAACTGATGCAGGCGCTGCACGGCTACTTCGGCGGCGACCCGTCGGCGCTCGACGCGATTCCCGTCGGCGACGGCACGCCGTTCCAACGCCGGGTCTGGCGCGCCTGCCGTCGGATCCCCGCGGGCGAGACACGCACGTATCTCTGGCTCGCACGACGGCTCGGCGGAGGGCACGAGCTCTGCCGAGCCATCGGCGCGGCCCCGCGGCCCGATCCGCGCGGGCAAGGAACCGCATGAAACTGACGATGGTCGGCACAGGCTACGTAGGGCTCGTCACCGGTGCGTGCTTCGCCGAGACGGGCAACGACGTGGTGTGCCTCGATGTCGACACGGCGAAGGTCGAGATGCTGCGCCGTGGCGAGAGCCCGATCTACGAGCCCGGTCTCTCGGAGATGATCGTGCGGAACGCGCAGGCGGGACGGCTCTCCTTCACCACCGACAAGCTCGCGGCATACCGGCACGCCGACGTCGTCTTCATCTGCGTCGGCACCCCGAGCGACGAGGATGGCAGCGCCGACCTCCAGTACGTGCTCCGCGTCGCCGGCGACATCGCCGAGGCGATCAACGCCATCGGGCCGACCGCGACTCCGAAGACCGTCGTCGTGAAGAGCACCGTGCCCGTCGGCACGAGCCACAAGGTGCGCGACCTCATCGCCTCGCGCACCAAGATCCCCTTCCACATCGCGGACAACCCCGAGTTCCTCAAGGAAGGCGACGCGATCAACGACTTCATGAAGCCGGACCGCGTCGTCTGCGGCGTCGAGAGCGAGCATGCGGGCGCCATGATGCGCGACCTCTACGAGCCGTTCGTCCGCCAGGGCAACCCCATCTTCCTGATGGACGTCCGCTCGGCCGAGATGGTGAAGTACGCGTCGAACGCGATGCTCGCCTGCAAGATCTCGTTCATCAACGAGATGGCGAACCTGTGCGAGCGCTACGGCGCCAACGTGACCAGCGTCCGCGAGGGCATGTGCGCCGACAAGCGCATCGGCAACCAGTTCCTCTACCCGGGCCTCGGGTACGGCGGCTCCTGCTTCCCGAAGGACACCCTCGCGGTGGTCTCGATGGGCAAGGCGGTCGGCTTCGATTGCGAGCTCAACGCCGCCGTCCACCGCGTCAATCAGTTGCAGCGACGGCACTTCTGGTCGAAGATCGAGGGAGTGCTCGGCAAGAACCTCGCCGGCAAGCGCCTCGGCTTCTGGGGCGTCGCGTTCAAGCCCCGGACCGACGACATCCGCGAAGCCCCATCGATCACGCTGATGCGCCTCGCGGTCGCCGCCGGCGCCAAGGTT
>JAJTGL010000119.1 GCA_021297795.1 Planctomycetaceae bacterium
TTCGCGGAGGCGACCGACGATGCAAGCAGGGCGAACACGCGTTCGATGGGCGTTTCCGCGATCGCGAGCGCCGCCTCGGCGGCGACCACGGCATCGGCATGACGTCCGCATCGCGCAAGACACGCCGCACGCGCGACCTCCGACTGCGACATCCCGATCCGGTCGCCGAGCGCGGTCGTGATCGACCGTGCGCGATCGAGGTGCGGGAGCGCCTCGTGCGCGTATCCGCGGTTCGCCTCGAGGCGACCTCGAAGAAGCGCCGCCCGCGCCTCCTCGGCGCGCAGTCCGTGATGCAGTGCCAGCGCACCGGCGTCGTCGGCAAGATCCGCCGCGTCCTGCACCAGGCCTGCATCCTCAAGAAGTTCCGCTTCTTCCAGTGCCAATCGGCACGCCTCGGCATGTGCGCCAAGTGCGCCGAACCGCTCGCGCGCCGCACGGAACGCGCGCAGTGCGGCCTCGATGTCGCCCGACTTCGCAAGCGTGTGCGCAAGGTTGCCGCGGGCAAGCGCCGCGTGGAGGTGGCCGTCCTGCGCCTCGTAGAGGCGCGCGGCTTCCTCGAAGGCGCCGATCGCGCGAGAGAACTCCGCAAGCTGCACGCACGACTCGCCGAGCGCATTCAGCGCCGCGCCACGGATCGGATCGATCACGGCGCCATGCGCGAGCACGCGCTCGAGAAGGGCCGCGGCGTCGGCGGGGCGTCCGAGCGCCTTGGCGACGTTCGCCAGGTTCAGTTCCGCCCGCGCGACGAGCGCGTGTTCGCCAAGTGCCTCGAGCTCATGGACGGCGCGTGTTCCCGCGCGCAGCGCGCCGCGCATGTTGCCGCGCTTCGCACGTGGATGCATCGCGGCGACAAGGACACGCGCCGCCTCGATCTGTGCGGAGCGCGATGCGCGGTCTCCGCGTGCGCGGCGGCGCGCATGTGCGGCGATCCGCAGCGCCTCGCCGGTCTCGCCGAGATGCGCGAACACGTTGATCGCCGCGCGAGCGATGCGCGCAGCGGTTGCGAAGTCACCCGCACGTTCGAAGTCGGTGCGCAACGGTGCAAATCGGCGCGACGCATCCGCGGGATCCGCCACCGCGAGCGCCTCGTATTCGGCCGCGCGACGGTCGTGATCCGCGGGAGCTGCGCCGCTCATCGCGCCCGGATGCCCCGCACGGTGAAGGTCTCGCCCTGTGTGCGGAAAGCAAGATCAACGCTTTCCACCGCATCGCTCCCGGAAGGAAGCGCGAGCGCGCATGCACCATCCGCGTCCAGCATGCCCTCGGAAAGGACGCGGCCAGACGTTGCATCGAGCAGTGCAATTTCTCCCGAGAGGCTCTCCACTGGTCCTTCGATCTGGATACGCAGCGCGGGTGTCCCGTCCGCCATGCGTTCGACGGCGGCGTCGAGCCGCCAATCAGCGCGAGCAAACGACTGAAGTCCCCCGCCAGCACCGCGCAGCGCCGGCTGTGCAAATCCCGCGAGGCCCTGCTCGATCGGTTCGAGGACGGCGGCCTTCAGGCGATCAAGCCAACTCGGCACCCTCGGAAGTCGCGACGAAAGCGCGAATGCGCGTTCGAAGAGCGCACGGGGCGCCGGATCCGATGCCTCGGCGGCCGACGTCGCGATCGCGTCCCGCACATCGCGCAGCTGGCCCACGAGCCTCGCAGCCGCACGATCCGTGGCCGCGCGCGCCTCGACGGCCTTGCGCTCGCTCTCGCTCGCTTTCCCGAGAACCGCGCGCACCACAAACTCCGGATCCGACGCATCCGGTGAATCCGGTGAGCCTTGGTTCTGTTCGTTCGGGGTGGTCATCGTGGGTTTCCGTCAGGAGCGCGGCATGGGTCGGTCAAGAGGCGGTTTCCAGTCATCTGCAGCGCGTTGCCCCGTCCATTCGGCGTGTGCCATCGGGCCAGCGACCTCCGCAGGCGCCTTGAGGAGTCGGCAGGCGCCGATTTCGTACAGCATCCGTCAGCCGGAAGGCGAAGGAACGCCCGGGAATCCGTGCTCGGACGGCTCGAAACCGAGTTCCTCGAGCGCGCCGAGCAGCCGCCGCAGGCAGCGGTTGCGGATCGGGCCGACCGAGTTCGCCGCAATTCCGAAGCGTTCGCCGATCGCCGTGTAGTCGCCTTCCCCGGCGCCGAGGAACATCGCCCGCAGCAGTTCCTGACAGCGCGCATCGATCGATCCGAGCGCCCGCAGGACGGTCTGCCGCCGCTCGTGCCGCGTGGCCTCGTCGTCACCCTCGTCGCTTGCGCGGCGCTCCTCCACCACCACATCGATCACGTCGCTTCCGCCGCCGGAATGCCGTTTCCGCACGCGCTGCATGCGCCAGGCCTCGCGCTTGGTGGTGACGATCAGCCACTTCGCCAGCCGATCGACGTCGCGCACCGCTCCAAGCGACTGCAACAGCGATGCAAACACGGTCTGGGCCGCGTCCTCGGCGTCGTCGCGCGTGAGGCCGGCCTTTCGCGCCGTGGCGAAGACGAGTCCGCCGTACCGCTCCACAAGCGCTTGCCACGCGGCCACGTTGCCGCCGAGGGCACGTGCCACGAGCTGCGGATCGGTTTCGGGTGAATCGACCACACCGACAAGGTAGCGTCGGATGTGTCCGTCGCGCAGCCGATCGAAGGGGTTCACCGCGACGCGGGTCCGATCGGCGGAACGGCCATTCGTGGCGCTTCCGTCAATCCGGAGGATCGGACGCAGCCCGAGCGCGTGTCCAGACCACCCTGCGGCCCATGTCCCGAACAGATCCTGCACCTGATCCCATGCGCGCCGCGATCGCGGCGCGCATGCGTCGACTCTACAGCCTCGCCTTCCACGCCTGCGGAGCGTCGCACCGCGCGGTGCAGCGCTCGATCGGCCGCGACGTCCGTTCGATGATGGCCGCGAACGACATTCCGACGCTCGCCAGCGTCATCGATCTCGCTCGAGCGCTCGACATGCGGCCGTCGGTCGCGGTCGAACTGCTCGTCCACGGCGGACCCGATCCCGACGCGGCTCGATCGGCGGACTGCGTCGACTCACCGATCCGACCCGCCGGCGAACTCCTCGACGAACCGCTGCTCCTCGCGGCCGATCTCGCCGACGATGATGCCGTCCTCGAGCGGATCCTCGTCCGCATTCCGCCGGAACGGACCGTGCTCCACACCGCGCTCCTCGCGCGAATCTTCACCATCCGTGGCTCGACGGCACGCGCACTCACACTGCTCCAGAGCGCCGACATCGGAAGCGCCGAGCCGGGCGCGATGCGGCTGCTCCGCGCTGCGATCGGGGAGATCGCGATCCTGCGG
Organism: Planctomycetaceae bacterium; assembly: GCA_021297795.1. GTDB lineage: Bacteria > Planctomycetota > Phycisphaerae > Phycisphaerales > SM1A02 > QWPT01. The sequence goes on from JAJTGL010000119.1 coordinate 3,277, forward strand.
CCCGAGGCCATCGACGCAATTCGGACGCTCTCTCCATCGCTCGCCCGTCCCGCGCGCGACCGGACCTCGATCCACACACCCGGTCTCCCGTCAAACCCGACCCATCAGGGAATCGAGGTGCGCGACCGCTTCCATCGCCTCGCCACCGACGCCCTGCTCGCGCCGGAGACCGGCAGGGACGTCGCCATCGTCGAGAGACTCGCCCACGAGCTCGACCTCGTACGGCGGTCCGAAAACCACCAGGCCATCGCGTGGGCGGCCTCGATCACCGTGCTCACAGCGCTCGCACCGCTCTCCCGGAAACCGCGCGACCCGGCTGCGGCCGACCGGCTCCGACGGATCTCGGTGCTCGCGGGGTTTGCGCTCGACGACGTAATCCGCTGCGGCGAACCGACCGCGGAGCGCCTCGCATGCGCACGGCGTGCGCGCGTCGTCCTCGCCGAGCGCACGACCCGGGCCCGGTGCGGCGAGGATCCGTTCGGACTCCTCGACTCCGCCGACCTCGCTGAACTCCGCGCCGCGACGCTCCGATTTCCGGAGGCCGACCTCTTCGTTCATCCGTTTCGGAACTTCGGGACATTTTCGCAACATCGACACTCGGCGCTTGACGAGCGGACGTTCCGGCTTCAGATGCCGCAAGGTTCCCGATGCGCGCGCGGGGTGGCGCGCGCCAATCCATAGATCGGAGGCACAATGCTGGCAGATGACATCGGCGGCCTCGAGGCAGCGCGCGAGTCTCTCGCGCGCGAAAGACTCGAGGAATTGCAGGCCCTCGCGCGCACCTACCGCAACTGGTCGGTGAAGGAACTGGCACACGCGCTCGGACGTCAGCCCGGTCGGCTCGTTCCCGACAGCGGCATGCCCAAGATCGATCTCGTGGTCGGTCTCGCGAAGGCGCTCGACTGGCCGGTCGAGGCGGTGGTCGACCACCTGATCAAGCCCGCCGACGATACGCATCGCGCGAAGACGCAGGATGCACCGGCCGACTACGCGCGGCTCTACAACGAGAGCCTGATCAAGCGGCTCGAGCGCGACTACGCCGAGGCCGTGCGCCTCGCGGTGCGCGCGCACGCGGCGGCCGACACGCCGACGCGCAGTGCAGCCGCCCTCATCCTCGAGGCGCAGGCGCACGAGGCCTGCGGGTCATATACCGAATCGGTCCGCTGCCTCCGCCATGCCGGACGCATTGACGGGGTCGCCGTCGACTGGCGCATGTTCGGCGACTCCAACCTCGCGAACATGCTCTTCATGCAGGGACAGTCGACGCACGCACTCGGCATCGCATCTTCGGTGCTCGAGTATCTCGGCAGCCTGCCCGAGACCGAGGCGGCGCGTTCCGCCCGCGTGACGGCATCGTGGGCCCGTGGTCACGCGCTCCGCACATCGATTCCACTCTCGAACTTCGAGCAGTGGCGGCCGCTCGCCGAGAGCGCTCGACAGGACTTCAAGACCGTCCGCGAAGTGACCGACGCGCTCCTCTCCATCTCCGGCGAGCGACGGAGCCACTACGGCACCATGCACGCCTCGGTCGAGCCAGTACTCCTTGAGGTCGATGCGCTCTGCGAGCCCGAGAGCGCCGAGCAGATCGTCCGCACGCTCGTTTCGATGGTCCGCGAGAACGGGACGCTCGAGCCTGGACCTGGCGAAAGAAAGGCCTGGGCGGCGATCGCCCTCGCGAACACCGTCAAGCGCTTCCTTGACGACGAGCTGCAGCGACGCGGTATCCTCGAGATTGCATCGAGCACGCTGCGTGCGCACGCGGTCGCGACCAGCAACTGGTACTTCGCGCACCAGCACCTCGAGATCGAGGCCGAGCGCCGACGCATGTTCTCCGGCCACGGCGTGGCGGCACGAGCCCTTGACGCATTGGAAGCGAAGCTCGTCGCCGGTGTGCTCGGTCACATTCCCGCCGCACGTCGAAATGCCGACGAGTTCATGGCGATGTACGCGAACCGCGACGGAGGTCGGGCATGAGGTACTCCACACTCCAAATCGCAGGAATCTTCGCGTGCCGACGCATCTTCGGATGTCTCCTCGTCGCGCTGACATGCGCGCTGCTTGCGACGTCCGAGGTCGCACGCGCGGAAACAGGCGGCGCACCGCCACCGCCGGGCCTCTCGGTCGAACCCGACGCTCCGGTCGTCTCGCGGCGTTTCCTCGTCCAGTACCAGCTCTTCATCTATCCGGCGTACCGAAACTGGCTCGCATCCTCGAACGGAGAGATCGACTCGCTGTCGGCCTTCACGCGGTTTCTCGCGAACCTTCCCCTGACCCAGTACGAACGCTTCTGCTACGCGCAGTGCTATTTCATGCACCGCGGCTCACAAGGAGGTCGTCCATGAAAGCGATGATGATGACGATCGCTCTTTCTGCAGCTTCTGCACTGGTTCCCACTGGTCTGGCTCGGTCGGAGAGTGTCACGCCGCCACCGCCGGGCCTCTCGGTCGAACCCGACGCTCCGGTCGTCTCGCGGCGTTTCCTTGTCCAGTACCAGCTCTTCATCTATCCAGCCTACCGCAGCTGGCTCGCCTCTTCGAACGGTGAGATCGACTCGCTGTCGGCCTTCACGCGGTTCCTCGCGGAACTTCCGCTGACCCAGTACGAGCGCTTCTGCTACACGCAGTGCTATCTCACGCAATACCGACGCTGACGCATGCGCGAGCAGCGCACCGCGGACTTCGTGAGAAGACCCAGCACCCCGGAAGGCAACTTCCGGGGTGTTTGCTTTCCACTGGAGTCGCGCTCAGGAAGACCTGCGCGCGAGCCGTACGCAGGCGCGGTGTCGCGGGCACGTGACGAGATGGTCGTTGTACATGCCGACTGCCTGCATGAATGCGTACACGATCACCGGACCGCAGAAGGTGAAACCGCGCTTCTTGAGCGTCTTCGCGAGGCGCACGCTTTCGGGGCTCTCGGCTCGGATGTCCTCGCGCCGTGCGAGGCGCGTATCGATCGTGCGGTGCCCGACCGCGTCCCACAGAAGATCGCGGAACGCGCCGTCACCCTCCTCCATCACGTCGAGCCACGCGCGCGCGTTCTTCACGGCGCCCTCGATCTTGAGCCGTGATCGGATGATGCCGTCGTCCTTCAGGAGCCGCACGACGTCGCGCTCGGTGAACCGCGCGACCTTCTCCGGCTCGAACCCCTTGAACGCGCGCTGGAACGCAGGGCGTTTCTTCAGGATCGTGATCCACGAGAGACCGGCCTGGAAGCCATCAAGGACAAGCTTCTCGAAGAGCGCCCGGTCATCGACGACCGGCACGCCCCACTCGGTGTCGTGATAGGCGACGTACACCGGGTCGGTGCCGCACCACCAGCAGCGTTCGGGTTTCATGGAGACAACCTACCGCGGCACAAGGCCTTGGCGCACGTCCGCATGGGCGCGACGGAGCCTCGCTTCCGGCGACGGGGACGGAATTTTCACGATTCTCGTCGGGAATCCCGCGAACTGCGGGGCCCAATCGCCTAGAAACGTCGCCGGCGTCGCGGCAACGCGGCCCATGAAACCAACTTTCCACCGCAAGCCCCTGCCCGCCGACGCGGGCAGGAGCCCTTTGCCGCCCGCGCGTTGCGGGTGGCGTCTCAAGTGTCCGCAGCCCGGACGGGCGCGGAGGTTTAGGAGTTGTCATGAAAGACTTGATCGCGTTTGTCGTAGGTCTCGCCCTCTTCATATGTGGAATAGGCATGTGTAGGGCAGAGAAGAGATGGATAGAACCAGTCGTCACCACCAAGGCCATCGGTGGTACGAAGTTGGCGAGTAGTGGTGTCGGTGCGGCCGGCGGCGCGGCCACAGGCGTTTTGGCCTGGCTCGTGATCGGGACACTCGGTATCGCAACCGGTGGCGGGGCCTTCGCGATCGGCTTGCCTGCGATGGCGGCCATCGGCGCCGGCGGCGGCGCACTCGCAGGCGCGGCGGTGGGCAGCTCGGCATCCACGACCACCACCATCACCGAAGTGGTTCGTTCGGCACCCGCCTACGAGCCATGGATGTGGATATCCGCGCTCGCGAGCCTTGCGCGTAGAAAGCGCATGCCCGAAGACACCATCGGCCCCGCTCGCGCGGGGCCGATGTATTTTTCGTCTGGCTTGAGCATATGGCGAGTACTTCGCAGGATGCGGCTCTCATTCAGAGCATCCGGCGAGTACTTCGCCGGATGCGGTTCAAGATCGGATGCGGCTCAACCATGACATCCGCAGCCCGAGCCGCAACCGGCGCCCGCCAGCTGCTTCTTCGCCGCGCCTGCCGCGATCTTCGACTTCGCGAAGGCAATCGCCGCCGCGCCGGTCGAGCCCTTGCCCGCCTGCTGCAGCACCGACGCCGTCGTGGTCTCGATCTCGACGATCTTGTGATCGATCTCGCCCTCGGTCATGCCGAGGTAGAGACCCGCAAGGCGAATCAGACCACCCGCGTTCGCGATGAAGTCG
>JAJTGL010000120.1 GCA_021297795.1 Planctomycetaceae bacterium
GTCGCTTGAGCGCCCGAAGCGCGCGACGATCGCGAGTGCGAGCGCGGCGCCGAGCACCGCCCCCACCGCCTCGGTCAGCCATGCGCCGCCGAAGAAGGACGCCGCGCCGCCCGCTCCGAGGATGTAGCCGAGGACGAGGACGCACGCCACGCCGAAGCCCGCGCCGCTCGAGATTCCGAGCACGAACGGAGATGCGAGCGGATTGCGCAGGAGCGTCTGCAGCGCAAGACCGGAGAGGCCGAGCGTGGCGCCGACCACCGCCGCCGAGAGCACCGACATCGCGCGCAGTTCGAGAAACTCGCCCGACGCGATCGAGAACCCAAGTCGAACGCCCTCCTCCGAAGCCGTGGGACCGAGTGAGATCCGCAGGAAGCCGGCGACGAAAAGCACACCGGCGAGGATCGCGAATCCTCGCGATTTCGACGACGTGTTCAAGGTCCGGTCTCCTCGCCGTCATCCACCGCCTCGGCGGATGCCGAGGTCGAGATCGACGTTGGCGCGATCGCCTTGCCGTACAGGTCGGCGAGCGCACCGCGACGTCGGGCGGCGACGAGGCTCGGGGCGAGGAGTTCCGGCAGCACCGCCACCGCGAAGCGCGGCGACGATCCCTCGGGCCACGGGAGGCTTCGGATGGCGGCGCTCATGCGTGCCGCGCCCGCCTCGCTCTCGACCACTCCGAGGATCGCGCCCGGCGCAAGCGCCGCGATCGACTCGGCCGAGACCTCGCTCCAGCCCTCCCGGGGAAGCGCGTTGCCGAGGCCGTTCGCCGCGAGCAGTTCATCGAGGTAGTTTCCCGCACCGACCGCGAGGAACGGCTCGCTCGAGACGAGCAGCAGCACCTTCGGCATCGCGTCGCGCGGCTCGTCGGCCGCCTCGGCAACCACCGAGAGGTCGGCGTCCGCCTCCGCGAGACGACCGGCGACGCCCGCGGCGCCCTTCGCGGGCGTGGCGCGGAAGACGTCGGCGATGTCGGCGACGAGCGCGCGCGTCTCGGCGAACGAATCGATGCGCCGCTCGACCAGCCGGATCCCCTTCGAGGTGCAGAACTCGCGCAGCGCGGGATCGACGCCCGCGAGCGGCGGCTGCACGAAGAGGACATCGGGCCGCGCGATCGCGAGACGTTCCGCGTTGAAGTCGCGCAGATCGCCGACGACGGGCATCGCCGTCGGCACGCTCCGGCAGTACGGGCTGCGGCCGACGAGATGCGCGATGAGGCCGAGTTCGACCAGCGTGTCGGTGATGGCGGGCGACGTGGCCGCGACCCAGGGCCGGGGAATCTCCCGCGCGCCCGGCACGGAGTCCGTCGCGCCGTCCGCCGTCGCAGCCGTGTCGCTCTCGGCCGCGTCGATGCCCGGCTTCCCCGTGCCGGCGATCGGCGACCCCTGCCCGAAGAGGAGCCACAGCAGGCCTGCCATGAAGAGGAGCGCCACCATCTGCTGGACGTATCCGACGCGCGACTTCCGCCGCTCCGCGGCGCCGTCGGGTTCGTGACCATCGAGGCCCTTCGTGGATCCGTGCACGGGCGACCTCAGCGCAGGATGGCGATGGCAAGTGCGATCAGGCCGACGACCGCTGCCGCGATCGCCAGCCGTTCATGACGCCCGGAGCCCGCACGGCGCTGCTCGGCCTCGCGCACGATCGACTCGAGCCGATCGCTCGCGACCGCCATGCGGGAAAGCGCCTCCTCGAGCGACTTCATCTGGGTCTCGAACGCCGCCACCGAACGCCCCTGCCGGTCGAGTTCGGCGCGGGCGAGCGAGAGGATCTCGGTCTGCGCGCGCGACTCGTGCTCGACCCGCTGCATGCGGTCGTCGACGACCTCGAGCCGGTCCGCCGCGCCGGTCATCGTGCGGCCGAGCGACTGGACGAAGCTCTCGAGCTGCGTGCGCATCTCGGGCATCGCCTCGACGCGCGCGGAGAGCCGGGCGAGTTCACCCTCGACCTGCGCGACGACCTGCGCGATCGCGCGCTCCTGCTCGGTGCGCGCGGTCGCGACCAGCTCGCGCGCCTCGGATGCCGCCCTTCGGGCCTCCTCCGCACTTTGCACCGCCACCGACGCCGCGTCGACATCCGACTGCGGCGCGGCTCCGATGAGCTTGCGAATGGTGTCGCCGAGACCCATGGCGGCCACTGTAGCACGCTGCCGCCGCGATCGTGACTTCGGCCGGCATCGGACCTGTGGCCCGCCGGACGCGGTTCAGCCGACCAGCTGCGTCTGGACCAGGCGCTGGTAGAGCGCGCAGCGACCGAGCAGTTCCGCGTGGCTGCCGACGTCGAGGATCGATCCATCCTCCATCACCACGATGCGGTCGGCCGTGCGCACGGTCGACAGCCGGTGCGCGATCGCGATGACGGTGCGGCCGCTGCGGAACGAATCGATCGCCGCGGCGATCTGCGCCTCGCTCTCGGCATCGATCTGGCTCGTCGCCTCGTCGAGGACGAGCACCGACGGATCGCGCACGAGCGCGCGCGCGATGGCGAGTCGCTGCCGCTGACCACCCGACAGTCCGCTCCCGCCCTCGCCGAGCCGATGCGCGAGCCCGGTCGGAAGCGCCGCGACGAAGTTCCACGCGTGCGCCATGCGCATCGCGCGCTCGATGTCGTCGTCGCCGGCACCGTCGAGGCCAAGGACGACGTTCTCGCGGATGGTGCCCCGCACGAGCAGCGGATCCTGCGCGACCACGCCGATCTGCGCGCGCAGCGAGGTGAGGCTCGCCGCCTGCACGTCGATGCCATCCACTCGGATCGCGCCCGACGTGGGATCGAAGAGCCGCACGAGCATGCTCGCGAGCGTGGTCTTGCCGCAGCCGTTCGGCCCGACGAGCGCCACGAACTCGCCGTGACGGATGGTGAGCGACACCTCGCGTACGGCGTCGCGCTCGGCGCCCTCGTACCGGAAGGAGACGCGGTCGAACTCGATCGTGCCACCCGCGGACGAGCCGTGACGCGGCAGCGGCGGAAGATCGCGCTCGCGCATGCCCTCGGCGGGGATCGCGAGGATCTCGGCGATCCGCTGCGCGGGGGCGCTCGCGGCCTGGATGTCGTTGAAGAGGCTCGTGAGCGGGCGCAGCGCGTCGGCCGCGAATCCGATCGACGCGAGCGCGAGCAGGAACCGGTCGAACTGCATGCGTCCGGCGATGATCTCGTGCGCCGCGAGAAGCGCGAGCGCCGCGACCACCGTGATCGCGAGCACCTCGATCAGCGGGCTCGAGATCGCGCGCGCGATGCGCACCGCCCGGTCCTGCATCACGACGTCCTTGTTGGCGCGGCCGAAGCGCCGGCGCGCCATGCGCTCCGCGGTCGCGGTCTTCACGCCACGCAAGCCCTGCAGCGACTCGTTCGAGTTGCGCAGCATGTTCTCGTAGGCCTGCATCGTCCGACCGCTGCCGCGCGAGATCCGCTTGCCGAACTTCCGGAGCACCGTGGCAAGCACCGGCGCCACGATCACCGCGACGATCGTGAGCCGCCAGTCGAACCAGATCGCTGCGCCGAACGCCGCAAGACCTTTGGTGAGCTGCGCGAGGGCCTTGCTCGTCAGCGCCGAGAAACCGCGTTCGAGTTCGGCCGTGTCGCGCACGATGCGTGTCACGATGTCTGCAGGACCCCGGCGAACTACGACGCCCAACGGCAGCCGCAACGCGTGGCGAAAGGTCTCAAGCCGGATCTCGGCGACCGTCAGCATGGACAGCGTGAGCGAGCAGTACTGGTGCGCGAAGTTCGCGAGCCCTCCGAGCAGGCTGAGGACACAGAGTCCACCGAGAATCAGCGCGACGCCTGCAAACCGATCGGTGGGGATGTACGCGAGGAAGCCGGTCCCGACGATACTGGCGAGCCACTCCTTGGAACCGAGCCAGGCTTCGATGATCGTGCGTAGGTTTGCGCCACTCTCACCTGCCAGGATCAGCTTGAGAAGCGGACCGATGGCGACGAGCCCCGCCGCGAGCCCACCCGCCGAGAGCACGGAGAACACGATCGTGCCGACCGCAAACTTCCTGCGGCGCAGCATCCGGGCGGCGAACGACCAGAACGTCGCGTTCTTCATTGGGGCGCATTCTGCCCGGGAACCGCACCCCGGAGCAAGTCGAGCGAGGTCCAGAAACCCGGCCAACTCTTCGCCACGCAGCCCGGGTTGGCGATCGCGATACCCGGACGTGCGAGTCCGAGCACCGCGAAGGCCATCGCGATCCGGTGGTCCTGCACGGTGTCGATGACGGTGTCGACGACCGGCGCGCCCGCGTCGGAGACCGCCGGCAGCGGATGCACTCGAACCCAATCGTCACCGGACTCGACGGTGCCGCCGAGCGCACGGAGCCCCGCGGCCACCGCCGCGATCCGATCCGACTCCTTCACGCGCAGCGTGCGCAGGCCCGTGAAGCGACTCGGGCGGTCGCATGCGGCGGCCAGCACCATCGCCATCACCGCCGCGTCGGGGGCGCTCGCATAGTCGGCATCGCGTCCGCGCAGCGGGCCACGCGCCTCCACGAGAAGCCCCCCGCCACCATGCACCGCGCCCGCCGGGGATTCCTCGAGCCGCACACCGCGCAGCGCGAGATCCTCGAGGAAGAACGCGTCGGGCTGGACACTTCGACGCTCGCGAGCCCCGACTCGGTCGAGTCGACCGGGACGGGCCTGTATCCGACCTCCGCGTGCACGCCGGCCGCCGCGAGCGCCGCCAGCGAGAGCTGCAGGTACGAAGCGCTCGTCGGTTCCTCGGTGAACTCGAGTTCGAGTCCGCCCGCGAGGGTCGGCGCCACCAGCATGAGCGCGCTCGCGAACTGGCTTGACGCAGTGCGACCCACGGACAGTCGGCCGCCCGCAAGCGCTCCACCCTCGACGCGCACCGGAAGCCGCCCTTCCTCCTCGACGTAGTGGATGCGAGCGCCGAGCGCGCGCAACATGTCGACCCCTTCCGACACCGGCCGCTCGCGCATGCGGGCGCTGCCGTCGACCGTGCAGATGCCCGCGCGCCGGGCCGCCGCGAAGGCGATCATGAAGCGCGTTGGAGTACCGCCATCGCCAAGATCGACGCGCACGTCGTCCGCCCGCGCGTCGAGCGACCGCGCCGGCTCGACGACGATCGCGTCGCCCTCGGTCGCGCGCACGACGCGGTGCGTGGCGCCGAGCGCCGTCAGCGCGGCAAGGAGACGGTCGCAGTCGTCGCACGCGAGGAGACCGCGCAGCGTGGTGGGCTCGTCGGCGAGCGCGGCGAGGATGAGATGGCGGTTCGAGAGACTCTTCGAGCCGGGTACGCGGATGCGCGCCGCGATCGACGGACGGACCCCGTCCCCGTGACCGCCTGCCCCGTGACCGCCTGCCGCGGCCACCGCGATGGGTGCGATCGGAAGCGGATCGGGAAGCGCCGACGAAGCGCTCAACCGATCTCCCGCCGGAACACGGCGACGATGTCCTCGACCGGGATCACGAAGAGGCGGTTGTCGCCCTCGAAATCGACCGGAATCGCGTGCTTCGGATTGAAGAGCACGCGGTCGTACTGCTTGATCGGATAGTTCTCGTCGCGCTCGACCTCGGCGCTCACCGTGACCACGCGGCCGGTGATCGTCGGAATCTCGATCTTGTCGGGAAGGTGCAGTCCGACCTTCGTGATCTTCTTGTCCTCGTCCTTGCGGATGAGCACACGCTTCCCGATCGGTTCGACGATCTCGAGCGTCTGCTTCTTCTGGGCGCGGTCTCCGGCGTCGGGCATGGCGCGATGATACCCGCCGATCCAGACCCAGAGCACCGCATCGCGGTGCCGTCTCGCGCCAACGCGCGCACCGTGCCGCCTTCCGCTACCTTTCCGCCCGATGCTGCCGCACCTGACGAAACTCATCCGCGACGTCCCCGACTTTCCGAAGCCCGGAATCGTCTTCAAGGATGTCACGCCGCTCCTCGCCGATCCGGCGGGGCTCGCGCTCGCGGTCGAGCTGATGGCGAATCCGTTCCGCAACGATCGGATCGACGTGGTCGTCGGACCCGAGAGCCGCGGGTTCATCTTCGGGACGGCCGTCGCGACGGCGCTCAGCGCCGGTTTCGTGCCGGTGCGAAAGCCAGGCAAGCTCCCGTACCGAACGAAGTCGATCGAGTACGCGCTCGAGTACGGCACCGACCAGCTGCACATCCATGTCGACGCGGTGAAGCCGGGCATGCGCGTGCTGCTGGTCGACGACCTCCTTGCGACCGGCGGCACGCTGGCGGCAAGCACGCGACTGATCGGCGCCGAGGGACTCGGTGCGACGATCGTCGGCGCAAGCCTTCTGATCGAACTCGAGTTCCTCAAGGGGCGCGCGAATCTGCCCGGCCTGCGCATCGAGTCGCTGCTGCGCTACTGAACTCCATCACCGGGCGGCGTCCGACGCACCGGACGGCGTGCCGGCCGGGGCGGGCTCCGGCGCCACCACGTCGCGCGCGCTCGGAATCACCTGCGGCGGAGGCGTGATACCCGAGCTCCCGCGCGTGAGGACGACGACCAGCGTCGCGAGCCCGCCGAGGAGCAGCAGCGCGAAGGTCCCGATCGCGAGGAATTTCCCGCCGTTCGGCGAACGATTCTCGGGCGCGTAGTGTGGCCTCGGGGAGGATTCCGTCATGACCGGAGGGTAGCACGCGGCGAGATCCCGGGACATCGCCGCACGCACGGCATCTCCCGGCTTGAGCGCGCGCGGCGGGCCTGAGTATCATCGGCCCCATGACCACGCTGAGCCCGTCCGCCTCCGTCTCCTCCGCGACCGATCCCCTGCAGTTGATCGACGTCGACCACGTGCGCTTCTACGTGGGCAACGCGAAGCAGGCGGCGTTCTTCTACGCGAGCGCCTTCGGCTTCCAGGTCGAGCAGATCGCGGACCTCACCACGGGTTCCCGCGACCGCGCCATGTACCTGCTCACGCAGGGCAACATCCGCATCGTCCTCGAGAGCGCGCTCACGAAGGACGGGCCCGCCGCGCGCGAGGCGATGCAGTACGGCGACGGCGTGAAGGACATCGCGCTCACCGTCTTCGACGCGGAGAAGGCGTGGAGGCAGGCCATCAAGAACGGCGGCGAGAGCGCCTACGAGCCGAAGACGTGGTCCGATGCGAACGGCTCGGTCACGTTCGCCGGCATCAAGACGTACGGACGCGCGGTGCACACCTTCGTCTCGCGCACCGGCGCGTACGCGCTGCCCACCGTCAAGAACGGCGGGCTCTTCATGCCCGGCTTCCGCAAGGTCGAGGGCTTCGCGCTCAACGCGTACAACAAGGCGAACCCCTGCGGCCTCAAGTATGTCGACCACGCGGTCGGCAACGTCGAGGAAGGCAAGATGAACCACTGGGTGGCCTGGTACGAGAACGTGCTTGGCTTCGCGATGTTCAAGCACTTCGACGACAAGGACATCGGCACCGAGTACTCCGCGCTCATGTCGAAGGTGATGGCGAGCGGCAACCACCTCATCAAGATGCCGATCAACGAGCCGGCCGAGGGCAAGAAGAAGAGCCAGATCCAGGAGTACCTCGACTGGCACGACAACACGCCGGGCGTGCAGCACCTCGCGCTGCGCACCGACGACGAGCTCCAGTCGATCACCGAGCTCCGTCGCCGCGGCGTCGACTTCCTCACGATCCCCGACGCGTACTACGAGACCGTCTGGAACCGCGTGAACAAGATGCTGACCGATCACGGCCACTCGGTCGTGAAGGAGGATCACCGCGCGGTCAAGGATCTCGGCATCCTCGTCGATGCGGACGACGAGGGCTACCTGCTGCAGCTCTTCACGAAGCCGCTGCAGGACCGCCCGACGCTCTTCTTCGAGATCATCTGCCGCCGCGGCTCGCAGAGCTTCGGCAAGGGCAACTTCAAGGCGCTCTTCGAGAGTCTCGAGATCGAGCAAGGCCGCCGCGGCAATCTCTGACGCGGGGCACGGATTCGTCGGTTCTTCCGGTCCGCCGCGCAGGAATCGCGGCGCGGCGTCTCTTCCCGGAGATGCCTCGGAACCACCGCGTCGCCACGATCCTGGTCGCACCCCTGCTCGTCGCGAGCCCTTCGGCTGCAGGGATGCTGTTCGACCAGATCGGCGGTCCGGGCAACCTCCCGCCGACGGGTCCGGAGGGGTTCTTCCGATACGGCTCTCAGGTCTTCGTCGGCGAACCGCAGTTCGACCTCGCGGCACTCGATGACTTCAGCCTCGCTGCAGGCGCGCGGATCGACTCGGTCGCGACCGTCATCGCCGGCTACGGCGCGTTCTCCTCCTACGGCGCCATCCTGGGCTTCGAGCTCCGCATCTTCGCATCCCCGCAAGCCGCCGCGTCGGGTCCGTCGAACGCGATCGCGGTCCGCACGCTCGGACCCGCGGCGAACTACACCGACTTCGGCACCGGGAAGCTCGTCGAGTTCGCGCTCGCCGACGCGATCGATCTCGCGGCGGGGTCGTACTGGATGACGGTCCAGGCCGTGAACTCCGCGCCCGCCAACGGACAGATCGGCGTGGTGATCTCCGATCTCGGCGACGCGACCAGCTTCCAGGCGAACCCGGGAGGAGGCTTTGGAATCCCGGGAAACCTCCTCGCGAGGCCCGTGAACCTCGCCTACCGCCTCGGCGGCGAGATCATCCCGGCACCCGCGGCGCTCCCGCTAATGCTCTTCGGCTGCCTCGCGTGCCGCCGGCGGAGACGGGGGCGCGCCGGCGATTGAGCGAAGCGTCCCGAGTCCGGCTGCTTCGCGTCCTTTTCACGCAGTGCGGGATGTCCTGCCGATCTCTCCTGCATGTCACCTGCCACCGCCCGGGACGCCGCCCTCGCCGCGGCGCCGTCGCACCGCCTGTCCGCAAGTCACCGCATGCGCGCCATCGCGGCGCTCTCAGGTTGTGCCCTGGTCGCAGGTCTTGCGCTGAGCCTGACGGCCTGCGGGAAGCCCCGCGCCGCCGATGCCGCAAGCGAGGCCCCCAAGCCCCCTCCGGCACGTGACGAGGCGTGGTCCACGGCGGCCCGCACCGCTTACCTCGCGGAACTGACGGGAACGCGCTTCGGCGCTCCCTCGCCCGGCGACGCCACCGTTCGTGGCTGGCCGATCCAGTGGCCCTTCGCCGGCTTCGCACCCGAACCCGCGTGGTTCGAGTCGCGCCCGCTGCGCACTCCGGTCGCGAGCGTCGAGTGGCGCTTCGCCGAAGGCGCGCTCGTCGAGACCTTCGTGGACGGCGACCCCGCGCTCCTCCGCTTCGCGCTCGAGGCACGTCCATCGACCGGATTCACGAACATGTCCGCCGTCGCGCCTGGCGCCGGCGCGGCGCCACCGCTCCGCAGCTGGACCTGGCCCGTCGGCTTCGACATGCCGTGGTCCGCTGAACACACGCTCAACGCAAGCAACACCCGCTGGCTCTGGTGCGATGCGTTCGCCGACATCTTCGAGATCGCGCCCGGCGGCCCCTACCTCCTCGCGGTCGACCTTCCCGGCGGCGAACTCGAGACCAGCGTCTTCTGGCCGGATGCCTCGGGCAATCCCGATCCGAAGGCAACGATCCAGTGGCCGCAGGACACCCGGTCGCATCGCACCGAACGTGGCGGCGTGCCCGTCGTCGCGAGCGCCGACTTCGACAAGAACGGATCGGTCGACTTCCTGCATCTCTCCGGCCGTCCGCGCGGTGGATCGCTGGGCATCGCCTACGAGGGCGTGCTCGTCCTCACCGACGCGAGGCGTCGACGCGCCTCGGTCGTCCCGATCGCGACGAACGGCATCGGCTTCGTCGATCTCGACGGCAACGGCCGCAGCGAGATGATGCTCGCGCGCGAAGGCGTGCAGGTGGCGAAGTGCGAGGATGGCTTCCCGCACGACTTCACCGTGACCGATCTCCTCGGTTTCCAGTCGATGAAGGTCGTCGACCTCGCGGGCGTCGACCACGTGCGCAAGGGCGCGTTCACCGGGACCTTCCCGGCGTGGCGCGCGCTCGATGGAGACCCCGCACAGGCGTTCCGGCCGCTGCTTTCCGGCAATCTCAAGCGCGAGCTCCACGCGAGCGGATTCCCGCCGTACCGACGGCGCTAGTTCCCCCCGGCGTCCAACGCGGGCGCTAGTTCCCCCATGCATCCAGCAGGATCGAAAGATCCGCGGCGCCGACCGTTCCGTCGCCCGTGAGGTCCGGTTCGACCGTGCCCCAACCGGCGAGGAGAAGCGAGAGGTCCGCCGCACCCACGCTTCCGTTGCGATCGAGGTCGCAGAGACGCGCGTTGAACGCGCCGAGATCGTCGGCGTCAACGTCCGCATCGCCGTCGAGGTCGAAGACCGCGCACGCGGGCGCAAACGCGGCCCCGACGCATGAAGCGATCGCAAGCGCGTCCGCGCCCCGGAGCAGGCCGTCCCGATTGCTGTCGCCAAGCGCATTCGGCGGCACGATCGGCCACTCGACTCCCGCGGGATAGTTGACGAGCACGCGCTCCGGCCGTTGGGCGCCGACGCGCGGCCACCGCACGGTGATCTCGTCGGCGACCGTCGCGGTGCCGATCCCCGCGTGCAGGACGTACGAGCTCTGGCTCTTGTAGCAGCTGCCCGCCATCACCTCGCGCAGGACGGTCTGCTTGCCGAACCGGATGTCGGCGATCGCACCGACGGCGTGCGTGTTCGCACCCGTGCCGGTCACCTTCAGGCGGATCGCGTTGTTTGCGGGAGGCGCGGTGTTCACGTAGAGATCGAGCATCGAGAGATGCACCTGCGACAGCATGTCGAGGTCGCCGTCGCGGTCGATGTCGGACACCGCGATGCAGTACGTGTCCATGCCGTCGCCGAGGCCCACCGAACTCGATCGGTCGGTGAACGGGAATCCGCCCTCGTTCATGAAGAGGTAGTCGGGTTGGTCTGCCATCGAGGCCGCGAAGATGTCCTGGTCGCCGTCGTTGTCCGGATCGAAGATCACCGTGCCCCAGCCGGTGGCCGACCCCGTCACTCCCGCGTCGATCTGTGCCTGCACGTAGTTGCGCGCGTCGTCGGTCACGAGCAGCACGTGGCCGCTGCCGACGTTGGTGCAGTAGATGTCGACATGGCCGTTCATGTCGACGTCGCCGGCATACACGCCCATCGAGTCGATCGAGATGCAGGCGCCGTTGGTCGGCTCCGAGATGAACGTGCCGCTCTCGTTGCGGAAGTAGCGGTTCGGAAGCGTCGGCGTGCCCTTGTCGTTCGAGACGTAGAGATCGCAGTCGCCGTCGCGGTCGAGATCCTGCAGGAGGCACTGGAAGCTCGCGCCCGCGTCGTCGACACCGAGCTGCGCGGAGATCTCGGCGAACGTGCCGTTGCCCTCGTTGCGGAAGAACCGGTTGCGCAGCTGGTTCGAGAGCGTCTGCGTGCGCATGGCGATCGCGAGATCGAGGTCGCCGTCGGCGTCGAAGTCTCCGAAGCTCGCGCCCGCGCCCGCGCCGCTGGTTCCAGTGATGCCCGCGGCGGACGTGACGTTCGTGAAGTTCAGCCCACCGTTGTTCCGGTAGAGGATCGCCGGCTGGAGCCAGCGCGTGAGAAACACGTCGAGATCGCCGTCGCCGTCGTAGTCGGCGCACACGAGGCCCGACGGCTTCGTCGGTGCACCGAGCCCCGCGCCGGCCGTGGCGTTCGAGAACGTGCCCTGCCCGTCGTTCCGGAAGAGCACCATCGAGGGCGAGCCGCCGGTGGCGATCATGTCATCGTCACCGTCGTTATCGAGATCGCAGAGCGCCACACCGCAGCCGTACTGGCCGGTGCCGCCGAACATCCCCTCGAGATTCCAGTAGACGATGCCGCGCGCGGCGGCCGACTCGGTGAAGAAGACGACATCCGCG
>JAJTGL010000026.1 GCA_021297795.1 Planctomycetaceae bacterium
CGGTCTGCCGGACATGTGGGAGTTGTCGCAGGCTCTGGCCGACGACTGCGATGGCAACACGATCCCGGACAACTGCGACATCGCGGCCGGTGCGGATGACAAGAACGCGAACGGCAGCCTCGACGCGTGCGAGCTGGCGCGCGGCGACCTCAACCTCGATGGCGTGATCAACGCGGCCGATCTCGCGGTGATGCTCGCCTTCTGGGGCGTGCCGAACCCGCCGGTCGGGGACCTCGACGGCGACGGGTTGATTGGTGGGGCTGACCTCGCCGTGCTGCTCACCAACTGGCGCAACACGGTGTAAAGTCCCGAGGGGCAGCCGTGCCCACCCCTCCTGCAACCGCCGTACCATGCGCGGCTTATGACACCGCAGCACTGGTTGCACCCGGTACGGACTTCCGCCGTTCTCCTGATCACCCTCGCGCTCACGTTCGTGCTGGCCACGACGGCCGCCGCGACCGCCCAGGAGTCGGACACCAGCTCCGACGCCGCGAGCGCCAGCGCCGGTGCGCCGAAGGGCCCGCCACCGACGCCGGTGCGCGTTGCAAAGGCGCGCTCGGAGGAACTGGCGCCTCGCAAGAAGGTGTTCGGCGAGATCCGCGCCGCGCGCAAGACGACCGTGGCCGCCGACGGCGCGGGCCTCGTGCGTGAGTTCCGCGCGCACGACGGTCAGCGCGTTGCCGCCGGGGACATCCTCGCGCAGCTCGACGACACCCGCATCAACCTCGAACTCGCCGTCCACGCCGCCACGGTCGAGGCGGCCCGCGCGACCATCGCGGAGCGGGATGCGACCGTCGCCCGCGAGGAGCGCGACCTCGAGCTGCTCCGTCGCGCCGCCGCCGCGGGTGGCACCAATCCCCGCGAGCTGGCCGACGCCGAGAGCGCGCTTGCCGTCGCCCGCGCGCAGGCCACGCAGGCCCGCGCTGCGGCAACTGTGATCGAGCAGCAGGGCGCGATCCTGAAGGATCGCCTCGACGACCTCGTCATCCGCGCGCCCTTCGCAGGCGTCGTGACGATGCGCCACTCGGAGGAGGGCGCGTGGGTCTCGGAGGGCGGTGCGGTCGTCGATCTCCTCGCGACCGACGAACTCGAGGCGTGGTTCGAGGTTCCGCAGGAGCTCTACGCTGCCGCGGTCGCACTCGCCGCCGAGGGCGCGAAGCGCCTGACCCGCGAGGTTCCGATCGACATCGACGCGGCGACAGGCGCCGCGGTCTCGGCGTACGGCCTGCGCGTCGTGCCCGAGGTCGACCCGCGCTCGCGCACGTTCCGGGCGGTCCTGCGCGTCGTCAACAAGAAGGATCTCCTCGCTCCTGGCATCGCGCTCACCGCGTTCGTACCCGCAGGAGCGACCGCGCCGCGCGTCGTCATACCGAAGGACGCCATCCTTCGCGGCGACGCTGCGCCGTTCGTCTACGTCGTGCGAGGCGGCATCGCGGCTCCCGTCAACGTGCGCATCGCCTTCCCGCTCGGCGACGAGGTCGCGCTTGAACCGGGCTCGATCGCCGCTGGCGACGAGGTCGTCACCGAAGGAAACGAGCGGCTGATGGGTCCGACGCCTGTCGTCCCGATCGCGGGTGAGGCCAACACCGCCGCTTCGGCTGCCGCTGCCACGCCCGCCGTCGCCGGAAAGGCGGCCACCGAGTGAAGATCGTCGAAGGCTCGATCCGGCAGCCGGTGACGGTGCTCGTCGGCGTGGTGCTCGTCCTTGTGGCGGCGCTGGTCGCGGTGCGCCAGGTCCCCGTCCAGCTGACACCCGACGTCGACGACACCATCGTCAGCGTGTCGACCGTCTGGCCCGGCGCCTCGCCCGAGGAGATCGAGCAGTCGATCGTCGAGCGGCAGGAGGAGAAACTGCAGGGCGTGGCGGGCGTGCGTTCGATGACGTCGAGCTCGTCGCAGGGATCGGCGCGCATCCGGCTCGAGTTCAACCCCGGCACCGACAAGGATGCCGCGATCCGCGAGGTGAGCGACCGTCTCCGGCAGGTACCCGCGTACCCCTTCGGCGTCGACGAGCCGATCGTCGAGGCGAGCGACCCCGAGAACAAGGACTACATCGCGTGGATCGTGCTGTCGGCCGGCAACGCCACCGACGCCGCCGGGCGGCCCTTCGACATCCGAACGCTGCAGGATTTCGCCGCCGATCACGTGAAGCCGCAGATCGAGCGCGTGGCCGGCGTGGCCGAGGTCAACGTCCTCGGCGGACGTGAGCGCGAGCTCCAGGTGCGCGTCGATCCCGCGGCGCTCGCCGCGCGTGGCGTCACGATCTCGCAGCTTGCCGCCGCACTGCGCGGCGCCAACCAGAACGCGCCTGCGGGCGCGCTGGCCGAATCGAAGCGCGACATCGTGCTCCGCTCCGTCGGCCAGTTCGAGTCGACCGGCGACGTCGCCCGAGTGGCGATCGCGCAGGGGGCGTCGGGGCCGGTGCTCGTCGGCGACGTGGCCGAGATCGTCGAGACGTGGAAGGAAGTGACCAACTTCGTCCGTTCGCAGGGTATTCCCGTTCTTGCGATCAACGTGCAGAAGGAGGTCGGCACCAACGTCATCGAGGTGATGGAGGGTGTGAAGGAGTCGATCGCGGCACTGGGCGAGAAGGGCGGCATCCTCGACTCGGAGACCGCGACGCTCGGGCTTTCCCAGCCGCTCACGGTCCAGCTGGTCTACGACCAGACGGTCTACATCGACGAAGCGCTCGACCTCGTGCTCGACAACATCTGGCAGGGCGGGTTCCTCGCGGTGCTCACGCTCGTCGTCTTCCTGCGTTCGTGGCGCAGCATCGTGATCGTCGCGACCAGCGTGCCGCTCGCGGTGGTCGCGACCGTGATCGTGATGCTCGCGATGGGCCGTACGATCAACGTGGTCAGCCTCGCGGGCCTCGCCTTCGCGATCGGCACGCTCATCGACAACTCGATCGTCGTCCTCGAGAACGTCGTCCGTCATATGGAGATGGGGAAGGACGCGCGTCGCGCGGCGCTTGCGGGCACGCAGGAGGTCGCCGGCGCGATCCTCGGCTCGACGCTCGCCACCTGCGTCGTCTTCATCCCGATCTTCCTGATCGGCGATGAGGTGGGCCAGCTCTTCCGCGACATCTCTCTTGCCATCCTCATATCCAACATGCTCTCGATGGTGGTGTCGATCACGGTCACACCGTGCGCCTGCGCGTTCCTCCTGAAGGCGCCGAAGCGGGTGGCCGGCGCGGCTGCGGCCGCAGAAGCGACGGTCGCGCGTGCCGTGAAGCCGACGATCGGCGAGCGCTTCGCGACGGCCATCGCACGCTGGGTGTACCGGATGTCGCGTCGACGGATCGCAAGCCTCGCGTTCGTCCTTCTCATGATGGGTGTATCGCTTGCGGGAAGTTGGTTCCTGATGCCGCCCGCCGATTACCTTCCGCGCGGCAATCGAAACCTCGTGTTCGGCCTGATCCTCCCGCCGCCAGGAATGTCGAACGCAATGCAAGAAGAAATCGCGACGCGCGTCGAGCGTTCGGTTGCTCCGTACTGGGAGCGCACGCTGCCACCGCGCGACACGCCGGAGCGCGCGGCCGCGGAGAAGGCGCTTCCGAAGGTCCCCGTCACGCCGTGGATGGCGTTCAAGTACGGCGCCGAAGTGCAGCCAGCGCCGCTTGAGAACTACTTCGTCGTTGGTTTCGCAGGCACGATGTTTCACGGCGGCATTGCGAGTGAGTCGAAGCGCGCGAGTTACAACGAGCACCTCCTCGGCTACGCCACGCGCCCGGACGTACTACCCGGAACGATGGCGTTCGCCTTCCAGGTGCCGCTCTTCCGCACGAGCGGTTCGTCGGGAAGCGCCGTGGCGGTCGACCTCCGCGGTGATGATCTCGACCGCGTGAAGGCGGCGGCCGGCGCCATGATGGGTCGCTTCATGGGCCAGTTCGGACCGATGAGCGTGCAGCCCGATCCCTCGAACTTCGCGACGCCGGGCGCCGAGGTGCGCGTGCGCCCCGATCAGCGTCGCCTGTCGGACGCAGGGCTTTCGCCGGCCGACCTCACGCTGTCGGTCGCGGCGGCGGGTGACGGAGCGCTGATCGATGAATATCGCGCAGGCGGCGACACGATCGACCTTGTCATCATTGACCGCGAAGTCGCCGAGCGCGCGGCGCGGCAGGCGTCGATCGACGTCGACGAGGTCGCGAATGTGCCGGTCGCGCTTCCGAGCGGCCGGCTGTCGACGGTCGGACAGCTTGCCGACGTCGAGCGCGGCTCGGCCCCCACGCAGATCAACCACGTCGATCGCCAGCGTTCGGTGCGCCTCCAGGTGACGCCGCCGCCGACGATGGCGCTCGAGGAGGCGGTGGTCGCGATCCAGTCGGAACTGGACGCGGCCCGTGCCGACGGTTCGCTGCCGCCCGGCGTGGTGGCGGATGTCGCGGGCACCGCGAGCGCCCTTGCCGAAGTGCGCAAGGAACTCGTCGGCGGCGGATCCTCCGTGAGCTTCCTCACGAGCACCGTCTTCCTCGCGCTGCTTGTCTGCTACCTCGTGATGGCGGTGCTCTTCCAGAGCTTCCTGCTTCCGTTCGTGATCATGTTCAGCGTGCCGCTGGCGGCGGTCGGCGGGTTCGCGGCGCTGTTCGCGGTGTTCATCGTGAGCCTCACGAGCCCCACGCTTCCGATGCAGTCGCTTGACGTCCTCACGATGCTCGGCTTCGTGATCCTGATCGGCGTCGTGGTCAACAACGCGATCCTCCTCGTCCACCAGACGCTCAACTTCCAGCGTGGCACCGCCGACGAGACGCCGTCCGACGCGGCGTTCCGCGGGCTGCCCGATGCGCCGATGGTGCGGGAAGGTGCTCCGCTCCCCCTGCGCGCTGCGATCGCCGAGAGCGTGCGGACGCGCGTGCGGCCGATCCTCATGAGTGCGTTCACGAGCGTGGCGGGTCTGCTGCCGCTCATCTTCGCGCCGGGAGCCGGAAGCGAACTCTATCGCGGGCTCGGTGCCGTGCTTGGCGGCGGACTGCTCGTCTCGACCGTGTTCACGATCGTCGTGGTGCCGCTCGTCATGGCCGTCCTGGTGAGGGACCGCCCGATCCGACCGGCGTCGAGCTCCGGCGCGGATCATCGCTGACAAGCGCGCTCAGCGCCTGCGCGAGCCGCTCGATGGTGAACGGCTTCTCCAGGTTGCCGCGGAAGTTGGCGGCGCCGATGCCGATCGCGTCCTGGACGTCGATGCGTCCGCTCGAGAGGATCACGCCGAGCCCGGGGCGGGCCGTCGCGATCTTCCGCGCGAGCTCGATGCCGTCCATGTTCGGCATGTGGAGGTCGGTGACGACGCCGTCGATGGTGACGCTCGGGTCGCCGAGCAGCGCGAGCGCCGCGGCACCATCCTGCGCGGTGCGCACGCGATAGCCGAGCGCGGTTGCGATCTGCTTCAGCACCTCGCGCACCGCGGGCTCGTCGTCGACGATGAGGATCGTCTGGCCGTCGCCGCGCAATGGTTGCGCGGGCGCCGACTTCGACGTCGAGGACTGCTGTGGCTGTGCCTCGGGGAGATAGAGGCTGAAGATGCTGCCCTGGCCCGGGCTCGAGGCGACGCGCATGAAACCGCCGTGGCTGCGCACGATGCCGAGCGCGGTCGAAAGGCCGAGCCCGGTGCCCTGATCGGGGCTCTTCGTACTGAAGAACGGCTCGAAGATGCGCTCGAGGACGGCCTCGGGGATGCCGGAGCCGGTGTCGGAGATCGTCCAGCGCAGGTAGCGGCCCCTCACGCAGTCGGCGTGCTCGGCGGCCTCGCGGTCATCGATCTCGGCGGTCGAGACCGACACGGTGATCGCGCCGCCGGCCGGCATCGCGTCGCGTGCGTTGACGCAGAGGTTCAGGAGCACCTGGTGGATCTGCGTCGGATCGCCGTTGACATTCGGGAGTCCGTCGTCGGCCGCGAAGCGCAGACGAATGTTCTTCGGGAACGTGCTGCCGACGATCTGCTGGAGTTCCGCGAGGATGCGGCGCGGATCGAGCATGGTGCGCTCGCCGTCGACGCCCTTTGCGAAGGTGAGGAGCTGCTGCACCATCGACGCGCCGCGCTTCGTGCTTGTCTCGAGGATGTCGACGAGGCGCGCGCAGTGGGGCGCTTCCTTCCGGAGCAGTCCGCACGCGAGCATGATCGGCGCAAGCGCGTTGTTGATGTCGTGCGCGACGCCGCCCGCGAGCGTACCGAGGCTTTCGAGACGCTTCGCGCGCAAGCTCCGTTGGTCGGCCTGCCGGAGGCCGGTGATGTCCTGACCGACGCCCACCATGCCGGTGATCACGCCCGAGCCGTCGCGGCGCGTGCTCGCGTTGAGGAGCACGGTCACCTCGCGGCCGTCCTTCGTCGTCAGCGGAAACTCGAAGTTCGCGGTCTCGGTGCCCGACAGCGCGCGGTCGAGCACTTCCTTCACCGCGAACTTGAAGCCGGGGCTGACGAAGTCGACGAGATCGCGACCGAGCACCTCCTGCTTCGAGAAGCCGGTGAGCCGCTCGGCGCTGCGGTTCCATTCGTTGACGCAGCCGCGCGTGTCCTTGCCGAAGATCGGCGCGTTCGCGGTGTCGATGAGCCGGCTCAGGTCGTTTGCGGCGGCGCGCGCCTCGTTCTCGGCGCGACGACGGTCGTGGATGTCGACGCACGAGCCGACGATCTCGCGCGGATTTCCGTCGGCATCGCGGACAAGAACGAAGGAGTCGCGAAGCCAGCGGTAGGTCCCGTCGGCGTGACGGAAGCGGTACTCGTAGCTCGACTTGCCGACGCGCACGGCCTCCCGCAGCGTGGTGTAGGCCTGCGGCGCGTCTTCGGGATGGATTCGGTCCGACCAGAACGTGGGGTGCGAGAGGTAGTTCTCGGCGGGGTAGCCGAGGAGATTCTCGATGTTCGGGCTCACGTACGTGCCGCGGAACGGCATGAACGGCTCGCACGTGTAGATGACGGCCGGACTCGAGGTGATGAGGTACTGGAGGCGGCGCTCGCTGCGTCGCGCTTCACGCGTACGCTCCTCGACGGTTGTCTCGAGTGCCTTCTTCGCGTTCCGGAGGTGCGATTCGGCCTCGACGCGACGCTCGGTCTCGAGGAAGGTGAGGACGATCGCGGAGACGGCGAGGAGGAACTCCTCCTCGTCGTTGGTCCAGTGGCGGATCGGACCGGTGTGCTCGCAGCAGATCACGCCCTCGAGCGATTCACCCAAGCGGATCGGGCCGTCGAGCATCGAGGTGATGCCAAGCGGCTTGAGGTAGCTTTCGGTGAAGCAGCTGGTGGCCGGATGCGTGCGCGCATCGTCGGCGCGAACCGGGAGCCGGCTCTCGATCGCCTCGAAGTAGGAGAGGTACTGCGAGCGCGAGAGCGCGATGTCGACCTTGCCGAGCGCGACGCCGTCGGCGTGGAGCGACTCGCAGACGATGGACTCGTGCTGCTCGTCGAGCAGCCAGATGCTTGCGCGAGCCACGCCGAGGGCGGCCGCGACCTTCGAGGTGACGAGCGAGAAGAACGTGCCTCGTTCGAGCGCCTCGGTCGCGCGGAGGAGCGAGAGCACCGACTGGAAGAGTCGACGCTGCTCGCGGAGGCGCGCGAGGGTCGCTTCCGCGCGGCGCGGGGTGGTGGTCTCGCGGAAGACGCCGGAGGTGCTGCTGGGGGCGCCGTTCTCGAAGTGGACGGTGACGCGGCCCTCGAGTTGCACCGTCTGGCCGTCCCTCGTCTGGAATGTGACCTCCATCAGGCCCACGTCCTCGCCCGCGAGGAGGCGCTGGAAGTAGTGCATGCAGTGGTCGCGGCTCTCGGGGTGGATCACCGAGAAGATGTTGAGTCCTTCCGCCTCGCGCCCGGTGTAGCCGAGCCGCTCGATCCAGGCGCGGTTCACGAAGCGAATCCGTCCGTCGGGCCAGACGCTCTGGACAAGGTCGCTGACCCCGTCGAGGATCTCGTTCGTGGCGACCGGATCGAGGGACGAGCGCGAGTTCGGCATGCGGCGTTGCTCCGTCGGTATCGAGCGGCCGCCAGACGGGCGGTGCTCGGCGACGCGGGGTCCTCGGAAGGCGCAGACTACGGCATCGTCCCCGAACCCCGCATGGGGTAGATGCCTCAGTCGGATTTTCGCCTGCGAATCCCGGGGTTTGCCCGGCAAAAGCGAGAGACGAGCGGCGGGTGCGAGGGTCCGCCACTCGGCGCGCCCCGCCGGTTTTCGGTCGTTTCCCGTCGATCGGGACTGCCGGCGTCGCCTTCCGTGGCCGAGCATGCGCTTCGCATCGACTTCACCCCGCGGCCGTCGGCGACCATCATTTCGCGTGCGCGACGACCATCGAGTAGCCGGGCATCGTGATCCGGCCGCGGGCGGTGCGCAGCGGCTCGGTGCCGGCGCGGTCTGCGTCGACCACGATCGTCCATTCGCCGGCTGGCAGCGTGACCTCGACCTCGGCGGGCTCGTCGTTGTAGGCGACGAAGATGCGCGACCACGGATCCTTCGCGACGCGGCCGTCGATGGTGAAGGCGACGGGGCGTTCGGCGGTGGCGAATGCGAGCGCGCGCCGGACCTCCGCGTCATCATCCATGCGGAACGCCGGATGTGCGCGACGGAGCCGCACGAGGCCGGCGGTGAAGTCGAAGACATCGCGGTACTCGGCCTTGCGCGACCAGCCGAAGTCGTTGATGTCGTCGCCGGCGTCGTACGAGTTGTGGTTGCCCTGCTTCGTGCGCGCGAAGTCGCAGCCGCCATGGATGAAGGGGATGCCCTGGCTCGTGAGCACGATGCCGAGCGCGAGCCTCTGCATCGCGCGGCGCGTGGCATCCGAGGCGCCCGGCTGGGTCTTCGCGATCTTGTCCCAGAGGATGAGATTGTCGTGAGCGCTCGCGTAGTTGATCGTCTCGGTGGGCTCGGCGGTGAAGTCGTCGATCGCGCCGGCGACGCCGCGGCGGATCGCGGCGGTGTCGCCGCCCTCGCCGGTCGCGAAGCCGATCGCGGTGCCGTCGAGATCGCCGCGGATCGCGTTGCGCAGGTGGTCGTTGAAGACCGCGATCGGCAGGCCCTTTTGCGCGCCCTTGCCGAAGTGGGTCGTTCCGCCGCCGGTCCACGGCTCGCCGTAGAGCGTGGCGTCGGGCCGGATCGCCTTCACGCGCTCGCACGCGGCGCGTACGGTCTCGGGCTTGTGGCAGCCGAGGAGGTCGAAGCGGAATCCATCGACGCGGTAGTGGCGCAGCCAGTGCTCGAGGCTGTCGACGATGTACTTCCGCACCATCGGGCGCTCGTCGGCGAGCGCGTTTCCGGTGCCCGAGTCGTTCATCAGGCGGCCGTCGCGCGTGGTTCGGAAGAAGTACCCGGGAACCGCCGCGCCGAAGGGCGATGAGGGGCCCGCATCCGAGGTGTGGTTGTAGACCACGTCGAGGATGACGCGGATGTCGGCCGCGTGCAGCCGCGAGACGGCGGTGCGCAGGTCGCGGATCGCGGAGAAGGGGTCGCTCGGGTCGGAGGCGTAGTTCGACTCGGGCACGTTGAAGAGCGTGGTCCAGTAGCCCCAGTTGTACTCGCCGAGTTTCGCGGTGTAGTCGTGGATCGGGAGGAGGTGGACCGCGGTGACGCCGAGTTCGCGCAGATGGTCGAGGCCGCTGGCGGGTGCGTCGGCGGTCCCGGGTGCCTCGTGCGCGAGGCCGAGGTAGGTGCCGCGGATGGCGCTGTCCGCGCGCGGATCGCGCTGCGAGAAGTCGCGCACGTGGATCTCGTAGATGATCTCGTCGGTCGGCTGCGCGAGCTTCGGCTGGGGTGTGGTATCGAAGCCATCGGGCTCGAGGCGGTCGAGGTCGACGACGACCGTGCGCGAACTGTCGGCGTTTGCCGCGAATCCGTGCATGTCGGGCGCCTCGCGTGTCTCGCCGTAGGCCCGGAACCGATAGCGGTAGGGTGTGCCGTGGAGGTCCTCGTCGACGGTGGTCGACCAGACGCCCTTGGCGCCGCGCGTGAGTGCGACGGTGCGCGTCGGCTCGGCGGCGTTGTGATCGTAGAGGAGGAGATCGACGGCGTCGGCGACCGGAGACCATGTGGTGAAGGTCGTCCTGCCGTCGGAGATGAACGCGCCGAGGTGCGCGTCGGAGGCGGTGAACTCGGGTGCGTCGAGGACGTTGCGCGCGAGGATCGTCGCGGGTGGCGCTGCTTCGAGCGGGCCCGCGGTGAAATCGAGGCGAAGGCTTGCGATGTCGTCGGCCTCGACTGCACGCGCGAGCGCGATCTCGTAGAGCGCCTTTCCGCCGCTTGTCCCGGCACTCTTGACCGACTTGACCTTCGGCGCACGGCCGCCGCTTCGGACGTTCTCGATCGAGATCGCGCGGGGCTCGGCATCCTTCCATGGGGCCGTCAGCGCGATCGTGACGAGGTTGTCGCCATCGAGGAACGCACCCACGATCCTGACGCTGGTGTCGACCTTGGAGGGATCGGTCGTGAAGCCATCCTCGCCCGACTTCACCCAGATCTCGGTGATCTCGCCCTTCGCGAGGGGCACGAAGCGGTCCTGGTCGAAGTCCTTCTCCTCCCAGTTGCCACGCCGGATGATGAAGCCGGCACGGGCGGGCGCGGGCGCGAAGGGGATGATCGCGTAGCGGCCGAAGGCGTCCTCGCCGCCGAGATTCGCCTGCTGGCCGTCGCGGCCTTCGGGCCAGTACCAGATGTTCCAGCCGTTGTAGTCGCGGCCGGGTCGGTGGTAGTGGATGACGAGGATCGACTCGGCGGCTGCACCGTTGACACTGAAACCGTCGAGCTTGAGCTTTGGTGCGAGGCGGGGGTGGTCGTCGGACGCGTGCGTGGCGCGGGACGTTGCGAGGAGGATGCCGACTGCCGCGAGCGTGACGAGAAGGGCTGCGCGGACGCTGAAACGACGCGGCGTGCGGGAGGGCGCGGATGGGATGCGCGGCGCGGACACCGAAGGCAGCGGGGACGGCATGGGCGGCATGGGGCGAGTGTAATCAACCGCCGTGATTTTCCGACGTTGCTGCGATTCGACGTCGTGCGTGTTCTCGCACGCCGATGGCTCCGGTACGTTGGTGGCATGGGCGACCCGGCACACCCCTTCGGCAAGCGGCCTGCGAACCTCGCACCGGCGACTCTCAAGGAGGTCGGCGCGGCACTTGCTGCGATCGCGGGATCCGATGCGGCGGGCGCGGGTCCGAAGTGGGGGGCGATGCACAAGACGCTTCTCAAGGCGAAGGTCGACCCGCAGGCGATCATGCGGTTGGTGGCGGCGCGCGACCTGCCGGGGCTCGAGGCGCTGGTCCGCTGGCTGCACGGCGAGGAGATCGCGGTGGTGGCGCCCGTCGCGGAGCCGGCCGAGGAGATCGACATCGAGGTACAGCGGAGTGCGATGCGGGCGTTTCGGAAGCGGCTGCGCTTTGCGCGGCTCGATGCGGAGAGCAGGCTTGGCGTGGGGCCGATGTCGACGGGGAAGCGCAACGAGATCGACGCGATCATCGCGCCGCGGGAGTATCCGGTGGCGGTGTGGGAGGCGCTGGTGAGGGCGGGGCGGTTGCGGCGCGAGGGCGGGGGGTTCTACGCGCTGGTGCAGGACGACGTGGGCGACGACTGAGCGCGGGAGAGTGCCACGCAGTGCCAGACGGTGCACGGCACGTGCCGCCTGGTGCCTGGCACCAGACGGCACGTGCCGTGCACGCGGAGACGCGTGCGGATTCACCGGGAATCAGGCAGGTCGGTGCGAGATGGGGTGGTGCACGGCACGTGCCATGCGGTGCCTGGCACCGCATGGCACGTGCCGTGCACCGTCTGGCACCGTCAGGCGAGGCCGGCGGCCGCGAGATCGATCGTCGCGCCCGGCGGGTCGCGGCGTGTTGCGGCAGCTGCTGTGCCAGCGGCTCCGACGCGCGCGCTCGCCGCACGCAGCAGGTCGATCGCCCGTCGGATGTCCGCCGCGACCGGCGCCGTGAAGCGCATCGGCGCCTCTGTCATCGGATGCCGGAATCCAGGCGTCGTCGCGTGCAGGGCCTGTCGCGCCATCAGCATCGCATCGCTGTCGCCACCGAGGTCGCGCTCGGTCGAATGCCGCCCGCCGTACATGTCGTCGCCGACGATCGGATGCCCCGTGTACGAAAGATGCACGCGGATCTGATGCGTGCGCCCGGTCTTCAGCTCGAGTTCGACCAGCGCGAACCGACGCGGACCGTCCTGCCCGCCCGCGCCGCCCTCGATCACGTACCGCTCCCGGACGCGTGCGATCGTCAGCGACGGCTTACCTGTCTCGTCGTGACGCACCGCGTACTTCTCCTTGATCGTCGGGTGCTTCCCGAGCGGAAGATCGATCGTCTCCACGTCGCGCTCGGGGTGGCCGTGCACGAGCGCGAGGTAGCGCTTGTCGGTGCGCCGCATCTCGAACTGCTTGCCAAGCCGCCAGTGCGCGGTGTCGTTCTTCGCACTCACGATCGCGCCAGACGTGAACTTGTCAAGCCGATGGACGACGCCCGGCCGCGCGAACTCCTCGCCGACCTTCGAGAGTTCGCCGCCCGAGACATGCTTGAAGCGCCACGCGAGCGCGTTGACGAGCGTGCCCGACTTGTGGCTGCGCGCGGGATGGACGATGAGGCCCGCCTCCTTGTTGACGACGATGATCGAGTCGTCCTCGTAGAGCACGTCGAGCGGAATGTCCTCCGGTTGGATCGCGCCCGAGGGCGGCGGAGGCAGCGTGGCGACGATTCGGTCGCCCTTCCGGAGTTTGGTGGAGCTCTTCGGCACGCGCCCGTTGACGGTGATCGCCTCCTCCTCGATCAGCCGCTGGATCTGCGTGCGCGAGAGAAACGGCACGCGGTCGACCATGTAGCGGTCGAGCCGCTTGTCGAGGTCCTTCAGCAGTTCGAACTCGACCGTGACGGGGCTCTCGTCGTCCTTCGCCGCGTTCTCCTCGTAGATCGCGAAGAGCGCGTCGCGGTCGATGGCGCCACCGGCGCCGAGGAGGGACGCGGTGCGTTCGAGTCGTGCATCGTTCGATTCGTCCACCGGGCTCTCCACCGGGCTCTCCAGCGGGTGCTCTCCGCCGGGTTTCGCGGGGAAGTGCTGCGAGCCATTCCAAGCCGTCGCAGCGACGGAGGGTTCGACGGCGCGTCAGCCGCCCGAGCCGGGAGCCGCGCCCGCCGGGGTCTCGCCGGAAGGCGCTCCACCGGTGGCGTCGGCATTCGGTTGCGCCGACTGTTCGCGGATCAGCTCCTCGAACAGCGTGTCGCCCGAACCGGCGCCCGGGGTCGTCGGATTGACCGGTGCGACGGGCTTTGCGGGCAGTTCCGCCGCGGTCGGGATCGGAATCGCCGTGGCGAGCGTCATCGTCTCGCCTGCGCGCCACTTGGCGAGCTTCTCGTACTGCGGCCAGCGCGAGCCCGCGAGCGTTGCCGCCTCGTCGAGCAACTTGCGCGAGCCATCGAAGTCGCTGCGGCTCTCGGCGACGGCGGCGCGACCGAACAGCGTCGACATGACCACGGTGATGGCCTGCTCGCGCTTGCCACCGGCAACCTTGACCGCGAGATCCGCGGCGGAGGTGTAGTTGCCGTCGGCGGCCTCCTGCACGGCCTTGCGGGTACCGGCATCGAGCAGGACGGCGGGGGTGTCACCCTGCTTCGGCGTGAGCTCGCCCGAGCGAATCTGCGCGAGGCGAAGATCGCCGGCGCGCATGTTCGCCATCATCGCCACCTGGAGAACCTCGGCGTGCTTGCGCGCGACCTCGTCGAAATCCTCGGCCATCGTCGCCTGCTGCAGATCCTGCCATGCAAGCGAGCTCTTCTCGACACGCTTGCGCTGCCAGAGGTTGTAGCCCATCGCCGCGCACGCGGCGAGCAGCGCGACGAGCAGGTAGTTCGGTCCCTGCTTCTTCAGCCAGAACACGAAGTCGTCGTTGATCCGGCTCTCGGAGAGGTCCGTCGTCTGGACCTGCGACTGACGGTTGTCGGGAGTCTTCGCCATGGGTCGGACAATCTATCGACTCACGGCCGCGTACGGATGCGTCTCTCGAGGATCGGGGCGGATAACCATCCGCGACGTGCCCGTACCACCCGCATCCGGCCTCCGCAGCCGAGGGGTAGGGAAGCCGCGGCGGGGTCCGGGTGCTCGTCAGGCGTCAGATCGGACGCCGGCTCTCGCGATTGGCCGCAAGGACGATCTCCGCGGCAGCGGCAAATCCACCCCGGTCGTGGTGCCCAGCGCGCGCCTTCGCCACGGCGGCGATGCGCGGGTCGGCGTTCTCCATCGCGATGCCGAGTCCTGCGTTGCGGATCATCTCGAGATCGTTCAGGCCATCGCCGACTGCGGCGGTCTCGGCCGGGTCGATGCCGAAGCCCACGCATACCGCCTCGATCGCGGTCCACTTGTTCACGTTCCGGTCGAAGGCCTCGAGGAGGTGGGTCGGCGAGTTGATCGCCTCCTCGGCGGTGAGCGCGCTCCAATGCTGGACGAAGATCCGGTCGCCGAGGTCGCGGGCGATCCGATCGACCACCGGTGCGAGCGCGGCGTGCGGCGCCACGGCACCCACGCGGACGGTGTGCTCGATCGACGGGTGCTCCTCGATCCGCGCGACGCGGCGGTAGGTGACGGGCAGGACGTCGAACCACCATGCGGTCGCCGGGTCAAACGCGTGATCGCCGACCATCACGTAGTCGAAGCCCGCCTCGGTGTGGTCGAGCAGGTGCTGCGCCAGCAGGTCGTGTTCGGCGAGGATGCGACTCGTGGCGCGCACGAGGTCGGCCGGCAGACCCCGGCGAATGACCACGCGGCCGTCGCGCGCGTCGTGGACAAGCGCGCCGCCGGCCATGATCGCGTGACCTTCGTGGTTGATGTGGTCGAGGACGTGGCCACACTCGCGCAGCGCGCGGCCGGTGGCGGGGATCACCTCGACGCCGGCGTCCTGAAGCCGTCGGATCGCGCGAAGGTTCTCCTCGCTGACCTGACCTCGTCGGTCGAGGAGAGTTCCGTCCAGATCGGTGACGAGGAGTCGGTAGCGCACGGGCGGAGTCTACGGCACGCCCCGTCCTCCGACATCGGCACGCGGGGCACCGCGTCGAGGAGTCGGTCTCGGCCGATCGTGATGAATCTCGGCGGAACTCGGCGAACCTTGGTGTGGCTCGGTGAGACTCGGTGAGACTCGGTGAGACTGGGCGAATCCCGCTGCATCGTCGTGCGGGGCGAGTTCGCCCGAATCCGATCCCGCTTCACCCGGACCTCCGTCGGACGCCACTCCCGCATCCGCCCGTCTCCGCCACGCCTCGGCGACGCCCGGCGCATTATCCTGCGCCCGTGCTCGTCGCCACGACCAATGTGCCCGCGACGCCCCTGCATGCCGCAGAGGGCCTCGTCCTGCTCGATGCGGGCGAAGCGATCGTGAAGGGCGCGCTCGAGTCGCAGGTGGCGGTGGGTGCGCTCGCGGCGCCGGCGGTCGCTCGGCTTGCGGCGCTTGCTCGCGTCGCGGGCTCGGAGGCCGCGCGCACGCTCCTCGCGCGGCACCAGACCGAGATTCATCTCGGTGGCGACGGAGCCCGCGCGGTCGCGATCGCGCTTTCGGTCGTGCGCGGAGGTCGAAGCGCCGTCGCAGTCGTTCCTGCCTCCGACCTCGTCGGCGCAGTCGAAGGTCTGCGCGGGGCACGCGCTTCGTTCGGAAATCCCGAGCAGGGGCTCGCGATCATCCTCGAGGACGATCCCGAGAACGAGCCCATGATTTGCCCGCGGCGCCTTGCGATCGGCGCAGGGCTCGTGGTGCTCGAGGCGACCGACATCGCGAGCCTGCGCGACTCGATCGAGCATGCGCTGCGACTCTCCCGCGCGGGTACCGCCCCGGTGGCGGTGGTCGTCCATCGGATGATCTTCTCGTCGATCGAGTCGGTGCCCGCGCGGCCGAACCGCGTGGTCTCGACGGTCGACGAGCTGATCCTGCAGCGGCGTCTGCGGCTCTCGACGCGTCTCGCCGATGCGCCGGACCTCCTGCGGGTGGCACGGCGGCTCGAGCTGAACGTGGCGACCAGTCTGCCGAGCCCCGGCGAACGCGAGGTCGTCGGCTTCATCGTGCTCGGCGTGTGCGAACGCGCACTCGTCGACGTGCTCTCGGAGCTGCAGCTTGCGGGGCGGGTGCCCGTCCTTCGGCTCGGCCTCGTGTCGCCGATCGACGACGCCACGCTGCAGCGCTTCATCGACCGCGTGCAGCAGGTCGTGGTGCTCGAGTCGCGTCCCGGTTCGGCGGCGCGCTCGGTGCTCGCCGTGATGGACCAGTTGCGCCGTCGCGGTGTGCGGACGCCGCCGATTTCCTACCGCGAGCTTCCGCCGACGCCGACGGGTGAAACGCCGGTACTGGCGCCCGGCGATGCCGCGCGGCCGTCGATCCTCGTGCGCCGTATCGTGCATCTCCTGCATGCGGTGCGGCCGTCGCTTTCGGTGGCCGCGCGACTCGTCGGTTCCGACACGCAGCTGGAGGCGATTCGCCTCCCCGAGCGCACCGACGAACTGGGCCTCGATGCGGCGATGCGCGAGGCGCGGCGCATCGTCGTCGAGATCGATCAGGAGATCCGTGCGCGGCCTGAGCCCGAGGACGGCGCCGCGCGCGCGCGGACGCTCGCCATCGACGTGCTGCCCGAGCGCGGCGACCTCGATGCGCGCACGGTGGTCGAGATCTATCCGCGCGAGCGCTTTCTCCTCGAGGGAAGCGGCGCGGTCCGCCAGGCCGCGCGCGACGCCTGTCGGCGGCTGATGGTGGTGCTCGATGTCGGACGCGCCTCGGCAGGCGGATCCTCGGGTGGTGCGGGTGGTGGTGTCGATCTCGCTCGGCTTGCCGACGCGTCGATTCCGAGCGACGCTGCGGCGCGCGTGAGGGTCCTGAAGTCGGATCTCAACGACCGCGCGGCGACGCGCGAGCGCATCGTCGATGCGCTCGCGTCCCTCGAGGGCCCCGACGCGCGGCTGGTGGTCGTCGTGCTGACCGACGGCCCGCCGCCGCGGCTTGATCCCGACGCGATCGACCGCACCTTCCTCGAGCGCGACCGGCTCGGGTACCAGCCGCAGCAGCGGCTCGTCTGGAACGCGGATCACGCCTGCGAACTTCGCCCGCCGACGCTCGCCGGGCTTCTCGACGAGGCCGAGGAGCAGGGGGCGACGCCGATCGAGGGGCGTTTCACGAACGAGGAACTCGCGATGCGCGTGGACGGCGTCGAGTTCCGGGCCACCACGCTGTCGGAGCAGGTCGAGGTGGTGCGGACGAAGCCTCCGATCACCGCGTACTCGCGCGGTGCCGCCGGTCTCGCACCGCCGCGGCCGATTCATGCGGACCAACCGATCCATCGCACGCATGTCGCGGGGTTCCGGGGGGGAGCCCCCGGGCTTGTCGCGCGCATTCTCGCCGATGCGGGGCGCACGATGGGCTATCGCGTCGAGATCCTCTCGTCGGACGAGCCGTGTGGCCGCGGGCGCCGCGCCTGGGCGCAGATCCTGTGGATGCGCGCGCGTGCCGGCGAATCGCGCGCTCCGCGCACCGCGATGATCCCCTATGGCGAGGCCAGTCTTCTTCTCGGCATCGATCCCCTCGAGGCGCTGCGCGCGCTCGGTCCCGACCCCTCGCTGCGCGTCGCGAGCCCACAGAAGACGTGCATCGTCGCGAACGACGGCCCGCTCGAGGATCAGTTCGACGACGCGCGCGTGGCGGCATGCGGGCTCCTCGAGGGCGCGGTCGAGCGTTCCGCGATGGCGTCGCACTCGTCGGTGGACGACTACGCGTCGCTGTGTCGGACGAACCTGCTCTCAGAGCGGTTGCTCGATGTGGCGATGGTCGGACTTGCGTACCAGCGTGGGTTGCTGCCGGTCTCGCTCGAGGCGATCGAGGCGGCGGTGCGGCGGGCGGACGCGACCGGATTCGGCCGGAGTTTCGAGGCTTTCACGTTCGGACGTCGGCTCGAGGCCGGCGCGGTGGTGCGGCGTTCGGTCGAGGAGCGCGAGCCGCTCGACCGGCTGGTGCGTCGGCTTTCGCTTGAACTTGTGCGCGAGCGCTTCGGAGGGCGCAAGCGTGCGCAGCGCTATGCGCTGAGTGCGACCGGCATGCTCGCGGCGTTCGGGAGGCTCGGCGACGACGAGGATGTCGATCGCGCGACCCGCGCCGTGGTGACGGCGCTGCATCGGACGATCGTGTGGGGTGGCACGCGGATGATGCGCCAGTACGAGTCGCTCGTCTCGGGGCTGCTGCGGGCGGATCCGACGGGTGATCTCGCGCTGGTTTCGGCCGAGCCGATCGCGGACGCGATCCTCGTGCGGGACATCCTGTACGTGCTCGCGATGTCGACAAGTCTCGAGCAGCGGAGGCGAATCCGCGAGCGGCTGGGCGTTCGTGCGTCGCACGGCGACTCGCTCGAGCGGCGCTACCTCAGTCGGTTCGAACTGCTGGCAGGAACGCGGCGCTTCCGCCTCGACTTCCGTACGAGCGACTGGCCGGCGGAGGTGGTGCGGCTTGCGCGGCCATTGGTGCCGTGGGGGCTGCGGGGGGATACGCGGGCGCAGGAAGTGCGTGCGTATGCGATTTCGCTTGCAGAGCGCGCGGCGGAGGGGTTCGAGCGCGATCCGGCGCACTGGGCGATGTGCATGAGGCGGTTCGCGATGCTGTCGACGGACGGGGGGTTGCGGGCGCTGTCGGCGGCGGAGCTGAGGGCGAACGTCGAGGGACTCTGACCCGACGTGTGCCCCAAATCCGGGCCGTCCCCAAATCCGTACCGCCCCCGAACCGTGCCGCCCAGAGACCCGCTCGTACGCGTTCGTACCCGCCACCTTCCCGGCACCGGGGCCTGCGATCCGAATGGCCTGCGCTGGAGGCGGTTGCACGATAGCCGGGCGGTGCCGGGGAAGAACCCGCTTGTACCCGCTCGTACCCGCCAGCTACCCGTCACCGGGCCGTTCTCGAATACGAACCGTGCCGCCCAGAGACCCGCTCGTACGCGTTCGTACCCGTCACGTTCCCGGTACCGCCGCCAGCGCTCAGAAGTCCGTGCTCTCGGGGTGGTTGCGCGATGGCAGGGCGGTGCCGGGGAAGAACCCGCTCGCACCCGCTGGTACCCGCGAGCTACCCGGCACCGGGCCGTTGCACCGGGCCGTTCTCAGACGCGCGCCTCGTGCCGCAGCTGTCCGCACGCCGCCGCGATGTCGCGTCCGCGGCTCGCGCGGATGTGCACATTCACGTGCTTCCCGCGCAGCACCTCTTGGAACGCATGCACGTCGTCGCTCCTTGGCCTCGTGTACGGCACCCCCGCCACCTCGTTGTAGCGGATGAGGTTCACGTTCGCTCGCATCGTGCGCGCGAGACGCGCCAGTTCCTCCGCGTGTTCGCGTCGATCGTTCACGCCGCCGAGCATGATGTACTCGAGCGTGATCTCGCGCCCCGTCTTCACAAACCATTCCTGGCACGCATCGAGCAGTTCCTCGATCGTCGAGTACTCCGCCCACGGAATGATCTGCCTGCGCAGCTCGTCGAACGGCGCGTGCAGCGAGAGCGCGAGCGTCACGGGGATCTCGAACGTGCACAGCTTGCGGATCGCGGGCGGAAGTCCGACCGTCGAGACCGTGATGCGCCGCGCGCCGATCCCGAGGCCCCACTCGGCGTTCAGAATGCGGATCGCCTGCGTCACGTTGTTGAAGTTCGCAAGCGGCTCCCCCATGCCCATGAAGACCACGTTCGACACGCGTCCGACGCCCGGCAGTCGGCCGAGTCGCCAGACCTGCTCGACGATGCGGCCGGCGGTGAGGTTCCCGTCGAGTCCCCCGAGTCCGCTCGCGCAGAACCGGCAGCCGACAGGGCATCCCACCTGGCTCGATACGCATGCCGTGCGTCGGTCCTCGGCGGGGATCATCACGGTCTCGGTCTGTCGATCGGTGGCCGTGCCGGCCAGGCGCAGCGCGCTCTCCGCGGGAACCTCGTCGTCGCCCGACGCCCACTCGACGAGCAGCTTCTGCGTGTCGTCGGTCGCGACCTGATGGCGGATCACCGTGCCTTGCAGCGTGGCGAACCGCGCGGCGATCTGCGCGCGGGCGTCCTTCGAGAGATCGCTCATGCGCTCGAAGTCCGTCACGCCCTTCTCGTAGATCCACTTCAGGAGCTGCGGAGCCGTGCGGCGGGGGAGGCCCATCCCCTCGACCTCCGCCGTGAGCGAGGCAAGGTCGAACTCGAAGAGCGAGGTACGACCCGGCCCGACATCCGGTGCCGGATGCGAGGTGATCGGTGCGATCTGCGCGGGGTCGCTCGGCTTCATGCGTGTGCCGATCCGGCATCGCCCGCTTCCGTCGCGCGGATCGAGACCTGCACCGTGCGATTCGGAATGTGCTTCCGCTCGAGCCACTCGGCGGTATCCGCCTCGCGGTCGATGCGGATGCGCCGCGAATCGGGGTCGACGCCGCGGCCACGCATCAGTTCACGCAGGGTTCCGGGCAGCCCGAACTCGACGCGCTCGTCGTGCACGTCGCGCTGCTCGACCTCGCCGCCGAAGCGATCGATGAGCGCCTCGATCACGCCGTGAACGAGATCCTCGGGCACGCTCGCGCCGCTGGTGACGAGTACCGTATTCACGCCCTTGAACCACGCCGGGTCGAGTTCGCCCGCGTCGTCGACGAGGCGGGACGGAGTGCCGTCGTTGGTCGCGATCTCGGTTAGTCGAACCGAGTTCGAGCTGTTCTTGCTGCCGACCACGAGTACGAATTCGGCCTCGGGCGCGATCGCGCGAACGGCCGTCTGCCGGTTGGTGGTGGCGTAGCAGATGTCGCTCGAGGGCGGCTCATGGATCCGTGGGAACGCACGCTTCAGCGCGTGGATGATCACGTTCGCGTCGTCGAGCGAGAGTGTCGTCTGCGTCAGGTAGACGAGCTTGTCGGGATCGTGGATCACGAGGTTCGGAATGTCCTCCGGGCTCTCGACGACCTGGATCGCCTCCGGCGCCTCGCCACGCGTGCCGACCACCTCCTGGTGGTTCTTGTGCCCCACGAGGAGGATCTGCCAGCCGCGCTTCGCGTAGCGGATCGCCTCCGCATGCACCTTCATCACCAGCGGGCATGTGGCGTCGATCGCGGTGAGGTTCTTCGCACGCGCCTCGGCGCGGACGGCGGGACTCACGCCGTGCGCCGAGAAGACGACGATCGCACCGTCGGGAACCTCGGCGATCGACTCGACGAAGGTCACTCCGCGGTCGCGGAAGCGCTGCACGACGTGCCGGTTGTGCACGATCTCGTGGAACACGAACACCTTCTCGTCGCCGCAGATGTCGAGCAGCTGGTCGACGACGTCGATCGCCATGTAGACGCCGGCGCAGAAGCCGCGGGGGTTGGCGAGGAGGATCTTCATCGGAAGGGAGATGATAGGGCCGCCGGGCGTCGCAAGTGCGAAGCCCGTGCCGTCGCGGTGCCGCGATTCACGCTGTCCTCGCCCGTTCCACGGCCCAACGGACGCGTCGGTGGCGGTACCCTCCCGGACCCCGTGTCCGTCCTCGCCTCCGACATCTCCCGGTTCGGTCCCGAGCAGCGGGATGCGGTCGGCCTCGATGCGGCGCGCGCGTACTGCCGGGGCCTCGCGCTCGGTCGCTACGAGAACTTCTCGGTGCTCTCGCCCCTCGTCCCGGAGGAGTTCCGCGACGACTTCGCCGCCGTCTACGCCTTCTGCCGCTGGTCGGACGACCTCGGCGACGAAGCTGGATCGACCGAACGCGCGACCGAACTGCTGCGCTGGTGGCGCGGCGAACTCGACCGGCTCGCAGCCGGCGAGGCGCGTCACCCCGTCTTCGTCGCGTTGCGCGAGACGGTGGCCAGTCGCGGCCTGTCGCTCGCCCCGTTCGGCGATCTCGTGTCGGCGTTCGAACTCGACCAGGTGAAGACGCGTTACGCCACCTGGGATGAGGTCGTCGACTACTGCCGCCTGAGCGCCAATCCCGTGGGGCGCATCGTGCTCGCGGTGCTCGGCGAGCGCTGCGACGCCGCGCAGCTTGCAGCAAGCGACGCGGTCTGTACCGCGCTGCAGCTCACGAACCACTGGCAGGACATCCGTCGCGACTGGGTCGAGCGGCGCCGCATCTACGTGCCCGCCGACATGCACGACATCGCCGACTTCGAGGCGAGACTCGACCGGACGATCGCCCAGGGCTGGTCGAGCGACGGAACGTTCTTCGCCGACTCGCGTCGTCTCGTGCGCCGGCTCGTCGCGCGGACGTGGGATGTCTGGGAGCGCGGTGAGCCACTTGTTGCCAGCGTGTCGCCGCGCGCGCGGCCGCTCCTGTGGCTCTTCGCGGCCGGCGGGCGAAGCGTCCTTCGCAGCATCGAGCGGTGGAACTGCGAGACGGTGCTCGAGCGACCACGGCTCTCGAAGCCGCGCAAGGCGATGCTCGTCGCACGCGCGGTGGCGAGCGCGCGCTTTGGATGGAGGCTGCCCGAGTTGCCCGGGCCAAGCATGTGGATCGTCGACCCGGAGCCAGATCCCGATGCCGACAAGTATCCGCGCTCTGCGGCAAGGGGCGTCGACGCCGGGGCGGTGGCCGGTCCATGAGCGGCGCGACGCCCGACGAGCGTGCGCGTGGTTGTCGCGACGACGCGTGTGGATGTGGCGTGGCGAAGGAGGTACGGCTCGAACTCGAGTTCGCCATCCAGGACGGCTGGCGTCTCTGCGAGTCGATCACGCGAGAGGAGGCCCGGAACTTCTACCACGGCCTGCGTCTCCTGCCGCGGGCGGAGCGCAGCGCGCTCTACGTCGTCTATGCGTGGATGCGCATCCTCGACGACATCGCCGATGATGAGTCGGCGAACGCCGAGACGCGCCGCAAGGCGTTGGAGTGGATCGAGCGCGGTACGCGTGCGGCG
The DNA here is from genome assembly GCA_021297795.1 of Planctomycetaceae bacterium. Classification (GTDB taxonomy): domain Bacteria; phylum Planctomycetota; class Phycisphaerae; order Phycisphaerales; family SM1A02; genus QWPT01. The sequence goes on from JAJTGL010000026.1 coordinate 22,793, forward strand.
TTCGGAGGTGACTGGTATCGCGACGCGGCACGCGCGCTCGAGGCGAACGGCCGACTGACGCGCGAGGAGTACGTGCTGCTCGCGCTCGCGCAGGAGGTCGTCCTGCGAAGGCTCGAGATCGACGACTTCCTCGCCGCGATCGAGGGGCAGCGGATGGATCTTGCGCCGCGCGTCTACGCGAACTTCGCCGAGACTGCGCTCTACTGCGACCGCGTCGCCTCGACCGTGGGTCGCATCTGTCTCGACGTCTGGGGCGTACGCGACGGCGCCGACGCGACGCGGGCGCGCGAGCTCTCGACCGCGCGCGGCATCGCCTTCCAGCTCACGAACATCCTTCGCGACATCCGCGAGGACCACGCGCGCGGACGCTGCTATCTGCCGGCGGACGAGCTCGCCGCGCATGGGCTCTCGATCGACGCGCTGCTCGCGTGGGAGGACGACCGGCGCTGTACCGCGTTCATGCGCGAGCAGTGCGCCCGCGCCGCGCGGTACTTCGACGAGAGCGCGTCGCTCGAGCAAATCGTGTCCACGAAGGCCGTATCGACGCTCGCCGCCATGAGCGTGATCTACCGCAGGATCCTCGGGAAGATCGCGCGTGATCCGCGGCGGGCGCTTGCGCGGCGCGTGTCGCTGTCGACCCTCGAGAAGCTCTCGATCGGACTCCGCGCGCGCTTCGGCCTCCTCGCAGAGGTCCGCGGAGGCCGCGCGTGAGCGTGCGGCGCACGGTCGCGATCGTCGGCGGCGGCGTCGCGGGCATCGCGGCGGCGGTGCGCGCGGTCGAGGCGGGCTGGCAGGTCGAGTTGATCGAGACGCGCACGAAGCTCGGTGGCCGCGCGACGAGTTTCGACGACGTGCGCAGCGGAGTCGAACTCGACAACTGCCAGCACGTCGTGATGGGTTGCTGCACGAACATCCTCGATCTCTACGACCGGATCGGTGCGCTCGGCGAGATCGACTGGCACGAGACGCTCTGGTTCGCCCGCGGAAGAGGTGCGATGGACGCGCTTTCGATCGCGCCCATCCTTCCTGCGCCAACGCACTACGGTCCGAGCTTCCTGCGGATGCGGCTCTTTTCCTGGAGCGAGAAGGTTGCGATCGCGCGGGCGTTTCTCGCGATCCTGCGCATGGGACCGCGCGGACGGCTGCGTTGGATGGGGCGGGCGTTCGGCGAGTTCCTCGCGAGCGTGCGGCAGCCGGCGCGCGTCGTCGAACTCTTCTGGGATCCGGTCGTCCTCTCGGCGTGCAACCTCCCGAGTGCCGCGTGCGAGGCCGCGCACGCGCTGAAGGTCTTCGACGAAGGAATGCTCGCGCACCGATTCGCGGGCGCCGTCGGCGTGGCGCGTGTGCCGCTCGGGCGACTGTACGGCCGCGTCGAGGAGATCGTCGCCTCGACGGGTGGATCGCTCCGGCTCCGGACGAGCGCGAAGGCGTTCGCGTTCGATGGAAGGCGCATCACGGGCGTCGTGTGCGACGAGGGCGTGGTGGCCACGCATGCGGTGATCGCCGCAGTGCCGCCTGATCGACTCGCGAAGCTCTGCTCCGAAACGCTGCGGGCACACGACAAGCGGCTCGCGAATCTCGAGCGCTTCACGTTCTCGCCGATCCTCGGCGTGCATCTTGCGTTTCGCCGCAAGGTGCTCGCGCGCGCGAATCTCGCGCTTCCCGGTCGCGCAACGCACTGGCTCTTCGCGCATGATGTACCCGCCGACGCGGGCTTCGCGCAGCGGGTCGAGGCGGTGGTGAGTGCGGCGGACATGTGGGTTGGCCTGCCCGAAGAGGAGACGACGCGACGCGTGCTCGACGACATGTCGTGGGCGCTTGGTGTCCCGGTCGAGGAACTTGCTCGGGAACTCGCGTGGTCGCGTCCGGTCCTCGAGAAGCGGGCGACGTTCGCGAGCGCGCCGGGTGTCGATGCGATCCGGCCGCGTGCGGCGGTCGAGGCGGGGGATCTTCGCGGCGGGGTCGCCAATCTCTTCCTCGCCGGCGAGTGGACCGACACCGACTGGCCGAGCACCATGGAGGGCGCGGCGCGATCCGGCTACGCGGCTGCGGCGGCATGCACGGGGCAGGGCGGAGTGGTCGCGGATCTGCCGCCGGCGCGGCTCGTGCGTGCGATGCGCGGCGGGTGAGCGTCTTCTCGATCCGGGCCGGTGCCAGACCGTGCCGTGCACGCGGGCTTACGCGTCGGAGCGCTCGTCGATCCGGGAGTCTTGTCCTTCTGCGGCCGTGTACGCCACGCGCACCGTCCGGCGATCCGGTGCACGCACCGCGTCGAGAAGCCGCGTCCGGCTCCCGTCGTCGAGGACATCGAATCGCGAGTGCTCGTCATGCGGCGCGATGGAGTCGAGCAATCCCGCCCCCGGCCGCAGCGTCGCGCGCATTCGCGCACATGCTCGCGGAAGCGGATGCGTGCCGGGTCGGATGCGTCGTCGCGATTCGACTCACCCGCGGCTGGCGGGCGGGTCCTCGCCGAGGCGCTGCGCGCATGACTGGGCCGCGGCACGCACGATCGCGTCCTCCGTGGTGTCGGCTGCGATCTCGGCGCATCGCGCGACCACGGGGGCCCGGAGCCGCGCGTCGCGCGCGGCGATCGACGCAAGCGCGAGCAGGGCGTTCCGCTTCATCATCGGAAGCGTCGCGCGCTTGATCGCGCTCGACACGACGAGCCGTGCGCGGTCAGCCTCGGTCCAACCGAGCACCTCAAGAAGATCGATCGAATCAAGACGCGGCGCGTAGGCGGGGTTCATGCCGGCACGGCGCGATGCGCGCGTCGGCTGGCCGTGCGGACAGACCTCCTGGCAGATGTCGCAGCCGAACCACCAGTCGCCCGTCTTGCCGAAGAACTCGTCCGGGATCTCGCCGCGATGCTCGATCGTGAGGTACGCCGTGCACCGTGTCGCGTCGACCGACCACGGCGTGATCGCCTGCGTCGGACATGCGTCGATGCAGGCCGTGCACGCGCCGCAGGGGTCGATCGCGTCGTCGTTCCCGTCGCGCGGGGGCGCATCGCTCGGCGCGATCTCGGCATCGGTCACGATCTCGCCGAGAAGGAACGAACTTCCGAGCCCCGGCCGGATGAGGAGCGTGTGCTTCCCGATCGCTCCGAGCAGCGCGCGCGCCGCCTGCTCGCGTTCGAGGATCGGATGGATGTCGCCCGTCAGGCGGGTCATGCAGCCGGGCGCCGCCTCGCGGATCGCGCGGCCGAGCTTGCGCAGCCGGTCGCGGATCACGTCGTGATAGTCCTTGCCTCGCGCGTAGCGTGCGATTCGGCCGCGCGGGCGCGCTTCATCCGCCGAAACGCGGTCGGGTCGTCCATCGTGATAGCGATCGGCCACGCTCACCACGCTGCGCGCACCTCGGACCAGCGTGCGCACATCGATCATCTCCTCCACGCGCTCGGCAAGCCACGCCATCTCGCCATGCTTTCCGTCGGCGAGCCATCGACGCAGTTCCGCCGCGCGCGCGCTCGGTGCGGCACGCGTCACGCCGACGAGCGCGATCGCCGTGATCACGGCGGGCAGCGACAGAGGGAGGACGAGCCAGGGTTGCGAGAAGAAGAGTCCGGGGAGCCCGTCGACCTTGAGCCCCTCGCGCGCGAACGTGCCGCCGAGCACGGGCGCGATGAAGAAGGCGGCGGCGTAGAGGACAAGCAGGGTGACGATCAGGAAAATACCCTTCACCCTTCCCGCGACGGCGACCGTCTTTCCGAGTGCGATCGCGGCGGGCGTGGCACCGGCCGCGGGGCCGCCCGCGGGCGAACCGCTCAACTGCGATGCGCGTTCGCGTTTGATCGGGCGCGGCGGCGGTGGCGGCGGGGGAGGAGGAGGAGGGGTGGACACTCCCTCAGTATCGGCGCAATCGGCATCGGTGCCATGCGGCTTCCGGCGCGGATCGCCTGCCATCACCCGCACCCCGAACGAAACAGCCCCGCCGGGCGTGAGACCTCGGCGGGGCGTGGTTGTGCTGAGAGGGGTGTCTTCTCGCGGTTTCCAAACGGGGGCGCTCGGCGTGCTCAGTTTCCGCCGTCGCCGCCGCCACCACCGCCCGGCGCGCCGCGACCGCGCCGGCCGCCGCCACCGCCGCCGAACATCCCGGCCGCGGCTTCCTGGATCGCAGCCTGCATGGCCGTGCCAGCGGCCTCCGCCGACGTGATCTCGCCCGACTCGATCTTCGCCGCGACATCCGCCGCAGCCTTCTTCATCGCGCCCATCAGCGGTCCCATCATCGCCTGCGCCATCGGGAGCGCCTGGGCCGCCTGCTCCTCGGACATGCCAGCCGCCTCGAGGGTCGCGCCGATGTCGGCCTTCCAGCCCGAAGACGTCTTGACGAACGTCATCTCCTTGCCGTCTGCGTCGCGGTAGACCGCGCGGTCGTCCTCGAGCGAGACCTTCTCGAGCTTCGTGACTCCGCCGCCCATGCCGCCAGCCATGCCGCCGCCCATCCCGCCGAGGTCCAGCTTCGTCGTGCCGAACTTCGCCTGCATCGCGTCGAAGAGGGGCGCCATCGCGGAGAGCAGCGGTCCCGTCATGTCCTTCATGGCCTTGCCGACCGGGGTCGAGTCATCCATCGTGGCGAGCGTCATCTCGATCGCCTTCGAGGGCTCCGTCTCGACCGCCGCGTTGTACTCGGTGACCCAGGCCTCGATGTCCTCGACGCCGCCGCCGGCGCCGCCCGACATCGAGCGCCCGCTCGAGCCCGCGCTCTCACGCGCTGGCTTGGTGGCGGTGCTCGGCTTCTCGGCGATTGCCGGAGGCGCGAGGAGCTTCTCCACGGTCATCGATTCGGCGGCCTTCTTCGTCTCACCGATCAGCGTCTTCAACTCGGCGAGCTTCTCGTCGGCGGAGGCCTCCATCGCCTCGGCCGCGGCGGTCGCCTTCTCCTTGAGCGCGGTGATCGCGGCCTCGGCCGAGGTCTTCACCTCGGCCAGCCCGGCGCCGCCGGTCGCCGCGAGCATGCGGCCCTGCGCGCCGTGACCCTGGACCTCGCTCATCTTGAGGCGAAGTTCCTCGGCCATCAGCACCATGCGCAGCGCGTCCGACGACGCGGCGTTCGAGAAATCGGTCGTCGCGGCTTCGTACGCGGCCTTCAGTGGGCCGGCGCGCTCGGCGGCGATGGACGCCATCAGTCCGTCGGCCTTCTTGCGCATGTCGCTTGCCATCTCGCGCAACTTCGCGGTGGAACCATCGACCTCGGCTCGGTAGGCCGCGACGAAGTCGAGCGCCTCGGTGGCCGCGGTCTGCAGTCCCTTCGCATCGGAGAGCGCGACCTGCGTGAGGTTGCGCGCGCTCTCGAGGTTGTCGGCATCGATCGCCTTCTCGCCGATGTCGCGCTGCGCCGTGCGGGAGTCGGTCTGGATCTTGGCGGCCTCCTCGACGAACGCGAGGCCGGCGACCGGCGTCGACTCGCGCGACTTGCGCAGGAGGACGGCCGCTTCGGCATCGAGTTGCGAGATGCGCGCGGCACCGGTCTCGATCTGCTCGACAAGCTGGCCGAGCGGAAGCTCGACGGCGCGCAGCGCCTCCTGCAGCGCCCGGGTTGCCTGCGCCGAGCGGGCCTTCACGGCCTCGGCTCCGCGCGTCGCGTCGGAGTAGTCGATGGCCTCGGCCGACGCGGCGATCGCGTCGAGATCGGCGGCGATCATCGCGGCGCTCATCGCCACGCCACGCACGACCTCCTGCTCGGCCTCCATGCGGCACGCATTCGCAAGTTCCATGCCGCCGGCGATCCGGAAGATGCTCGCGGCGAGTTCCGTCGCCGACTCCTGCTGCTTCGGGGTGCCGCCCGACAGGCTCTTCGCCTGCTCGGCGAGGGCGCGCAGCGCGGCGAGCGACTCGGCGGACGGGTTGGATGCGTGCAGGGCGGTGCTGCCCGTCACGGTGTTCTCGTAGGTCGCGAGAAGGGTGTTGAACTCTCGCTCGAACTTGGCCTGCTGCTCAAGCGCCGGATCGCCGCAGCCGGCGAGGAACGCCGCAGCCACGAGCGCCGCCAGGACGCCCTTGCGGCCACGCAGCGCGGAGCGCGACGCGGCGATTGCCAGCGCAGGGGCCGTTGCAGGGGTGGTTGCGATCGAGAGGGTCGAGCACGAAAGAGAGGAGGAGCGCTGCTTCATCGGATGAAACCTGCCCGCGAACGGGGTATGGGACTTCCCCGGGGCCGCAGGGGGCGGCAAACCGGAGGGCGCGGAGTGTAACGGAAGCAGGGGGCGGTCGCAGCGACGGGGCTCCCCGGTCGAGGGGTGCCGCCGGTGGATTCCCGGGGAGATCGATCCCAGCGGAATCACGCGCCGCGATGGGGGCCGGTCGGTGACGGTCAGCGGTCGGGGCCAGTGCCGGAGGGCGCCTCGGGTTGGCGCATGCCGGGCGGCGTGTAGTCGACGGGGTAGTCGCCGTTCCGGACGCGCATCGAGCGCACCCAGCGGACGAAGTCCTCCTGAAGACCCTTGCGCGACGAGGTCAGCGCCGGGCTCCAGCCCTTGACGTCGGGGTGCGGCCTGCGCGCCTCGGTCGTCGGGAGGGCGTACTGGAAGAGGAGGCTGTCGGTGGGCTTGTCGAAGTCGACCAGCGGCAGCGTGTCGATCTTCGTGCGCAGCAGGATCAGCAGGTTCGTGTAGCGCGTGTCGTCGTCCTTCGAGTCGCGGTTGTGGAGGAAGAGCCTTCCCCCGTCGGGACCGCCGTGACAGCGGCTGGTGGCGCAGTTGTTGATGACCCACGCGTTGTGCACGCGCTGGCGGAAGAGGTTGAGCGACTCGGGCTCGCCGATCACCTCGATCTGCGGGTAGAGCTCGCGCGCCTTCAGCGCGAAGAGCGTGCGCACGATCTCGACCGGCTCCTTCGAGTAGAACCCGGCCTTCTCCGCGCTCTTCGCGGGGATCAGCTCCGAGTGCGAGTACTTCTCGAGCATGGTGCGCACGAGTTCGTCCGACACCTGCATCCTCGGCGGGTCGGCGAGATCGAGCTCGTACACCCGGATGAGGTTGACATCCGACTTGGACAGGAGGTTCGAGGGAAGCTCGGGCCTCGGGTCGCGCGGGCGCGGCGCGGGGGTGTCGCCGTCCGTGCGGGGCTTCATCAGCGCGAGCTGCGCGTCCACCTCGTTCAGCAACCGCTTCGCCTCGTAGTGATTCGTCGCCTCGAGCAGGCTGTCGAGCTCGTGCTTCGATTCGGCGTACATCTTGCGGTTGTAGAGCCAGAGCGCGAGCGTGTAGCGCGCGGTGTACTGGTCGGGCTCGATCGCCGTGCGGAAGCGCTCGTAGAGCTCCTCGTCGGTCGGGTAGGGCTGCACCTCGGACACCGCCGCGCGCGGGTACTTGGTCGAGATCCCCTCGATCTCGATCGAGACGTTCTCGTAGCCATCCTCGAGGAGCTTGCCGACGAGCGTCCGACCATCGTTGAAGAGGATGCGCACGCGGCGCCCGGAAGGCCCCTCGAGCAGGTAGGTCACGCCGATCACGCGACTCTTGGTGAAGGTCTTCAGCCGGCCGCGCTCGTCGCGCAGGACGATCACCTCGTCGTTGTCGGACTCGATCGTGCCGGCGGCGGTCGACACGCGGTCGACCACGATGTAGGCGCGCTTGCGCTCCTCGACCGGCGCCGTGAGGTTGGCCGGCGGCTCCTTCGGCCCGGCTTCCGTTCCCGCGGCCTCGGTTGCCGGCGGCGGCGTCGCAGCGGAGCCCTTTTCGGGTGTAGTGTTGCCTTCGGGCGCGCCGTTCCCGTTCGCGGGGTTCTCATCCGCCGGCGAACTCGACGGGACGATCGGCGCGGGCGGCGTCGTCGGCGTCGCGGGTGCGGGTGCCTCGGGCGGCGGCGGATCGAAAGCGACCGGGGCGCCGCGAGGGGCGCCCAGTCCGACGACAAGTGCAAGGATCGCGGGGGTCGCGAGGTGCATGGGAGGCGCATGGTACGCGGGAAACCTCTCGATGCAGCGCGCCCGTCCCGCCTTTCCGCCCGGGTTCGGTGGTAGTTTCCGGCCCCGGGCCATGTCGAGGGGAGTCCGTCCCACCGACCGAACCCGCAACCGAACGCACCAGCCCGAAGTCCGGCGCACCACGCGCCCCGAAGGAGAACGACATGAAGCTTGGAGTGATGGCGGCCCTCTTCTCAGGCCGCAAGCTCGAGGACGTCGCCGCCTACTGCGCCGAGATCCGTCTCGACGCGATCGAACTGCCCGTGGGCGCGTATCCCGGCAAGCCGTTCTTCGATCCCGCCAAGGTGCTCGCCTCGAAGAAGGAGCAGGACCGGATCAAGGGCATCCTCAAGGATCACGATCTCGCGCTCTCCGGCCTCGCGGTGCACGGGAACCCGGTGCACCCCGACAAGAAGCACGCGGCCAACGACCACCGCGACTTCGTCAACGCCGTCAAGCTCGCGCCGCTCCTCGGCACCGACGTCGTCATCACGTTCTCCGGCTGCCCCGGTGGCTCGAAGACCGACAAGATGCCGAACTGGGTGACCTGCGCGTGGCCGCCGGACTACCTCGCGGTGCTCGAGTACCAGTGGAAGCAGGTGCTCGTCCCGTACTGGTCGACGCAGGCGCGGCTGTGCGCGCAGCACGGCGTGAAGGTGGCGTGGGAGGCGCATCCTGGTTTCTGCGTCTACAACCCCGACACGCTCATCCGCCTCAGCGAGCTGTCGATGAAGGCGTCGGGCCTGAAGGGGAAGCCGGTGCTCGGTGCGAACCTCGATCCGTCGCACTTCTTCTGGCAGGGCATCGACCCCGTCGAGAGCGCGCGTGTCCTCGGCGAGGCGGGGCTTCTCTTCTACTGCCACGCGAAGGACACCGAGCTGCATCCCCACCAGGGCCGCGTGAACGGCTACAACGACGCGCGTCCGTACACCGACGTCAAGAACCGCGCGTGGAACTTCCGCACCTGCGGCTACGGCCATGGCCACGAGTTCTGGAAGCCGTTCGTCTCGATGCTGCGGCGCCATGGCTACGACCACGTCCTCTCGATCGAGCACGAGGATTCGCTCATGTCGATCGAGGAGGGCCTCGAGCGTGCGGCGGCGTTCCTCAGCGAGGCGATCATCGAGCAGCCGGCGGCGAAGCCGTGGTGGTGCTGAGAGAGACGCACGTTGGATGCGCCGAGAATGCCGCGCGGGGTGAATGACTCCGTGCGGCCGTCGGAATCGCGATCGATGAACGGCGATGGGCTACGAAGAATCCCAAGCGCTTCTCGGTGAACCCGAGCGTCCGAAGCGGCCGGTGCCGGTCGTCGCGGTGATCGTCGTGTCGGCGCTGTGCGCGCTCGCGGGCCTTGCCGCGGGCATGGTCGTCTCGGCGAAGCGCGAGACGCGCGCGGCCGACGAGGCGCGCGCCGCCGCGGTCGCAAAGGCAGCCGAGGAGGCGCGCTTCGCGGCGGCGAAGTTCGCCGAACTCGAGGCCGCCGTCGATGCCGCCGAGGCGCGGGCGGATGACGAGGCCGTGCGCCGTGCGCGCGCCGAGATTGAGGCGACGCGGAGTGCGGGCGTCGCCTCCATCCTGCGCGCGGTGGTGAAGGCGACCGGTGACGGCGTCGCGGGCACGCCGCCACGGCGGGCGCTGC
>JAJTGL010000121.1 GCA_021297795.1 Planctomycetaceae bacterium
GCGAACTTCTCGTACATCGCGCCCGAGTACCACGCGATGAAGAACTCCATCGAGTACGCGTAGCCGACCATGCAACCGGTCACCAGGATGACCTTGTTCATGTTGTCGAGGTGGCGCAGCGTGATGAGGTCCTTGAGGCCGAAGAGCTCGCGCGCCGGGACGGCGAGCGTGACCACCATGGCGAAGCCGGAGAAGATGGCGCCCGCGACGAAGTACGGCGGGAAGATGGTGGTGTGCCAGCCCGGGAGCTGCGAGGTCGCGAAGTCGAACGACACGACCGAGTGCACCGAGAGGACGAGCGGCGTCGACAGCGCGGCGAGGATGAGGTACGCGCGCTCGTAGCGGTGCCAGTGGCGGTTCGAGCCGCGCCAGCCGAGCGCGAAGATGCCGTAGCCGATCTGCTGGAGCTTGCCCTTCGCGCGATCGCGCAGGGTGGCGAGGTCGGGGACCATGCCCGTGTACCAGAAGAGGAGCGACACGGTGAAGTAGGTCGAGACCGCGAACACGTCCCAGAGGAGGGGCGACCGGAACTGCGGCCACATCTCCATCTGGTTCGGGATCGGGAAGAGCCAGTACGCGAACCACACGCGACCGACGTGGATGCCGGGGAAGGTGCCGGCGCAGATGACCGCGAAGATGGTCATCGCCTCGGCGAAGCGGTTGATGCCCGTGCGCCACTTCTGGCGGAACAGGAAGAGGATCGCGCTGATGAGCGTGCCTGCGTGGCCGATGCCGACCCAGAACACGAAGTTCGTGATGTCGTACGCCCACATGACGGGGTTGTTGAGACCCCACACGCCGACGCCGGTCACGATGAGGTAGCCGATGCACGCGCCGAGCACGCCGAGCAGCGACAGGGCGCCCGCGAAGGCGATGTACCAGGCGAACGGAGCCTTCTCGGCCTCGTTCACGCGGCACACCGTCGCGGTGACCTGGCCGAACTTGTCCATGTTCAGGACGAGCGGAGCGCGTTCGCCCGGCCGGTCGACGGTGTTGTCGGACATGCGTCCGATGTGGGAGTCGTGTGAGAGCGTCGTCATGGAAAGCGGCTCTTAGTGGGCGTGGTCGTGCGAGTGGTCGTGATCGTGCGAGTGATCATGGCCATGGTCGTCGTGCGAGTGGTCGACGCCCGGGTTCCGGACGCGCGCGAGGTACTTCACGCGCGGCTTGGTGTTGAGTTCCTCGAGGAGGTCGTAGGAGAGCTGGCTGCGGACCTTCTGCGACACGCGGCTCTTCGGATCGTTGAGGTCGCCGAAGACGATCGCGCGCGTCGGGCAGGCCTGCTGGCAGGCGGTGATGACCGCGCCGTCCTCGACGGTCCACGTCTCGCGCCCACCGTCGGTGCCGCCGGCCTGCGCCCACGCGTTCTTCGCGCGGATCTTGGCCTCTTGGATGCGCTGCATGCAGAACGAGCACTTCTCCATCACGCCGCGCGAGCGGACGGTGACGTCGGGGTTGTGCTGCATGCGGGTCCAGGCGTCGGGCTTCTCGTCGATCGGGTAGTCCGAGTTCGGGATGTCCTTGTAGTAGTCGAGGCCGACCTTGAGGAAGCCTTCCTCGCGGTCCGGAGTGCGCTTCTGGTAGTCGAAGAAGTTGAAGCGGCGCACCTTGTACGGGCAGTTGTTGCTGCAGTAGCGGGTGCCGATGCAGCGGTTGTAGACCATCACGTTGATGCCCTGCTCGTCGTGCACGGTCGCGGCGACCGGGCAGACCTGCTCGCACGGCGCGTTCTCGCACTGCATGCAGGTCACCGGCTGCACCGCGAAGCCCGCGGGGGCGTCGACGTTCTTGCCGCGGAAGTAGCGGTCGATGCGCAGCCAGTGCATCTCGCGGCCGCGCGCCACCATCGCCTTGCCGACGATCGGGATGTTGTTCTCCGCCTGGCACGCGACGACGCACGCGCTGCAACCGGTGCAGGTCGAGAGATCGATCGTCATCGCCCAGCGGTACTTCGCGCCGTCGAGGTTCGACTCCTCCCACAGCGAGAGGCGGTGCGCGACGTGACCGACGTGACGGGCGAAGTCGGGATGCGCCTTGTAGTTGGCGAGGCTCGACTCGCGGACGAGCGCGGGGAGGCGCTCCTGGATGCCGTCGGTCGGAACGCTTGCGATCAGCGCGTCGGCGGCACCGTGATCCTGCGTGTGGGCGAAGGAGTACGTGCCCGAGGCCTTGGCGATCGTGCCGCGGCCGCCGTTGAGGGCGGTCGACGTGCGCAGCGGATACGCGTTGAAGCCGGCGCCGTTGGCGATGCGGCCACCCGCCTCGCCGCGGCCGTAGCCGAGCGCGATCGTCGCCGAATCCTCGGCGTGACCCGGGAGCATCCACACGGCCGCCTCGATCGAGGCCGCGCCGACGGTGACCTTCGCCATGTCGCCGGTCTTGAGTCCGAGCTTGCGCGCGGTGGCGGGCGCCACGAGGAGCGCGTTGTCCCACGTGATCTTGGTGACGACGTCGGGAAGCTCCTGCTGCCAGCCGAGGTTGCCGAAGCGACCGTCGCCGACCTTGAGGTCGAACGCGAGCGCGATGTCGGTGCCTTCGCCCGCGGCGGAGTTGGCCGCGGCGCACAACGCGCCGAGCGCCGCGCCGTCGATCGACGGCGCCGCGGCAGCCTTCCATGCGGTGCCCTCGACGTAGCCACGATCGAGGTTCTGCCGCCACCACGACTCGAAGGCGGCGCCGGAGAGGCCGCTCACCTTCATGTGCGCGCGGCGCACGATGCCGTAGCTCGCGGCCTCCTCGTCACCGGTGAGGGCGGCGAGCACCTCGAGCGCGTTGCGACCGCCCTGCTCGGTGTCGATGAGCGGCATGATGAGCGGCTGCTGCACGACGATCGAGCCGTCGAAGGCGCGGCCGTCCGACCATGACTCGAGCGAGTGCGCGGCGGGAAGGTGCCAGACGCACGCGGGCGACTTCGAGGTCTCGTTCGCGTAGAACGAGAGGTGGACGACTTCCTTCGCCTTCGACATCTTGGCGGCGAAGCCGAGGTCGGCGGGCGCGTCGTAGATCGGATTGCCGCCGAGGATGACGAGCGTGTCGATCGCGCCGGACTCGAGCGCACCCGCGAGCTGCGCCAGCTGCGCGGCCTCGCCGGTGGCCGGGCCATCGACGTAGCTGACGGTGCGTCCGACCGCGCCGAGCTTCGCGTTGATGGCGGCCGCGATCGCGATGGTGGCTGCGTCCTGCGTCGGACCCGCCACGACGACCGCATCGGCGCCGGCGGCCTTCAGGTCGGCGACGAGCTGCGCGAGGATCTCCTTGCCGTGCGCGTCGAGCATGCTGCCCGCGCGCGCGCTCGACGCAAGCGCGTCGACGCCGGAGACGCCCAGTTCCTTCGCGACCACGGCGGCGAGCACCGGAATGTCGCTCTGCTTGACCGCGAGGCGGTCGTCGGCGCTCATGCCGGTGACGGTGAGCGACTGCTCGGCCACGTACATGCGCGAGAGTTCCTGGTTCTTCGGATCGCTCGCCTCGACGCGACGGCCACTGGCCCACGCCGCGGAGTGCGCGACGCCCATCACCGGGCAGCCGAAGAGGTCGGCGCCGAGCGACACGATGACCTTCGCCTTGTCGAGGTGCGGCATCGCGATCGCGCCGCCGGTCGCCTTCGCGCCAGCGACGAGGTTGTCGGAGGCCATCGCGCTCCACGAACCCCACCACGCCTTCGGATAGAGCGCGCTGAAGCGCGCCTTCATGTCGCCGAGCGAGGGGCTCGACGACGTGTCGACGAGGACCGCGAGGCCCGCGCCGCCATTGGCCTTGAACTTCGTCTGCGCCTCGCCGCACCACGCGGTGAACGCGCTCCAGGTGCTCGCCTGTCCCGACTTCGTCAGCGAGCGGCTGCGATCGGGGTCGTAGAGCTCGAGGATGCGCGACTGGATGATCGCGCTCGATCCACCGGCGAACGGAAGCGCGGGGTTGCCCTCGAGCTTGATCGGACGGCCGTCGAAGCTCTTCGCGAGCACGGGCCACGCGATGCCACCGACCTCGACGCACGTCGCGTAGTGGACCGGCACGCCGGCGGTGCGACCCTTCTGGGCCTGCGAGAACGCGACGATCTTCGACTCGGGCCAGCGGCGGCAGGCCGCGAGTCCGGCGAGCGCGATGCCCGCGCCCATCAGCTTGATGAAGGTGCGGCGGTCGTCGCCCGAGGCGAGTTCCTGCGCGTTCGGACCGAACTCGCGCGTCATGATCTCGCGGAATTCCGGCGTCTTCTCGAGGTCTTCGGCGCTGCGCCAGTACTCGCCGCGCGGGAACGTGAGTCCCGCGTCGTTCGCGCTCTTGCTCGCGGTGTCGCAGCCGTGGCGTGATTCGTGCATCGAGGTTTCCTTCGGTCCTGTCGTTCGTGCAGTCGTTCGGAGAGAGCCGCGCACCGGTGCGCCGCGGCCCGGCATGCGATCAGCGGTGGCAGGTCGAGCAGTCCTCGCTCGGGCTGATGTGGTACTTCTTCTTCAGCGCCTCGCGGTCCGCCGCGGTCTGGTCGGTCGCGCTGTCGAAGGAGAGATTCGTGATCTCGCTCGTCGGGCGCAGGTTGATCTCGGGGTTGCGGTGGCACTCGAGGCACCAGCCCATCGACAGCGGCGACTTCTGGTAGACGACTTCCATGTTGTCGATGCGGCCGTGGCACGACACGCAGCCGATGCCGCGATTGACGTGCGCGGAGTGGTCGAAGTACGCGAAATCAGGCAGCTTGTGGATGCGCGTCCACTCGACGGGAAGACCCGTCTCGTAGCTCTCGCGCACATCCGCGAGCTTGGGGCTCTGCGGACGGATCTGCGTGTGGCAGTTCATGCAGGTCTGCGTCGGCGGCACGCTGGCGTGCGCGGCCTTCTCGACCGAGGTGTGGCAGTAGCGGCAGTCCATGCCGAGCTCACCGGCGTGCAGCGCGTGGCTGAACGGCACGGGCTGCTTCGGCTGGTAGCCGACCTCGAGCGTCTTCGGACTGAATCCGTACGCGACGAAGAACACCGCGTAGAGCGGAATGGTGAGGGCCGCGAGGATGATGGTCGGCAACAGAAGATTCGACCATCGCGGGAAGAGGAACCTGCTCATCTCTTGAAGAGCTCCTGGGAGGGTGCGACGCGACCTGCGCCGGACCCGAAAGGGACCCGAAAAAGGCTTGCGTGGACATCGTGCAAAATTTCACGAAGTCCATTTGGCCATGGTAGACCTTGCCACTCCACCCGTCAAACCGCCGACAGGATGCTCCGTGATCGGACGAGCGGTTCTCGGGCCATGAAAGGACGGGGGATGATTTGGCTTCGCGCGCCCTGCGATCGCACTACACCGGGTGGGTGAAGGGGCGGTCGCGGCGATCGACTGGCGACTCCTCAAGCGATCGACGGGCGGACCCCAAAGAAGCGTATTGCGTTCGCACAAACCGCCTCGCGGACCTCGCCCTCGGGCTGCCCCCGGAGTGCGGCGAGGGCCGCCGCGACGTGGACGACGTACTTGGGCTCGTTCGGCCGGACGGTCCGGTGGGGTTCCGGAGTCAGGAACGGGGCGTCGGTCTCGACCATGATCCGGTCGAGCGGGGCGAGGCGGGCCGCCTCGTGGGTCTCGCGGGCGTTCCGGAAGGTGACCACGCCGGTGAAGGACACGTGGGCGCCGAAGTCGAGGAGGAGGCGCATTTCACGGGGGCCGGCGGTGAAACAGTGGAAGACGAAGCGTTCAGCGGGAAGGCCGCTCCCCCGGAGTACCGGGATGAGCTCGTCGAAGGCCTCGCGGCAATGGAGGACGATCGGCTTCGCAAGGCTCGGCTCCTCCCGGTGCCAACGGGCGATCTCGGCAAGCTGCGCCTCGAGCACCGGCCGCTGGACCTCCTGCGGGGGGTCGGCGTAGTGGCGGTCGAGGCCAAGTTCGCCCCAGGCCACGCACTTCGGGGATCGGCCTGCCTCGCGCATCTCGGCCCAATCGGCGGGCTCGTCCGAGTAGAGCGGATGGACCCCGGCCGACGCCCAGAGATCGTCGTGGGCCTCGGCGAGGCGCACGGTGCGGCGCGCATCGGCGGTGGTGGTCGCGATCGTGATCGCGCCGAGGACCCCTGCGGCACGCGCATCGGCGAGGACGCCCGCGACCCGGCCCTCGTACTCCGGAAAGGTGAGGTGGCAATGGGTGTCGATCACGCCCGCAGCGTACCGCAGGCGCAACGCGCGCCGGACGGGTTCCGTACACTCGACCCTTCATGCAAGGCCGCGCGGGCGACCCATCCTCATCCGACCCGAGAGGCGAATCCAGAGGCGATTCCCCCATCCTCGGGATCATGAGCTTCGGCGATCACCTCCAGGAGCTGCGGTCGCGCGTGTTCCGGGCGCTGATCGTCCCCCTGCCGCTCGCGATCGTCCTCTTCTTCTTCGCCCCCGAGATCCGCGACATCCTCATCCGGCCGCTCTTCGCCGCGCAGCGCGCGAACGGACAGCCCGAGCAGGTGCAGGCGCTCTCCCCCGCCGAGACGATCTCGACCGACATGAAGCTGGCGCTCATCAGCGCGATCGCCCTCTCGGCGCCGTGGGTGCTCTTCCAGCTGTGGAAGTTCATCGAACCCGGCCTCTACCGCCACGAGCGCCGCTACGTCTACTTCCTGATGCCGCTGTCGGGAGTGCTGACCCTGCTCGGCATCGCGCTCTTCTACTGGGTACTGCTGCCGTTCACGCTGCTTTTCCTCGTCGGATTCGGCGCCTCGCAGCCGCGCACGGTGCCCGTGCCCGAAGCGGGCGCGCAGGTCGCGACCGAACTGCCTGAAGGCACCGCCGCGAACATCCTCGTCCTCGACGAGGATCCGCCGAACCCGAAGGCGGGCGACGTATGGATCTCGGCGAAGAAGCAGGTACTGCGCATCGCGGTGCCGCTTGAGAAGATCTCGCCGAACGCGCTCGTCCAGGCGACCAGCGACCTCTCGGCGACGCTGTCGGGGCAGGCGGACGCCGCAAAGACGCTCTCGATCCTGGAGGTGCCGCTGACCGTGGTCGGGGGCATCGCGCAGATGTACCGCCTGAGCGAGTACGTCTCCTTCTGCCTGATGCTGCTCCTCGGCAGCGTGGTGGCGTTCCAGCTGCCGGTCGCGATCCTCCTGCTCGGTTGGGTCGGCTTCATCTCGCCGAAGTTCCTGCGCGAGAAGCGACGCTGGGCGATCCTCATCATG
>JAJTGL010000027.1 GCA_021297795.1 Planctomycetaceae bacterium
ACTCAAGGTCGTCGATGGTCTCGGGCCCCACCATCTCGGCCGAGAGCAACGTGCTTTCGGGCATCACCATGCCGCCTTGCTCGCGGTTGGGCGTGCCGGCGGCGCGCTGCTCGAGGATCCACTGCGGGATCGCCATGGCGGCGATGCCCATCAGATCCGTCACCGTCTCGCTCTTCGCGTAGGTCTTCGCTTCGGGCATGATCAGGATTGCATCGTCCTTCCCATCTTGCTTCCCCGCGACGAAACGCTCGACGATCTTGTCGCCATCGAGCCGCTCGATCGCAACCAATCCGGCGAACATCTTCGCACCACCCTCACCCTCGATGAACTTCATGCGCACGCGCGACTTCGCGCCGAATCCGGGCGGAAGCATGCTCGGGTCGATGCCTTCCCCCGCGAACTTCATCTGCGTCACGACGTCGATCGACTTCAGCGCCCGCGCGGCCGCGACACCTTGGTCGTAGATCGCCTTGGCCTTCTCGTCGATCGTCGCGGGCGCGGCCTTCGCCGCCCCGCCGTCGGCAGCTTGCTTCGGCGGCACCGCAACGGTCTGACCGGCTGGCCGCACGGGCGTGGTGGCCGTTGCCGGAACCGCGATCTGCGCCGCGGCAGGCGAAACGACAAATGAAACGGAAGGGAGCAGCGCAGCGAGCGCGACGATGGCGATGCGATGCTTCATGGTGTTTCTCACTCGGTGGCGTGCTGTGGCGTAAGGGCGCCCTCACGATGGCGACGGACTTCGATGGATTGGCGAGCGCGCGAGATCGCTCAATGGAGGACGCGCAGCCGGATCGTACCCTCAACCGCGCGAAGGTCGTGGATCACCGCGTCGTCGTACGACTTGTTGACATCGGTCACCACATAGCCAACCTCTTCGCTCGTGCGCAACGACTGGCCGAGGATGTTGATCTTGCGGCGCGCGAGGATACCGTTGATCGCGGCAAGCACGCCCGGTTGATTGCGGTGGAGATGCAGGAATCGGTGCGCGCGCGGGGTGGGCGGTAGCGCGATTTCAGGCAGATTCACGCAGCCCGCGGTCGAGCCGGTGTTGACCTGGTCGACGAGTCGATTCGCGACGAAGACACCGATCCCCTGCTGCGCCTCGGCGGTCGAGCCGCCGATGTGGGCGGTGAGGATGACGTTCGGAATGCCGCGCAGCGGCGTGTCGAACGACTCCTTGTTCGAGTTCGGCTCGACCGGGAAGACGTCGACCGCCGCGCCCGCGAGGTGTCCTGCGCGCAGGCTTGCGGCGACCGCCTCGAGATCGACGATGTGGCCGCGCGAGAGATTCACGAGGACCGAACCCGGCCGCATCTTGCGCAGCTCGCGCTCGCCGATGAGATGCGTGTTCTCGCGGCGTCCGTCGACGTGCAGGCTCACCGCGTCGGACTTCGCGAGGAGATCGGCGAGGTTCTTCGCGCGGCGCGCGTTCCCGAGCGGCATCACCTCGGCGATGTCGTGGTAGAGGACCTGCATGCCCATCGCCTCGGCGAGCACCGAGAGCTGCGAGCCGATGTGTCCGTAGCCCACGATGCCGAGCGTCTTGCCACGCACCTCGCGGCAGCCCTGCGCGCTCTTCCTCCAGCCGCCCGCGTGCAGGATGCGGTCGGACTCGACCGCTCGGCGGAAAAGCATCACGATCTCGCCGATCGCAAGCTCGACGACGCTGCGCGTGTTCGAGTAGGGCGCGTTGAAGACGGCGACGCCGCGCGCGCCGGCGGCGGCGAGGTCGACCTGCTCGGTGCCGATGCAGAAGCAGCCGATCGCGAGCAACCGGTCGGCGGCGGCGAGCGCGCCTGCGGTGACGCGGGTCTTCGAGCGGATCCCGAGGAGCGACACGCCCTTCAGCGCGCGCGCAAGCTCGGCTTCGGGCAGCGCGTCGGAGAGCGCCTCGACCTTGTAGCCCTCGTCGGCGAGGCGCTGCACGGCGTCGGCGTGGATGTTCTCGAGGAGGAGCGCGACCATGCGCGACTTCGGATAGCTCGGTGCGCCGGGGAGTCCGTAGATCCAGAGGAGCTCGTCGACGCTGCGGACCACGCGGTCCGCGCGGGCGACGACGTTCTCGCGCTCGATGTTCTCGCAGTAGGCGACGAACTCGCGCGCGGCGCCGAGATCGCGGATCTCGCAGTCGGTGGCGCCGTCGCCGACGGCGACCACGAGGCCATCAAGCCGCAGCGCGCGAACGGCCGCGGGCTTCCCCTTCGGCCGCGCGAGCGGCGACGTGGTGTCGTAGCCGGTGCAGACGCCGTCCTTCGACCAGCGCAGGTCGTTCGCGACGACGTGGTCGGCGGCGATCCCGAGTTCGGCGCAGACGGGGACGACGTAGTCGCGGAACCCGGAGCTCACGACCCAGATGCGGCTCGCGTTCTTCTTCACCTCCGCGCGGTGGCGGCGGAAGCTGGGCGCGATCCTCTTCTTGAGGAGCTTCACCACCTCGGCGACGTGCTTCCTCGTGATCGAGAGCATCGCGAAGCGCCGCTCGAGCGACTCGTCGATCCCGATGCGGCCCTCCATGCCGTCGCGCGTGATGCCCTCGATCGCGAGGACCTTCGCCTCGCGGTCCGGGTCGTCGGCGAGCGCGAGACGCGCGATCTCGTCGAGACCTTCGGCGGCGACGATGGTCGAGTCGAAATCGAGGATGAGGTTGACGGCGCCGGTGGAGCCCATGGGGCCGTAGATATCGGCTCGCGGCAGCGTGTGCAACAGGGAAATCGCTGCGGCGCCGAGGCTCTGTCCGACGGACCTACCCAGCAACGAGGATGACGGCGCCGACCAGAAGGGAAATCAGCGCGAGCGCCCAGAGGATCCACATCACGGCGCGCACGGCCGGCGGGCGCTTTGGGTCGGGCCGCATCACCACGAGGTCGATGACGAAGGTGATCGCATCGAGCATGTGAGGGTCCAAGTGGAGGCATCCGCGATCGCGGCGGCACCGGCGAGTCGGCCGAGGGCTCAGGCGAGGATGTCGCGCACGATCCGGCCCTTCACGTCGGTGAGGCGGTAGTCGCGGCCCTGCGCGCGGTAGACGAGCTTCTCGTGATTGAGGCCGAGGAGATGCAGCATCGTGGCGTGCAGGTCGTGCACCTCGACCGGATTCTCGACGATGTTGTACGAGTACTCGTCGGTCTTGCCGTAGGTGATGCCGCCCTTGAAGCCGCCGCCCGCGACCCACACGCTGAAGCAGCGCGGATGGTGGTCGCGGCCGTAGTTGTCGCGCGCGAGCTGGCCCTGCGAGTAGACCGTGCGGCCGAACTCGCCCGCCCAGAGGACGAGCGTCTCGTCGAGCAGGCCGCGCCGCTTGAGATCCTGGACGAGCGCCGACTGCGCCTGATCGACGGCCTTCGCCTGCGCGCCCAGTTCGCCGGGGAGGTTTCCGTGCTGATCCCATCCGCGCATGTAGAGCTGGATGAAGCGCACGTCTCTTTCGGCGAGCCTGCGCGCAAGCAGGCAGTTCGCCGCGAAGGAGCCGGGGGTGTGGACGTCGGGGCCGTACATCTCGAGCGTGGCCGGATCCTCGTCGCTGAAGTCGGTGAGCTCGGGCACCGACATCTGCATGCGGTAGGCCATCTCGTGCTGCGCGATGCGCGCGCGCACCTCGGGATCGAGGCTCTCCGCGAACTCCTCCTCGTTGAGCTGCCCGACGAGGTCGAGCATCTCGCGACGATCCTCGCGCGTGACGCCCTCGGGGTCGCGCAGGTAGAGCACCGCGTCGCGACCCGAGCGCAGGCGGCAGCCCTGGTGCTCGCTCGGCAGGAAGCCGCTGCCCCAGAAGCGCGCGCTGAGCGCCTGCATGTTGCCGACGCCCTGCGTGATCATCACCACGAAGCTCGGCAGGTTGTTGTTCATGCTGCCGAGGCCGTAGCTCATCCACGAGCCGAAGCTCGGTCGGCCGGGCTGCTCGGTGCCGGTCTGGAAGAACGTGATGCCGGGCTCGTGGTTGATCGCCTGCGTGTGCATCGAGTTGATGAGGCACATGTCCTTCGCGATCTTGCCCGTGTGCGGCAGGACCTCGGAGAGCCAGAGGCCGTCCTCGTTGTTCTCGAAGCGGTCGAAGCGGAACTTCGTCGGCGCGACGGGGAATCGCGCCTGACCGCTCGTCATGCCGGTGATGCGCTGGCCGTTGCGGACGCTGTCGGGGAGATCCTCGTTGAAGCGCTGGACGAGCTCGGGCTTGTAGTCGTAGAGGTCGAGCTGGCTGGGCGCCCCCTCCATGTGCATGTAGATCACGCGCTTCGCCTTCGGCGCGAAGTGCGGACCGACCTCGGGTGCGGCGGCCGCCGGGAGACCGTCGGCGCCGAGCACGGCGCGCTGGGAAAGCCCCGGGGAAAGCCCCGGAAGCGCGGCCGAGGCGTTTCGACCGAGGAGTTGCGCGAGCGCCGCGCCGCCAAAGCCGGCGGCGAAGGTGTTCGCGACCGAGCCGAAGAAGCGGCGGCGCGTGAGATTGAGGAGGTACTCCTCGAGGCCGTCGGCTGGGGTGGCGCTGATCTTCGGTTTCGACATCTCAGATTCCTCGGGATCTCGGATTCGGCTGCCGGCGGTCGATGCGGCGCATGCCGCAGAAACGGTCCGTCCCACCCAATCCTTCGAACTCAATCCTTCGAACTCAGTCCTTCACGATCGTGCCGTCGCTCGAGAGGACGGCATTCACCAGCATGGTCCACGCGGCAAGCTCGGCCGCTTCGATATCGCCGCTGCGCGGCGCGTACCCGACCGAGACGAGCTTCTCCGCATCCATCGGAGCGGCGGCGTAGCGCTCGCGGTTGCGCGCGAGCGTGTCCACCATCGCGGCACGCGCGCGTTCGGAGGGAGCCTCGCCGGTAGCACGTCGGTAGATGAGCTCGATGCGTGCGGCGTCGTCCTTCTGCTCGCGCAGCGTGCGTTCGGCGGCGGCGCGCGCGGCCTCGACGAACTGCGGGTCGTTCCAGAGGACGAGCGCCTGCAGCGGCGTGTTCGTCGCAAGGCGGCGAGGCGTGCAGAACTCGCGCGTCGGCGCATCGAAGGTGAGCATCGACGGCGGCGGCGCGGCGCGCTTCCAGTAGGTGTACATGCTGCGACGCCAGAGGTCCTCGCCCATCCCCTGCTCGTAGACGCGCGTGTTCGACTGGAGCATCGCGACTTCCTGCCAGAGGTTCTCCGGCTGGTAGGGCTTGACGCTCGGGCCGCCCGGCTTCTCGACGAGCAGGCCACCCACGTAGAGCGCCTGGTCGCGGATCTGCTCGGCGGCGAGCCGCTGGCGCGGATAGAAGCCGAGGAGGCGGTTGCCGGGATCGAACCCCGCGAGCTCGGGGCGCACGCGCGACTCCTGACGGTACGTCGCGCTCGAGAGCACCTCGCGAAGGAGCGCGTGGAGGTTCCAACCGCCCTCGCGGAAGCGCACCGACAGCGTGTCGAGGAGTTCGGGATGCGTGGGCCACTCGCCCTGGAGGCCGAAATCGTCGCTGGTGCGGACGAGGCCGTTTCCGAAGAGCATCTCCCACACACGGTTCACGACCACGCGCGAGGTCAGCGGGTTGTCGTCGGAGACGAGCCACTCTGCGAGGCCGAGGCGGTTCTTCGGGAGGTCCTCGGGCATCCGGCCGAAGACCGCGGGGATCGCGCGCGTCACCGGACGCGACTTGTCGGGCTGGTCGTAGAGACCGCGCTTCATGACGAAGGTCTCGCGGGGCATCGCGAGTTCCGCCGGCGGCACGTGCCGTGCGTAGAAGCCTGCCTGCCCGCCGGTGTTGACCACCTTGCAGACGAGGAAGTTCTCGCCGGGTACGAGCTCGACGGAGATGCGTTCCTGATCGGGCGCGACCGCGCGGGCCGTGCGGTTCTCGTGGACGAGCTTTCCGTTGAGGTAGACCTGGATGCCGTCGTCGGAGCCGAACGAGAGGTCGAGCTTGCGCGCCGATGGCGCGTAGATCTGCCGCGCCAGGAACTCCGAACCGACCGACGCCGCGAGTCCGGCGGCCGCCCCGTCGACGACGCCCGGCGCGTAGCGCCAACCGTCCTCCTGCGGGCCTGCCTTCTTGTCGTCATGGCGGAACCTGGCCTGGCGATCGAAACGCGTGGCGGTCTCGGGGCCGTACGCCGTGGTGTAACCGGCGCCCGGCTCGCCGAAGAATGGTCCCGCGATGTACCAGCCGCTGCGCGCCTCCGGAAGCTGCGCAAGCGCCTCGTCGGTCGCCGTCATCGGCGTGAAGCGCACGCGGCCGAAGATGTGGTTCGCGTAGGGCGAACGGTAGGTCAACGTGACGTGGAGCTCGGTGCCGCCGTCGAAACCGAACGGCTTCGCCGCGGCGAAGAGCGCGGTGCGCTGTCCGCCGACCTCGTGCGAGCGGACGGCCCACTGGCGACCCTCGCCCTTCGTGAGGGCGTTCACCACGCGGTAGTCGCCGTTCTCCTGCTCGTAGTCGGCCCACGCCCACGTGAGTTCGACCGGCTCGCGGCGCGAGGGATCGGCGACGGACACAGCCTCGACCGCGATGTGGTCGAGGACGGCGTTGCCGTTGAACGCGCGGCCGACACCACCGCCGGCGTGCGAGGGATCGGTGAGCGCCTCGAGCATGAGGAGGCGGAGATTCGTGCCATCGGTGCGGAGGACGATCGTGTGCTCGTCGTCGGCGGGATTCTCGCCGCTCGCGAGCACCGAACCGTCGGGCTGCGTGGTGAAGGTGGCGCCCGCCGCGCTCTTCGCCGAGAGCACCGACGAAGCCACCGGCGCGAAGCCGCGACGGACGTCGGCGACGAACGCGTCGAGTTCGGCGCGCTCGCCCTCGCCCGCCTTCGCCTGCGCCTCGCGCGCGGCCTTCTCGGCCTCGGAGAGGATCGAGAGCCGCGACTCGGCGTCCTTGCGCGGCACCTCGAGGAACGGCTCGAAGGCTCGGTTCGGATCGGGAGCCTGCGAGTAGAGCCCGGGCTCCTCGTTCGAGTTGAAGAACGCGATCAGCGAGTAGAAATCCTCGGTGGTGATCGGATCGAACTTGTGGTCGTGGCAGCGCGCGCAGCCGACCGAGAGGCCGAGGAACGCCGTGCCCGTGGTGTTGACGCGGTCGACCGCGTACTCGAGGAGGTACTCCTCGTTGATCGCGCCGCCCTCGTCGGTGATGACGTGCGCGCGGTTGAAGCCGCTCGCGATCCGCTGGTCGATCGTGGCATCGGGCAGGAGATCACCCGCGAGCTGCTCGACGATGAAGCGGTCGTACGGCTTGTTCGCCCGAAGCGCGTCGATGACCCAGTCGCGCCAGAGCCACATCTGGCGACCGGCGTCCATGTGGATGCCGTTCGTATCGGCGTAGCGCGCCATGTCGAGCCAGGGCACCGAGAGCCGCTCGGCGGTGCGCGTCGCGTAGGGCTCTTCCGTGAGCAGACGGTCGATCAGCCGCTCGTAGCGGTCGGCGCGGGTGTCGGCGAGGTAGGCATCGGTCTCGGCGGGCGTCGGCGGCAGACCGGTGAGGTCGAGGTAGACGCGGCGGACGAGTGTCTCGGGCGCAGCCTCGGGGCTCATCGTGAAGCCGCTGCGCTCGAGATCGGCCTCGATGAAGCGATCGATCTCGTTGCGGAGTCCGTCCGTCCTGCGCACCTCGGGTGCGGGCGACGCCGCTGGCGCGACGAAGGCCCAGTGGTTCTCGTAGCGGGCGCCTTCCTCAATCCAGCGCCGGATGATCGCGCGCTCCGCATCGGAGAGTTGCTTCTTGTTGCTCGCCGGCGTGGGCATCACAAGCTCGGGGTCGTGCGAGGTGATGCGCCGCCAGAGTTCACTCGCGTCGGGGTCACCCGGCACGATCGCGGCCCCGCCATCGCGTGGCGCGGTGGCATCGGCGAAGTTGTCGAGGCGCAGGCCGGCCTTCTGGTGCTCGCGATCGGGACCGTGGCAGAGGAAGCAGCGGTCGGAGAGGATCGGCCGCACGTCGCGGCCGAACTGGAGCGGGCGCTCGGCGAGGGCGACGGGACGCGCGAGGTTGGAAGCCGACTTCGCGTCGGCCGGCGACCGCTTGGTCGCCTTGTCGTTGGAAAGAACGGTGCTGGTCGGGTCCAACGGGCGGACCGCAAGAAGCGATCCGGCCGCGACCGCCGCAACGGTCACCGCGAGGAGGAACGGGATCCGTGAAGACGTCACGCTCCGAGTCTAACCCAAGCCCCGGGCCCGCCAACCCTCCGGGCGCCGTTCCTGGGAAAGCGGCATCATCTTCTGAGGCCTTGCCGCCGTCGGGAAGTGTCCGCAAACCTGCCCTCCCGCCGCAGCGCGCGCCCTCGCGGACGAGACGGTGCGGAGCAATCGCGGAAATCGCGCAGGTTGCGCGCAGAGAACGGCGCCGCGCTGCTCTTCCCCCCCGGTTGCCAAGTGCAATCCGGCTCGGCCCGCGACATGCTCGGGCGGAAGGCCGGAAAAGGGAATCTGGGCATTGCCCCAGTCTGGCGAGCGCGGAGGCGGAACCGCTGCGTGAAACCAGATGCTGTCAAAGAGCGTGTCCGAGCGATTCGGCTCCGGGATGCAGGCTACGGCCCGCACACCGGGGCCGAGTTCCGTTTTGGGCCGAGTTCCAACTCAAGCAGACTCGCGAACGCCTCCGGTCCCTGTGGACGGGCTGCTCCCTCTTCGCGTCAGGCCGACACGACCGCGGCGACCTCGACGACCTCGCCGCGATCGACGAACAGGAGCTTCGCAGCGGCCGACCCCGATGGCAGCGACCAGAGTTCCTCGAACGCGGCGCAGTACGCCCGCATCTGCGCGCGATAGCCGGCGAGCTTCGCCCCGAGTTGCGACGCGGAAGCGGACGCGGCGCCGGTCTTGTAGTCGAGGATCGTCGCGCCGGTGATGCGCCCATCGGCGTCGCGATGCAGGACCAGGCGATCGATGCGGCCAGCGGTGACCGCGATCCCCGCGTTGGAACCAGACGGATCCGCGATCGCGATCCCACGCAGGAATGGATGCTCGTTGCACACGTCATCGGACGGCGCCGCGCGCAACGCCTCGGCGATCGAGCCCGGCTTGCCGACCCCAGCCGCGATGCGTGCCAGCAACTGCTCCGCGTCCCGCCGCATCGGCGCAGGTACGGGAGCCCCCTTCTCCACCGCGGCACGCTCGGCGGCCCGCGCGACGAGAGCGATGAGTTCGGGTGTCGCGGGTGCCGCGACGACCGCCAGGTCCTCGATCGAGCGAATCTCGCGGAAGCACTCGTGGACAAGCACACCCCTCAGCGGAATGTCTTCGTTCGAGAAGGGATCGTCCGACCAGAGCCCGGCCGCATCGTGTGACGACGGTGGACGCGCACGCCCCGCAGGGACCGGGATGAGCTCGACAAGTGATTCGCGATGTACATCGATGTCCGCATCGGGGGCGACATCCGAAGCGGCCCCGGCCGTCGGCGTCTCGGCGACGACCTGAACCCTGGCTTCGCCCGTTCCGGCTGCGGTCGTCTCGGGCTTCGCGGCGCCCTCGTACTCGACCGTCCAGAACGGCGCAGCCTGATCATGCCGCGCCTCTGCGCGCGCGCTTCCGAACGGCCGAGCTCCCGAAAGCGTGTCCGGAACCGAGACGGCCCGTGCGAGTGCGGCCGCAATCAGCTTGGACGCCGTGGGCAGCGTCCCGCCGGGATCATTCGAGACAACGAGGTGAAGCCCGCGACGGGCACGCGTCACCGCGACGTAGAAGAGCGACAGATCGTCGAGCAGTCGTCGACGCCGCTCGTCGCGCTCGAGCACCGCCAGTTCCGGAACCCAACGACGAATCGATTCATTCCCGAGCGGCCCGACGAGCGCCGGCGGCCGCGTGGGATCCGGCGCGACCGATGCCCAGTCGGTGGGCGTGGCTCCCCAGGAGTCGTCGAGCGATGCGAGGATGACCTCGTCGAACTCGAGTCCCTTCGAGGCGTGCACGGTCATCACGCGAATCCGGTCGGCGGAACTGGCGTCGGCCTCGTCGGCGGCGATCGCATCGAGGTACCCCGCGAGCCGCGCGGGGGGCTCTGCGGCGAGATCCTCCACGATCGCGACCATGCGCTCGAGCCGACCGTGGTCGCGCGCCGAAAGCCCCCGCGCGACGAGCGCGTCGATGTATCCGCGGAGCACGCGCGCCAATCCCTCGTCGGCGATACGACCGCGCATCTCTGCCGCGAAACGCTCGGCTTCGGCGCGCGCCAGCCGCGGACTTGCGGCCTCCTCGAGCGGCGTGAGCCCCGTGAGTTCGCCGACCGGTCCACGCGACGCGAGGAAAGGCGCGATCCGATCGCTCGGCTCGTCGACCAGCCTGAGGATCTGGATGAGCCCGACCACCGCCGGAGAGTCAAGCAGCGTCGCCCGACCTTCGTCGCTCGCGGGAACCCCCTGCGCGCGCAGACCCTCGATGACGTCGTTGGCCACCCGGTTGGTGCGCACGAGGATTCCGATCGTGCGCTCGGGGTTCGCGCGGTGCAGACTCGCGGCCACCATGGCAGCGCGTTCCGCCGCGGTGACGGAACGCGGCGCCGGCGAGGAGGCGACGGGCTCGAGCGAAGGATCGCCCGAAGGCGTGAGCGCTTCGTCGCCGGATTCACCACCGGGCGGGGTGCCCGGCGCCCCACCCAGCGCAGCCCCGCCGACCGCTCCCGTCGCAGACTTGGCCGACTCCGGTTCCGCCGGCTTTCCGTAGGCATACGCGTGGATCGCGCCACCGAGCGACGTGTTCGCGGCCTCGTGTGGCTCGAAGCGCCATTCGGCGAGCGCGCGGACGAAGGCGCTTTGCGCCACCTCGTCGGGCAGACCTTCCCGTGCCACGAACTCGCCGATCGAGAGCAGCGGCTGGCGATGCGCCTCGTCCTCGACGAGCGGCGGCACGTCGTCGGCGAGATTCGAGAAGACGCGGTTGACGAAGTCCATCAGGAGCTTCGACGAGCGGAAGCTCTTTCGGAGCGGCGCATCGGGGTCGAGGAACCCCGCGTAGCGCCGCGTCATCTCGGCGACGAGACCGGGTGTGCCGCCGCGCCAACCGTAGATCGACTGCTTGGGATCGCCGACGACGAGGAAGCGGCCCGTCGGTCCGGACGCCTCGCTGTCCGCAGTCCGCGCCACTCCGAGCACATCCTCGATCAGCGGTTGCAGCGCCGCGAACTGTTCGGCGCTCGTGTCCTGCGCCTCGTCGATGGCGAGATCCACGATCTCGCTTCCGATCGCGCCGCGCAACGTCGACGGATCGGCGACCCGCGAGCCGGCGCGCCGTGCCGCCCGAGCGACGCCGAGCCCCACGTCGCCGAAGGTGAAGATCCCACGCTCGCCCTGAAGTTCGGCCAGCGCCCTGTCCGCAAGCGGCATCACCGCGAGCGCGCCATCGATGCGGCCGCGCACCTGCGCGATCAGGGCCGCGCGCAGATGCGGCTCGAGAAGCTTGCAGGCGTCGATCCAGGGCTGCGGAGGCGGGAACTTGTCGAAAGCCTCTCCGCACGACAGTCTCGCCAGGATCGTCTGCTCGGCGAGCCTGCGGAAGTCCTTCGTCTCGAGGCACTCGAGCACGACGCGGTGCGAGTTCACCCACCTCGTTCGCGGCTTGGGCGCCTTGCGATCGGCCGTGCTCGGGATCTCGAGGGCACGCCACGCGTCGCAGACGCGCCGGTAGTGCGTGCCGGCGTCCGGGCCGGTGACGTCCGAACCCTGCGGAATCCGAGCGACCCAACGCCATGCCCGGTCGATGCCGGCATCGCCGTCGATCGCGCACGCCCGGTAGTGATCAAGCACGCTCACCGAGCGACCGCCGATCAGCGAAGCGATCGAATCGACCACCGATGCCTTCGGAGCACCCGCCTCGAGCAGCGTGACAAGCTGCGCCGCCTCGGGATCGGAGAGGACGCGCGCAGCGGCCTCGGCCCGCAGGAGCTCGATCTCGCGATCCTCACCCATCGTCCAATCGGGCGGAAGACCGACCTCGTCGGGCATCGCGCTTGCGATCCGATGGAAGTAACCGTCGATCGTCCCGATCTGCATCCGGTGCAGATCACGGCAGAGCGCCTCGAGGACGGCGAGATACTCCGCGGATCCGGCGACGCCGACCACGGCCGTGAACTGACGGCGCGCCTCCGCGCCCGCGGCGGAGTCCTCCGCACCCTGCGCGGCGTGGGTCAGGATGCGAGCGAGGATCTCGCCCGCGGCCTTCCGCGTGAAGGTCACGGCCAGGATCGCGGAAGGCCTCGGCTGCCTCCCCGCGCGGAGCTCGTCGAAACACCACGCGAGCACGCGGTTCGCGAGCGTCCAGGTCTTTCCCGAGCCCGCGTTGGCGACGAGGATCGAGCGTTTCGGCGTGACGGTGCTCATGCGCCACCTCCGGACACCGCGGCACCGGACGCATCATCGTCGCTCCCCGCATCACCCGGATCGATACCGAGCGCCTGCGCGCGCAACCCGAGCCCCCACACGGCCGCGAGCGGATCGTCGGGAGGAAACGGAGTCCGCTCTGCCGGCGCGAAGTCGCCACGCAGCACTCCATCCACGACCCGTCTCGCCTCGTCGTATGCCATGTCGAACTCGGCAGCCGTGCACTCGAGCATTCGGAAACCGCTGCGCTCGGCACTCGCAGCCAGATTGACGTATCCAAGTCCGCTCGACTCGACCACGATCGGCTGCATGCCTTCCAATCTGCCCTCGGCGAGGAGATGGCGGTACAGCGGCAGCTGCAGGTCCTTCCACGTTCGCTTGCCTGGCCTGCCCTTGAGATGGGTCGAGGAGGGCGCATCGCCGGCGGAGCCGGACTTGTAGTCGAGCGCCCGCCACGCGCCTGTCTCCACATTGCGATCGACGCGATCGATGCGTCCGACGAGACGCAGCCCCCTCGCCTGTCCGGCCGGATCGGCGCCGGCGGCGAGCAGCATCGGCCCCGTGTTCTCGTCGTACTCGAGTTCGACGAATCGCACGTGCCACCCTGCCTCCGCCTCCCGTGCCTGCATCACCGCGAAGCGACGCAGCCGCGCACGGAGGATCTCGAGCTGGACGCGCACCGCGGAGGACGACGACGGGGGCAACTCGCGAGCGACCGCCGCATCGAGATACGAGAGCACGGCTCGTTCGATCGCCGCGGGGTCGGTGGTCGGCTGCGAGCGCGTCTTCTCGTCGAGGCCCCACAGCTCAACGGATTCGTGCAGAAGGTTGCCGAATCGACGCGCGTCGAGCTCGGTGGCTCGCTCGTCGTTCGACTCGAGCCTGAGCCGAGGATCTCGCTGCAGCTGGAAGAGATAGGGACACTTGAGATACGTGCTGAATGCGGTGACGGAGATGCTCGTGAAGGCGCTTCCCTCGACCTTGGGACGGACGGGGAACTCGACCGAGCGGCCCGCGACGGACCCGACCGACCCGACGGGCTCGACCTCGCGTGCGGCCGGGAACAGCCGAGCGACGCGCGCCGCCAGCGCCGTCGACTCGACGCGCAGGAGGAACCGCGACGGGCGCAGCGGGTCACCCGATGCCGAGCGCCGCGCGACCACGAACTGAACGCTCGCCGGAAGCCCTGCGCTTCTGCGCGCGTGCATTCTCCGCAGCATGCCGTCGAGGATCCACGCATCGCGCGCCGCGCGCCGCTCGCTCGAGAGGAGCCCGAGCGTGCGGCGGATGGCGTCGGGAATGAGCACGTCCGTCACATCGCCCTCGGGCACTGCCCCGTCGGCGAAGCCCGCGAGCACCAGGTGCGGCTCGTCGGCGATGCCCGCGTCGAGCCACTGCACGATCGAAACACCCTGCTCGCGCCGCTCGCCCCGGATCTCGCTGCGATCGACCGCGGCACGAAGCAGGCGGATGGCCTCTGCGCACCGGATCGGCGTCGCGAACGCAGCCGGAACATCGGCGAACTCGCCAAGCACGCGATCGAGCGCGGAGATCGAGCGGGCCCGCTCGTCGACGAAGGCGCCGCTTGCATCCTCGCCGACGATCGACCGGAGATACGCGCGAATCGGCCGTGCCCAATCGGCGATGGACCGCTCGCCATCGAGCGAGGCGACCTGCGCGAGCACCCGATCGCGCATCGCGCGGAAGCCCGCCGCCCCGTCCGCGGCCGAGATCCCGTCGCGCCACGAGTCGGCGATGGTCTCCACCCGGTAGCGCGCGACGTCGCGCTCCTCGCCAACGCCAGCCAGCGCGCGAGCCACGTCGGGGTGACGGATGTACGCGGCGAAGGCGTCCATGCCCTCCTCGCCGAGCAGCGCTTCGAGACGCGAAAGCAGGGTGCCGAGGCGGGTGGATGAGAAGACGCGCGACTCGACACGAGCGGCGCTGCTGCCGGCCTCGCCGAGCGCGGCCTCGATCGCACGTCGCGTGTCGTCGTCGGGGGCCATCACCGCGATCTCATCGCTGCGGCGAGGCGCCGGAATGGCGCGGATCGCGGCCACGGCCTCGCCCGCCGCATCGCGCGGACCTTCGCCCACGCGAATCGCGTCATGCGCGATCACATCGGCACCGAACACGCGATTCGCCCAACGCGACCGCAGCGGGAAGCCTTCGTCGTCGACGACCGGCTCGGGGACGGAGACGCCCTTCGACGGCGCCCCGGCCGCCGTCCAATCGCGCGCGGCATGCACGCAGAGTTCGACGGACAGTCCGCGTGCCTCGAGCGCTCGGAAGAGCGCGCGGTGCACCGGCTCGGGATCCGCGAGCAGGATGACGACGCGATCGAAGAGGTGCGCCGATCCGATCGAAGAGGCGAGCGATGCCACCGAGCGTCTCGACGACGCCAGCGCTCCATCGGATGACGAGACCTTCTCCGAGAGCAGTGCATCGCGGAGCGCCTCGTCGCGATCGCCGACACCCGCGGCATCGAGAATGCCGGCCCGAACCTCAGCACACGCCTCGAGGGCCCGCCAATGCTCGACCAGTCGTGCTTCGGCCTGTCCCCGCGAGGCAAGCGACTCGATCGCTTCGCGAACGGACGCGAAGGAATGCATGCCTGATGCGACTTCCGCCGAGAGCTTCGCGAGTCGCGCGGAGAGCCGTGGACGGAGTCGAACAGGCAGTTCGCCCGGACTTCCGAAGGCTGCAGCGATGCGTGCAGACAACACCGGGTTGGTCGCAACGACCCGTTCGACCGCCTCGCGCCAGCTTGCCTCCGCACCCACTCGCGAGAGCATTGGCCGCGAAGGAACCACGAATCGCCCGAAGAGCATCAGCGGCGTGACGATCGACGGAGCCTCGAGTACCGCACCCTCGGCACGGGAGCGATCGAGCAGACGCCGTTCGACGGCGCGCGCCAGTCGGCCACCTGGGACGACGAGCAGCGTCTTCCCGAGTTGAAAGCGATCACGCGTCGTACCGACCGCCCCACCGTTCGGTGTCTTGTCCGGCGCACGCGACACCGGCGCCAGCAGGCACGCCGTGATCGCCTCCGAGAGTGGAAGCGTTGGATCGAGTTCGTGGATCTTTCGCATGCCGTCGATCACCGGAGTTCAGTCATCCCCATCGAGCAGTCCCGATCCATCGGATCGATCCGTCCCCGCGCGACGTGCACTTGCCGCGCGCATCCTTCCATGCCCCGACACACGCCCGCTCTGCGCTCCCCTGCGACGGAGTGCGAATCTACCCACCCGATTCGATCGCTTGACGGCGCGCGGCAGGAATTCCATGTCAAAAGTCAGCGCCAAAAATCCAGTCTGAAATTCAGTCTGGAGATCCGCTCGGGAGATCCACGCCAGAATCCCGCCTCGGAGGAACGTCGTGCCGACCGCGCGACATCCCGCCGCTAACCGAGCGAAACCACGCGCGCCATGCCGAGGACGCCGCCGTCCACCGCTCAGTCGCGGTACTTCACGTGGCACGCCTTGCAGTTGGCGCCGACCGCGGCCATCGCAGCCTTGAGCCGCGCCTTCTCGTCGTCGCCGAGGATCCGTGCGCCAGCACCAGATTTCGCCGCACCGACCTCCAGCGCCACGAACGCCTCCTCGAGCGCGCTCGCCCGCGCCGCGCCATCCATGAGGAGCGCGTTGAAGTCCCTCTTGCCCGCATCGTCGAGCTTCGCCAGAGACGCGTCGTCGACGAGCAGGCGCAGCACATCCGCAAGCTTGCCCGCGTCAGCCGCCGGCGCAAGATCGGGGTGATCCTTCGGCACCGACCAACCATTCTTCTCGACGAGCTTGAGGCGATCGAAGACCTCGTCGATCGCGACCATCGCAGCCACCATCGACTCGGGCTTCGTGATCTCGGGGAAGTCCGGGCTCGCCGCGTCGATGGCCGCCGCCATCATCGGTGCGGCCTTCGCGGTGCACGCCCAGAGACCCTTGTACGCCTCCGCGGTCTGCGACACCTTCATCCGCTCGGCGGCGAACGCGTTGGTCGACCAACCGAGCGACACCGACACGGTGCCCGCGGCGCCGGCGCTCCGGTGCTTCCCGTGGTGGCAGTGGATGTAGATCGGCTTCGGAAGATCGCGCACCGCGCGCACGAGCTGCGCCTTGCGTGCATCGTCGAAGCCGTCGTAGCCGATCGGGAGATGCACGTAGCGGAGCCCGCGCTTGCGCGCGCCCTCGACATCGGGGATCGCGCCGTCGACCGAGATCACCGTCTTGAATCCGAGCTTCGCGAGCGAGTCGAGACCGACGTCGCCCTCGGGCGCGCTACCCGAGATGAGCCCGTCGTGAAATGCCACGAGGTTGTGGAGACCGGGAAAGTCGGCCGGCGTCGTGGACGCAGGCGCGGGCATCGCGATCGGCTCCGCTGCGCGCACGGGCGTGGCCGCCCCATCGCCCTGACCTCCCGCGCCGACGAGCGCCGTCGAACCGAGCAGAAGAGCCGGGACGCACGCGAAACCGACGAGTACGCGAGGGCGACGGGCCATGGATCCGGAATATAGCCCTCCACCTCGTCGACACCCGGCGCGAGCAACGCAAATCCACCCTCCCCGTCGGGCGACCACGCGTGCTATCCTCCGCGCCCCGCGGCGGTGACGCTCGGGCCCAGAGCGCACTCTCCTTCACACGGACCTGGACAAGGACCCCGACACGGATCCCACGATGAGCGGCATCACCGAACCAACCGGCTACAACCACGAAGAGGCTGCCTTCAAGAAGCAGGAGCTCGAGCAACTCGCGAAGATCCGCGCGGACCTCGACGCGAAGCGCAAGGCCGCCGAGGCAGGCGCCGCGAAGGCCTCGCACTGGATGTGCTGCCCGAAGTGCGGCGGCAAGATGGCCGAGAAGAAGTTCGAGACGGTCATGGTCGATGTGTGCGGCTCCTGCGGCGGCATCTACTTCGACGCGGGCGAACTCGACATGCTCATCAAGCACGAGAAGGCCGGCGCGGGCGTCCTCGGACGCCTGTTCGGACGCTGATCGCCGAGCGCCTTCGTCGAAGCGCAATCGCGCGTCGCCTGGCGTTGGTCTCCACCGCGCGTTCCGACGCATCGGGTTCCGACGTGTCCGTGACACGGCGCGGTGCCACCCGCGCACCGTGCCTCCAGCGCCCTCGTTCCCCCGCCAGAGGCCCGATATCGCCAGTTTCCGCGACGGCCTGACACGGCCGATCTTGGACCTCGGCCGCGCTGTGGCATGATGGGAGCACGATGCCCCTTCCCGCCGTTGCGCTCCTCTCCGCCGCCCTGCCAATCCTGCCCGCCCCGGCCGCACCGGCCTTTCTTCGGGTCTCGGTCGACGGCGCGGTCTACGGCTTCGAGATGCAGCCGGTGCTGGAGTTCGAGGATGCGGTGGTCGAGGTGCGCGGCGTCCGCGGCGTCGAGCGCACCACCACCCGACGGCTCGGCGTACGCGCGCTGCAGGGATCGACCGGTGATCTCTCGCTGTGCGCGACGCTCTGCGGCGAGTCGATCCGCGCGCAGATCGTCGATCACCGCGACGGCTCGCTGCACGAGATCGCCGAAACGGCGCTGGTGGCGCTCGGGCGCGGCGGCCGGCGCGGAGCCGACGCGACGCCCATCCTCCCCGCCACGCGACGCGAGAGCCGGAGCATCGCCTGCGGCGCGGAATGCGCGCACGGCCTGACGGAGACGCTCGATCCGGTCGCCCCGGGAGGCGAGGCCGACGGCGGTGTCGCCGGCACATCGTGCCGACGGCAGTGCGTCTTCCTCGTCGACAGCGATTTCCTCTTCTTCCAGGCCTATGGCCCGGCTCCGGCCAACACGACCGCCGCGATCGTGCAGACGATGAACACGGTCGACGCCGTGTACGAGAAGCACGTGGGCGTTTCCTTCGCGACGAGCGCCATCATCGTGCGCACCGATCCCGCGACCGACCCGTACGCGGGCCTCACGGCGGCCGGCGCCGTGCTCGACCGCGCACGCGTCGAGTGGACCGGGACGACGCAGTACGAGCGCGACCTCGTCCACATGTTCAGCGGCACCGGCTACTCCGACGGAATCGCCGGCGTCGCGTGGGTGGGCGTCGTGTGCAACTCGTACGGCGTGGGCATGACGCGCTTCGCCGACGCGAACGTCCTCTGCCACGAGGTGGGGCACAACTTCAATGCGCCCCACTGCGCCGACGAGCCCTGCGACACGATGTGCGGCGGCTGCCTCTGGATGGGCCCGAACGACAAGAACATCATGACGTCGCACCGGAACGCGGTCGCCTGCCTCTCGGAGGATCCGGCCGTCGAGCAGCCGATCCCGCCCGACGCGCAGATGGACCGCTTCTCCGTGCCCGC
Organism: Planctomycetaceae bacterium; assembly: GCA_021297795.1. GTDB lineage: Bacteria > Planctomycetota > Phycisphaerae > Phycisphaerales > SM1A02 > QWPT01. Next base: position 18,580 of record JAJTGL010000027.1, read on the forward strand.
GGGATCGACGGGAATCGACCTCGACGTGCTCGCGAACGACACCGACTACTCGTGTGAACCGCTCGCGATCCACGCGTTCGACGGGACGAGCCCCCGCGGCGGAACCATCTCGCTCGTCGGCTCCGGCGCGACCGCGCGCCTCCGCTACACGCCGCCCGCCGGCTTCTTCGGGAGCGACACGTTCAACTACACGCTGCGCGATCCGGGCGGCCTCACCGACACCGCCGACGTGCGCGTGACGGTGACGACGACCGGCACCATCCTCGTCGGACGCGTCTGCGGCGCGACCGCGCAGTCGCTCCAGTCGGCGATCGACTTCGCCGATGCGGCCGCCGGCGCCGAGATCGTCGTCGCGCCCGGCCGCTACGAGCGCGTCGACTTCAGGGGTAAGCCGGTGCGGCTGCGCGCGCAGGCCGGACCGACGGCGACCTTCATCGACGCGAACGCCGGTCGCGGCGTGCTCGTCGCGGGTGCAGGCGCGGACGGCGCGGTGATCGAAGGCTTCACGATCCACGACGCCGCCGCCGGCGACGGCGCGGGCATCCAGCTCGACGGCGCCGATGCGACCGTGCGCAACTGCCGCTTCATCCGAACGGCGGCGACGGCGAAGGGCGGCGCGGTCCATGCGCGCAACGCGGTGGTCACGATCGTCGACTGCGTGTTCGACCGGACGACCGCGGCGAGCGGCGGCGCGATCCACTGCGAGACCGGCACCTACCTGCTCGAACGCTGCGACTTCCTGAAGACCACGGCCACCGGTGGCAACGGCGGCGCGGTGCTCGCCTCGGGCAACGGCTCGTGCAAGGTGCTCTCGTCGACCACGTCCGCGTGCTCGGCGTCGGGCTCGGGCGGCGCGCTCCGCTTCGAGAGCGGCGTGACCGGCCAGGTCGGTCAGTCGAGTTTCTGCGGCGGAACACCGAACAACATCTCGGGCGCGTACCAGAGCCTCGGCGGCAACACGATCTCGACGACGTGCGCGGCGTGCGCCTCGCTCGCATGGCGGAACGCGCTCGACTGCGATGCGGACGGCGTGGCCGATCTCTGCGAGATCGACGCCGGGACGGCGCCCGATGCCAACGGCGACGGCCTCATCGACACCTGCACCTCGCGCGCCGATCTCCTCATCGCCTTCTGGCCGACGAGCTGCGGCGGCAACGGCAGCGCGTACGAGCTGGTGCTCGCCTCCCCCGCCGCGAACTGGACCGCGGCGAACACCGCGGCGAACGCGCGACGTGGCAAGCTTCTCTCGATCACGTCGCAGGCGGAAGCCGACTTCGTCTTCACCACGCTCGCGTCGAATGCGTCGGGTTGGTCGGGCGGACAAGGCCCGTGGATCGGGGCCTACAAGGCATCGGGCGCGTGGCGCTGGTCGAGCGGCGACGCGTGGGGCTTCACGCAGTGGGCGCCCGGCGAACCGAACAACTCGGGCGACCGCGGCCGATACTGGACCGCCGACGGCGCGATCCGCGCGACCTGGGACGACCAGCCGAGTTCGAACACGGCCGTCGCCTACCTGGTCGAGTACGCGAACGCCGCCGACTGCAACTCGAACGGTTCACCCGACGCGCGCGACATCGCGCTCGGGATCTCGCAGGACGCGAACGCGAACGGAGTGCCCGACGAGTGCGCGCCGCCCTGCCCCGCAGACCGCGACGGCAACGGCGCGGTCGATGCAGCCGATCTCTCGTCGGTCCTCAGTGCGTGGGGTACGGCGGCCGGCGACATCGACGGCAACGGCACCACCGACGCGGCCGATCTCAGCACGCTGCTGGCGGCCTGGGGCGCGTGCGCATAGACGACGCTACTTCAGCCCGCGGCGCCAACCCGAAAGCCCGCGGCGCCAACCTGAAAGCCACGACTCGCCGCGAGGCTGGCCAGAGCGAGGGCTTGTCATGACGGCGGTCCCCGCTGCGGCGGTTCCCTCTGGCGCAATCGACGCCAAAGCGGGCGAAAGCGGGCGCCTGAAGCGCAGCTTCAGCAGCCCGCCAGTCGCGAGCGCTTAGGCAAGCCCCGCGACTTCCCAGCCCTTGCGGTACGGGTTGCGCAGCGCGGCGCTCGCGGCGGCGCTGTTCTTGAAGATGCACTTCGCGGCGTCGTACTCGAGCACCTTGCCCGGCTCGACGCAGCTCATGGCGCCGATCGAGAGGCTCTCGCACATGCGGCCGGCCTTCTCGAAGCGCGACGCACAGGCGTCCTTCTTGCCCGCGAGGCACGCATCGACCCAGTTGTGCCAGTGGTTCGTCTGCTTGAACGCAGCCTCGAAATCCTTGCGGTCGAGCTCGACCGGCTTGCCGTCGACGAAGACGCGCGCCCACGAGTACTCGATCGGGAACCACATCGTGCCCTTCTCGCCCACGAGGATCACGCCGCCGTCGCCCTTGACCGCGTTCTTCCCCTGCTCGCCGCCCTCCCAGCCCTCGGGGAGGCCGAGCGCCTTGAAGTCGGGGAACTGACCGCCGTCGAACCACTTGAGCGTGAGGCCGTCCTTCGAGGTCATGCGGTTGGGTCCGTACTTGACGACCACCGACTCGCTCTCGGGGAACTGATCGCTCGAAGCCTTCGTCGGATTGCACATCGCCGAGATCGGCGAGCCGAGATCGAGCTCGTAGAACGGCACATCGAGCATGTGGCAGCCCATGTCGCCGAACGCGCCCGTGCCCCAGTCGATGGTGCCGCGCCACGCGAACGGCGTGTAGCCGTTCTTGTAGGGGCGATCGGCCGAGGTTCCGAGGAAGAGATCCCAAGAGAGCCACTCGGGGATCGGGTCGGTGCCTTCGGGGCGGGGGTTGCCCTGCGGCCACCAGCCGGCCGGACGGTTCGTCCACGCGTAGACCTCCTTCACCGGGCCGATGACGCCCTGGCGAAGGAGCATGCCGCCGTACTGGCGGAACTTGGTCGCGATGCGCTGCGTGCCCATCTGGGTGACGACGCTCGGCATGCGCGCGGCCGCGTCGGCGAGCGCGCGGTTCTCCCACGCGCCGCGGGCGAGCGGCTTCTGGCAGTAGACGTGCTTGCCCATGTTCATCGCGGCCATCGAGATCGGTGCGTGCATGTGGTCGGCGGTCGAGCAGCACATCGCATCGAAGTTCTTGTCGAGCTTCGCGTACGCCTCGCGCCAGTCGCGGAACGTCGCGACGCCGGGAAGCCGCGCCTTGCGCGTCTCGCCCTTGTCGTTCTTCGAATCCATCGTCCAGCCGTCGAGCTGGCGCTGATCGACGTCGCAGAGGCCGACGACCTCGATCATCTTGTGATCGACCAGCTGGCTCAGATCGCTCTGACCCATGCCGCCGCAGCCGACCTTGAGGAGGCGCAGCTTCGAGTTCTGGTTGAGTCCGCGCGTGAGGAACGCGGGCGCGGTCGCCGAGGCGATCTGCTGCGCGAGTCCGGCGGCGAGCGGCGTGGCGAGCGTGGTCAGGACGAACTGGCGACGGGTGAGGCTCATGCCGCGCATTCAACCAAAAAGAACCGCGGGTTTCGCGGGGGTCGTCGGGCTGTTTCGGAAAATCGCCGTCGGAGGCGCCCGGACGACCGTGCGCCGAACGTGCACCGGTTCATGCGCGGACTCATGCGCCGGCTCATGCTCATGCGCCCAGCATGTGCCTGCGAAACCGACTCAATCGACCTCGCGGATCTGCACGCCCTTCGGAACCACGCGTCGAACGGTCCACGAGAGCTGCGCGGCGCCCGGCTTGCCCGACGCTCCGTCCTTTCCGGCGACGGCCGCGCGGCCCGGGAGCGCCACGTTCCAGCGCAGCACGCCGTCCGGCCGGGCGAACTCGAGGTATTCGGCATCGTTCGAGAGCGGCGTCGAAAGATCGCGCAACTCGAACTTCAGCGCCTCGCTGCGCGACACCGGGATCGCATCCTCGACGACGACCATCGTCGCGTGCGGAAGGCTCGACGCGAGATCGACGCGCCAGCGCCACGTCGTCACATCCGACTTCGTGAAGAGACCGTCGTCCTTCGTCTCCTGCGAGACAAGCGTGCGGCGGGCCGAGACGCGCGCATCGGCACCGAACCAGAACGACGCCTCCGCACCCTCCGGAATCGCGGGGATGTCCGCGGTCCCCACCGAATCGTCGCCGACGAAGAGGCGCGCCTCGCCCGCAAGGATGCGGAACCCCGAGTCGTTGCGCGTTTTCGCCTTGAGATGGACGCGAGCGGTCACCACCGGTCGCGCGATGTACGAGAACTCGGGCTTGAGGCTGAAGCTCGCCACGCGCTGCGTGACCGCGCGCGAACTGTCGCTTGGGATCGTCACGCGGCGATTGATCGCGTAGGTCGCGAACGAGCTCCCCGACTCCTCGCTCTCCTCGAACGCGGACTCGAGCTCGACCCCGAGACGGTTCGGGTCCTCGCCTGGCTCGCCGAGGATGCCGCCGCCGGACATCCCGCCGAACCCGCCGCCACCGCCGCCACTGCCACCGGCCGGCGCACCGGGCGCCATGCCGGCGGGACGCGGATCGGCGCGGCCTGCGTCCGCGTCGCGCGCCTTGTCCTTCCACGTCTCCTCGGGAACGATCTCGTACGCACTCGTCGGCACGGACGGCGGGTAGGGCGTGCTCGACGGCTCCGCGGTCGAGAGCGTGAGCGAGACGTCCTTCCAATCCTCGCCGGAACTCTGCATGATCGTCGCATCGAACTCGACCGAGAGCGTGTCGGCCGCGTCGTCGCCGACGTCGGTCGCCCGCACCGCATAGACCGGCGACCAGCCCGCATCGGGCACGAGGTACGTGAGGCGCACGCTCCCCGGCCCCTTCGCGCTCTTCCCGACCGTGACGATCGCGGTGCGCTCGGTGCGCGAGCGGCCGCCGAGCGCCTTCGCCCGCGCCTCGAGCGCGGCGAGCTGCGCCTTGTTCTGCCGCTCGTCCTCGGCGACGCGCATCCGCTCGCCGATCAGCCTCTCGCGCGCCTCGTCGAGGAACGCGACCTGCCGGGCGAGCGCCTCGGGATCGAGCGACCTCGAGCCGAAGTCCTTCGCGCTCTCGGTCGCGGTCTTCTGCGCGATCGCGTTGAGCAGCGCGTTCTGGTCGGCGAGCTTCGCCATGCGGAGCGCGACGAGCTCCGATGTGCGGCGCGCCGCCTCCAGCTGTGCGAGCGTGTCGCGCAGCTCGGGGTTCGTCGCCGCGTCCACCGCGACGACGACGCTCTCGAAGCGGACGTCGAGGAGCCGTGCACCCTCGACCCGCGCCGAGAGCGATTCGTCCACGATGTCAGGCATCCCCTTCACGCGAAGCTCGAACGTTCCGATGCCGTCGGGTAGCGCGAGGAGGCGCGTCACCTGCGCCTCGGTCGGGTACAGGACCACCGCATCCACCGGCGCCTCGGCGTCGACCGCGCTCGGCGCGAGCGCTGCGGCGAGTTCGGCGTCGAGTTCGGCGTTCACGGCCTGAGGACGCGCATGCGCGGCGACCGTGGTCGCGAGCGTCGCGATCAACGTGTTGAGACGCGTGTTGAGGACGGTCCGGCGGCGTGATTCGCTCATGGCGCGGCATTGAACCACGAATGTCCCGCCTCGCAGCATTCGGTCGATCGCACCCGACCCAACGGCCACGGACCGCGCCCGACCTCAGTCTTCGGCCGAGGCCTGCATCGGCGTTCCGGCGTAGGCCGCGGCCACGCGCGCCGCAAGTGCACGCGCCGCGCCCCCGGTGAGATCGCGGGGATTCCATCGTGCGTTGGGCGACTTGCCCTCGGCGTCCGCGTGGGCCTCGTCCGCCGATTCCCTCCAGGCGCCTGCCCACTGCTCGTGCCGCACCTCGACGCCGCGACGGGCGTCCTCATCGAGTGCGAGCAGATCCTTTCGTGCGATCGCCTTGGCACCATCGCGCATCGAGCGTGAGACGACCGAAGCGGCGTTCAACGACCAGCACGCCGCCTCGCGCTCATCACGCGCCACGCCTCGCCCTGCGCGATAGAGCGCCGCGAGGTTGAGCATCGCCTCCGGAACCCCCGCCTCGGCGGCGATCCGGAAGACGCGCGCGGCCTCCTCCTCGTCCTGCTCGGTGCCACGGCCCTCCGCGTGGTGAACGCCGAGGCTCGTCAGGGCACCCGCATGTCCAAGCGTCGCGGCCCGCACGTACCAGCCGTGCGCCGCACCGTGATCGGGCTCGGCGCCGCCACGACCTGCGAAGTGGTCGCCGAGCGCGACCATCGCCGTCACGTCGCCGCACTCGGCGGCGGCGCGCAGCCAGCGCACGCCCTCGGCCTCGTTCGGCTCGCAGCCGATCCCGTCAAAGCAGGCAACGCCGAGATTCGCCATCGCCGTCGCGTCGCCCGCAAGTGCACCGCGCTCGAACCAGCGGAACGCCTCGCGCTCGTTGCGGCCGACCGCGCGGCCCTTCGCGTACATCGCTCCAAGCGCCGCCATGGCACGCGCATCGCCCGCCTCGGCGGCGCGACGCTGCCACTCGGCACCACGTCGATCGTCGCGACCAACGCCGCGTCCCGAGAGATACATCTCGGCAACGAGATGCATCGCGCGGGCCTCACCAGCTGCCGCAGCGCGGAGGTACCAGCGGAACGACTCGCGCAGGTCCTTCGGAACACCCGCGCCGCGCGCGTATCGCGCGCCGAGCAGCGTCATCGCCTGCGCATCACCCGCCTCGGCGGCGCGACGGTAGTACTCGATCGCCTTCGCATCGTCGCGCGCGACGCCTTCGCCGCTCGCGTGATGGGTGCCGAGGCGCGTCGTCGCGCGCGCGTGGCCGGCGGCGACGGCACGCTCGAGCCACGCGATCGCGGCAGCGTCGTCTTCCTCGACGCCCCTGCCGTCCGCATGCATCACTCCGAGGAGGTACATCGCGTCGCTGTCTCCTGCCTCGGCGCGCGCGGAAAGCTCGGAGGCCGTTTGCGCGGGTGCTGCGGCGCCGCCAGCCGCGTGCGCGGACAAGAGGGGCGCGAGTGCAAGCGCGAGCGCGGAGGCGACAACGAACCGTGCGTCGAGCGGGCGGATGGCGTGCATGGCAGCCGTGTTCGTCGGCATCCGGAGCACGCTCCTTCGACGCGAACGGCTGAGAACCCGCCGTTCAGCCAGATCTCACAAAGCGCCGTGCACATGTAAAGACGCCACGGCCGCCGCGGGCGGCTGGCGCGGGCGGCAAGGCGTGTTCCGTGCGTGCGAGGCCGAGAAACTCGGCATTCCCGCTCAGAGCGACTGGCCCCAGTTCGACAGCATGATCGAGAGGTCAGCGCCGTCGATCACACCGTCGTGATTCATGTCTCCGATGGTGTAGCCCGTACCGCCCCAGTAGGAGAGCAGGATCGCGAGGTCCTGGCCTCCGACGATGCCGTCCATGTTGAGGTCACCGCGGTCGAGCTCGCACGGATCCGGGTAGCCGTTCTTGTTGTCGTCCTCGGCGCCGTTCGCGATGTCGCAGCCATCGAGCGTGCCGTTGGCGTTGCAGTCGTGATCGAAGCCCGACTCGATGTCGCAGTCGTCGAGGATGCCGTTCGAGTTGCAGTCGGGGGAGGGAGCCGCCGTGCGGATCCGAACGCGAGCGTAGCCGCCGCAGTTACTCCATGACGGATGCGTCGCGAGCACCTGCACCTGCCCGTCCGCCGCCATGGCGTTCCATGTGTTCCGTGCAACATTGAATGATCGCGTCGACTGAGTGCAGCCTCCCCAGTAGTTGTCTGAGAACGAGTAGTACTCGCCACCATCGAGGTACACACGGACATACTGCCCGTAGTAGCCGTAGGTAAAGGCGTAGTAGTGCAGTTCAACCGTGACATCCTCGTCGACGGGCTGCAGCCCAGACAGCGTGTGCTGGAGTGGAGAACTGTTGGTGAAAGGCTGCTGCGTCGGCGTCGACAGCCAGAGGCCCGCGATGTTGCAGGAATCCGGATTTCCATCCGCATCGCAGTCCTGCGCAAAGCCGCTCGCGATGTCGCACGAGTCGGGTACGCCATTCGAGTTGCAGTCGGGAACAAGCCCTTGCGCGAGGGCGCAAGAGTCGATCTTTCCGTCGAGGTCGCAGTCGGGCGAAGTCCCCGCCGCGATGTCGCACTCGTCAGGCACTCCGTTCGCGTTGCAGTCGACGCTTCCGCCGCCGGTGTAGAGATCGCACTCGTCGGGCTTGCCGTTGGCGTTGCAGTCGGGCTCCTCGCCGATGAAGATCTGAAATGCATCCGGGCGCGCGTCGCCGTTGCAGTCGGGCTGGCACTCGTCGGGGGTACCGTCGCCATCGACATCGGCCGAAGCGCCCGAGGCGATGTCGCACTCGTCCGGATTGCGGTTCGCGTTGCAATCGATGCTGGTGCCGTCGCAGATGTCCTGGAAGTCGCCGACGAGGTTGTCATTGCAGTCGCGATACGCCTCGGTGTAATCGAGCTGGATCGAGACCTGCGACTTGCCGCCGCACGCGGCTGCATCCACCGTGGGGCTACCGGAGATGCTCACGGCGACGCTGTCCTTCACGATCGCCGCATTGAACTCGTCGCGCGGGATCGTGATCGTCTGCTCGAGCCACGAACAGTCGCTCTCGGCACCTGTGAACACCGCGCGCGCCACGCCGTTACCAACGGTGACGAGCAGGAACTCGTGCGTCGCCGAGAGATCGGCGCTCGCCTCCACGCGCAGCGTCACATCGCCCTGCGCCGGAAGCACGCGGTCGAACTCGTACGTCACGCTTGCCGTCGATCCGACCGGGCCCTGCGGGTCGCCAACGAACGTCTGCGCACCGGGCGCGAGACCCTCGCAAAGGTCGCTGAGGCCGTTCGCGTTGCAGTCGGGCGCGGCGCCCGCGGCAATCTCATCCGGATCCGGAATGCCGTTGCCGTCGCAGTCGTTCGTGGTACGAACGGTGAAGTTGAGGTCGTAGCCGACGTTGCCCCACGACGAGGTCGTCCACTGACTCTGGTCGGAGCCGTTCGAGAGCAGATACATCGTGCCCTGCGCGTAGTCAGAATCCGGCCGAACCGCGAATTCGACGTTTCGACATCCATACTGGTTCCACCACGGCGACACGGTAAAGAACACCACGTAACTTTCTCCGCTCGCAAGCGGAACACGGTTCGCGAAGGTGACCTCCTTGTCGAACCAGCAGCAGCCGTAGTTCGAGTAGGTTGAATCCGACTGCGCGAGCACCGGTCCAATCGCTCGGCGGTTGACGGAATCCCATCGGCAAAGCACCGCACGAAATGGCACGTAGGAGCAGCACGACTCACTGGAGAAACGGAACCGGAACCCCGAGCAGGCCTCGCCATTTCCGACGAACGTCTGGCCGAACGTGGCGGTGTAGCAGTAGCCCCAGTTACCGTAGGCACCCCAGTTCTCCATACTGGTCCCGATGTCCCCGAGCGCCGCACCCGCAAAGAGAGGCGACAGCGACGACATCGCCGCAACGACATACCCGCGCCATCCGAGCCATCCAAGACGTGCCATATTGAGCTCCTCGCGAAGCGCCCGGGACGCCGGGCGACTTCAGCAACAAGAATAACCACGGCCGACGGAATGCAAGCCGCGAAGGGGCAGAACCTTGCGATCCCGGCCCAATTGCGCTCCTAGGAGCCGAAACCCTAGAACCACCCGCCATGTTTCGGGACGGTTCCGAACCGGGCGCTCCACCACCCGCGCCGCCGATTCCTTGAATGACCACGTCCCGCGCGCGCCGCCGCCCCGCTGACGTTCGCCTACTCCGCAAGCAGCGTCGCTCGTGCCTCGGCGAGACGCGCCTTTCCCGCCGCGTCGAGCTCGGGGTAGCGCAGGTCGACCGACGCCAGCGCATCGATGATCGCCGCGGCCACGACAAGCCGCGTGTACCACTTGTTGTCGGCGGGAACCACGTACCACGGCGCGTCCTCGCGCGCGGTCTCGCGGATCACGTCCTCGTAGGCGCGCATGTACTCGTCCCAGTGCGCGCGCTCGGCCACGTCGCCGGCGCTGAACTTCCAGTTCTTCGACGAGTCGTCGATCCGCTCGAGAAAGCGCTTCCGCTGCTCGTCCTTCGACACATGGAGGAAGAACTTCCGCACGATGGTGCCGTTGCGCGCCATGTAGCGCTCCCACTTGCGGATGTCCTGGAAGCGCTCGCTCCAGATGTCGTCGCCGACAAGTTCGCGCGGCAACTGCTGGCGCGCGAGGATCTCGGGATGGACGCGCACGACGAGCGTCTCCTCGTAGTACGACCGGTTGAAGATCCCGATGTGCCCGCGGCGGGGCGCGAGCCGCGTGCAGCGCCACATGAAGTCGTGATCCATCTCCTCGGCGCTCGGCGCCTTGAAGGAGTGCACCTCGCAGCCCTGCGGGTTGACGCCGCTCATCACATGCTTGATGACGCCGTCCTTCCCCGCCGCGTCCATCGCCTGAAAGACGAGGAGGAGCGACCAACGGTCCTGCGCGTACAGCTTGTCCTGCATCTCGGACATCATGCGCACGCCCGCCGCGAGAAGGCCGCGCGTCGCGTCCTTCCCTCGCTCGCGTGCGAGCGGATGCGAGCCGTCGCGGAACGGACCGATGTCGGAGGGATCATGGTCCTTCAGTCGGAACCTCTCGCCCTCGGTGATGGCATGCCTGCGCGCAAGTCGGCGTGCGCCCTCGATGAGCTCGGCATCGGTCGGGCCGTCGGCAGCGCCCTCGGTCACGACATCGCTCCGCACCTCCGGCATCGAATCCCCCGCGCGCTTGCCGACGGGCGGCTCCTGGTCTGAACGGGACGATCGATCGGGCATGTTGCCTCCGTGCGTATCCTCGCATCGCGGCCCCTGCGCGACAACGCTCGGCGGCATTCGCCGAGCGATTTCACGTGTCGGGATGACGCGGAACCCGTCGGAACGCGGGGATTCGTCCGCCAACACCCTACCGCGGGTTGCAGGCGCCAGCCGCGCTCGCGCAGCCGCAGGCCGGATCGGAATGGCGCGACGCGATAGCGGCATGGACGACGTTCACCACCTCGCGCGCGTCGTAGGGCTTGGTGAGGTACGCGGCGGCGCCGGCGGCGAGCGCTGCATGTCGTGCGCTGTCTTGGACGTTCGCCGAGACGAATACGACCGGGATGTCGCGCAGGCGCGGGTCCGCGCGCAGGCGGGCCTGGACCTCGAAGCCGTCCATGTCGGGCATCCGCACGTCGAGCACGATCGCATCCGGCGGCGCGGCCGCAGCCGAGGCAAGGCCGGCCTTGCCACCATCGGCGGTTCGGGTCTCGAAACCCGCGGCCTTCATGCGGATGGCGAGGACCTGCGCAAGCCCGGGCTCGTCGTCGACGATCAGAACGCTAGGCTGCATGCGCCACCTCAAGAGAGACCTCATGCGCGATCACATCCCGGGCCATCGCCGATTGAAGCGGATAGTCCCACGTGCCAAGTACCTCGACGCGCACTCCCGCATAGCGGGCGCCGAGCCGCTCCAGCCGTTCCACCAGCCGGCCCCGCCAACCCACCGCATCCTCGCAGGGACCAAACGCGATCAGCGACATGCCGTCGCACGACGGGAGCACGATGTCGGCGGCGCGAGTCGACGCGACCGCAAGGCCGCGCAGCTCCTCCGCGGTCGATCCACTGGCTCCGGGACGGATCCGCAACATGGCCACGCGTTCAGGCTTCTCCTCTCGTTCGGCGAGCCGCTCGAAGAAGCGGTCGACGACGATTGCAGAATCCGCAGTCGGAACGGTGAAGGAGAACCGCGCGCCCTTGCCATACTCGCTCTCGACCGAGATCGCACCGAGATTGAGCCACACGAGTTGATGCGCGATGTTGAGACCCAGACCGAATCCCTTCACGCTTGGCGCGAGCGCATTCGGCAACTGCCGGAAGCGCTCGAAGAGAAGCTTGCGATCACCGGGCATCAGACCGGGCCCATGGTCGACGACGGCGAACTCGACGTTTCCGATGTCGGACTGACGCACCGTGACCGTCACCTCGCCGCCATCGGGCGAGAACTTCACCGCGTTCGTCACGAGATTCATCACGATGCGGCGCACCTTCTCCTCATCGCCGAAGAAGTCCGGCACACCCGGGTCGACATTCGTGCGGATCGAGATCCCGCGCGATGCGGCCTTCCGCGAGATGCGCCGCGAAACGCCATCGAGCACCACCTGCGCCGAACAGGCCCGGCGATCGACCCGCAGCCGACCGGCACGCAGCTTGCTCGAGTCGAGGAAGTCCTCGACGAGCTGATTGAGATCGGTGGCCGCGACGTCCACCATGCGCAGCCACTCCGACTGCTGCTCGCTGACGGGCCCGCCGAGGCCTTCGGCGATGATCGCGTTGAACTCCTTGATCACGGTGAGCGGCGTGCGGAACTCGTGCGACACGTCGTCGACGAATCGGTGCGCACGATCCGACATCTCCTCGAGCCGGCGGTTCTGATGGGCGAGCAGCCCATTGAGCCGCTCAAGCTCGCGGCGCTCCTGACGATCGTTGATGTCGAGATGGATGCCCGACATGCGCAGCGGTCGCCCCGAGGCGTCGCGCTCGCTGACCTTGCCCGCATCGAGCACCCAGACGTACGTGCCGTCCTTCCGCAGGAAGCGGATGTCGGCGCGATAGAAATCGGTGCGTCCCTCGAGATGGTCGCGCAGCACGCGTTCGACGCGCTCCCGGTCGTCCGGATGGACGAGGCGCTGCCACGAATGCAGATGCCGGTCGATCTCGAAGGGCGAGTAGCCGAGCATCGTGCTCCAGCGATCGTTGAAGAGGAGTTCGTTCGTCTCGATGTTCCACTCCCACGT
>JAJTGL010000122.1 GCA_021297795.1 Planctomycetaceae bacterium
TCTTCATCGGCCGCCTCGAGCAGGACAACGCCAAGCGCCGCCGCCAGGGCTTCATCGACGGCCTGCTCGGCCGCACGCCCGATCCGACGCGCTTCGACGAGCCCTCGAAGGTCTTCACCGAGGCCGGCTACACGATCGTCGGCACGTGGACCGATTCGTTCGACCGCGCGAAGGCGAAGGCGAACATCGAGGACGTGATGATCAAGCATCCCGACCTCGCGCTGATGACGGGCCTCTTCGAATACAACTCGACGCTCGCCGTCGAGGTGATCCGACAGACCGGCAAGGAGGGCAAGGTGCAGCTCGCCGCGTTCGACGAGGGCGCCGACGTCATCGCCGCGATCAAGGAGGGCTTCGTGCTCGGCACGGTCGTCCAGGATCCCTACGGCTACGGCTACGAGAGCGTGAAGGTCCTCAACGCCTTCTGCAAGGGCGACATGTCGATGGTGCCCGCGAACGGCATCATCAACATCCCGGCGAAGGTCATCAAGAAGGACAACGCCGAGGCGTTCTGGAAGGACCTCAAGGCGAAGATCAAGGCCGGCAAGGAAGCCGGCAACAGCAAGTGAACCCCTCCGCCGCGCGCCTTGACGGGCGCGCGGCGGCTTTCTTGAAGGAGCGCGTGCGGCGCGGTTGCCATCGAGGCCGCCGCACTGCGCGACCCCGCGATGCCTGACGAAACCCGCCCCGTCCTCCTTCGCGTGCGCGGCGTCGGCCGCCGCTATGCGGGCGTGACGGCCCTGGCGGGAATCGACGCCGACATCCGCGGCGGCGAGGTGCTGGCGATCGTCGGCGAGAACGGCGCGGGCAAGTCGACGCTGCTCAAGATCCTCTCGGGGGTCGTGCAGCCGAGCGACGGCTCGCTCGAGATCGCCGATGCGCGCGGGGCGCTGGCCGCGGTCGAGCTCGACGGCGTGCGCGACGCGACGCGCGCCGGGATCGCGCTCGTCCACCAGGAGCTGAATCTCGCGGAGAACCTCGACGTCGCCGGATCGATCCATCTCGGCCGCGAGCCGTCGAGGTTCGGGCTGCTCGACCGCCGGCGCATGCACGGCGACGCGCGCCGCTGGCTTGCGCGCGTCGGGCTCGACATCGATCCCGGCACGCTCTGCGGCACGCTTCCGATCGCGCAGCGGCAGCTCGTCGAGATCGCGAAGGCGCTGTCGACGGAATCGCGCGTCCTGATTCTCGATGAACCGACGTCGAGCCTCACGACGCGCGAGACGGATCGCCTGCTCGAGATCATGGACGAACTCCGCCGTGCGGGCGTCGCGGTCGTCTTCGTCTCGCACCACCTCGACGAGGTGATGAAGATCGCAGATCGCGTGATCGTCCTGCGGGATGGCCGCAAGACAGGCGAGCTCGCGCGCGGCGAGTACGACCGCGCGACGGTCGAGCGGCTGATGGTCGGTCGCGACATCGCGGCGAGCGAGCGTCGCGGCGTCGCCGCCGATGCCGCGGTCCGGCTCGAGGTCGCCGCGGTCACGAGCGCGCACCGTCGCAAGCGCGCGGTCTCGTTCTCGGTGCGCGCGGGCGAGATCGTCGGACTCGCGGGGCTCGTCGGTGCCGGGCGCACCGAGGTGCTCGAGGCGATCGCGGGCGTGACCCCCCATGGCGGCGAGGTGCGGCTCGATGGTCAGCAGCTTGCGGGCGGTGCCTCCGCGCGCGTCCGCCACGGCGTCGCGATCGTGCCCGAGGACCGTGCGCGCAACGGGCTGTTCCTCGAGAACCCGGTGGCAATGAACCTGTCGCTCGCCTGGATCGACCGCACGAGTCGGGCGCGGCTCGTCGACCGGCGGGGCGAGGGCGGCCTCGTGTCGCGGATGATCGCCCGCATGCAGCTCCGGCCGCCGCAGCCGGCGCGGCGGGTGCAGACCCTCTCGGGGGGAAACCAGCAGAAGGCGGTCATCGGTCGCTGGCTCGCGGTCGATCCGAAGGTGCTGCTCCTCGACGAGCCGACCCGCGGTGTCGACGTCGGCGCACGCGCCGAGATCCATGCCGAGGTCCGGCGCCTGGCCGCGGCCGGGAGCGCCGTGGTCTTCGCCTCGAGCGAGCTCGAGGAGGTGCTTCTCCTCGCCGACCGGATCATCGTGATGCACGAGGGCGCGATCGCCGGCGAACTGGCCGCGCACGAGGCGACGGAAGTCGCCATCATGCACCTCGCGACGGGCGGCGGCGCCCGCGCGCACCAGACGGGACCCCACGCATGAAGCGCGCGCTCGGCATCATCGGCATCTTCCTGGCGATCCTCGTCTTCAGCATTTTCTTCGCCGAGAACTTCACCACCGGCATCAACCTGATGCAGCTGACGAACCGCACGGCGCTCTACGCGGTGCTCGCGCTCGGCGCGACGCTCGTGATCGTGACCGGCGGCATCGATCTCTCGATCGGCTCGGTCGTGTGCCTCTCGGGCATCATGACGCCGTGGCTCCTCATCGAGAAGGAGTGGACGCCGTGGCAGGCGATTCCGACGGTGCTCGCGCTGAGCGCCTTCATCGGGCTCTGCCATGGACTCCTCATCACGCGGCTCCGGTTGCAGCCGTTCCTCGTGACCCTGTGCGGTCTGCTGCTCTATCGCGGCATCGCGCGCTGGATGACGGGCGACCAGTCGCAGGGGTTCATGGGCGAGTACGGCGACGTGCGCGCGATCGCACTCGCGAAGTTCACGATTCCCGGCCTGACCGACTACCGGCTGCCGGCGACGGTGATCCCGGCGCTGGTCCTCGCGGTCGTGATCGGCCTCTTCCTCTCGCGGACGGTGTGGGGGCGCTGGCTCCTCGCGACCGGCCGGAACGAGAGCGCCGCCCGCTACTCGGGCGTGCCCACCGCGTGGCTCGTCACCGGCGCCTACGTCGCGTGCAGCCTGCTCGCCGGTTTCGGCGGGATGCTCTTCATCTTCGACATCGGCAGCGCACAGCCGTCCGACTTCGGCAACTTCTACGAGCTGTACGCGATCGCCGCGGCGGTGCTCGGCGGTTGCAGCCTGCGCGGCGGCGAGGCGAGCATCGTCGGCGTCCTCTTCGGCGTCGCCACGCTCCGCGTCCTCCAGAACACGATCACGCTCGCGGGCTACTCGTCGCAGATCGAGTTCGCCGTCGTGGGCGGCGTCCTCCTCCTCGGCGTCGCCGCCGACGAACTCATCCGCCGCTACGCCGCGCGACGACTCGAGCGTGCGGGCGCCGCGGCGCGCACCTGATCCAGCACCTCGACCGATCCTCCCGTTCAAAGGAACCAGTCATGGAACTTGCAAGCCTCTCCCAGCCGTTCGCACTCGCGGGCCTCGCGCTCGCCGCCTCCGCACTCCTCTCCTGCGCGTCGACGCCACAGGCGTCGTCGGCGCCCGCGGCCGCGGGGTCGATCGCGAAGGCCGACTGGGGCACCGTGGACGGCAAGCCCGTCCACCTGTGGACCTTGAAGAACGGGAACGGCATGGAGGCCGAGATCACCGACTACGGCACGATCATCGTGTCGCTCAAGATGCCCGACATCCTCGGAAAGACCGCGGACATCGTCCTCGGGCGCGAGAGCGCGGCCGACTACGTGGCGCGCACCCAGTACTTCGGTTGCACCGCCGGCCGCTGCGCGAACCGGATCGCCGGCGGCAAGTTCACGATCGACGGGAAGCAGTACACGCTCGCCACCAACAACGGCGCGAACCACCTGCACGGCGGCGTGAAGGGCTTCGACAAGGTCGTCTGGTCGGGCGAGGGCACGCTCACCCCGCGCGGTCCGCAGGTGACCTTCACCTACCGCTCGAAGGATGGCGAGGAGGGCTACCCCGGCAACGTCGACGTGAAGGTCGTCTACACGCTCACCACCGCGAACGAGCTCGTCGTCAACATGTCGGCGACGACCGACGCGCCGACCTGCGTCAACCTCGCGCACCACTCGTACTGGAACCTCGCGGGCCATGGCTCGGGCTCGATCCTCGGCCACGAGCTGATGATCCCCGCACCGAACTACACGCCCGTCGACGCGACCCTCATCACGACGGGCGCGATCGCGCCGGTCGCGGGTACGCCGCTCGACTTCACGACGATGAAGTCGATCGGCCGCGACTTCGCGAAGATGCCGGCGACGAAGGACGATCCGGGCGGCTACGACCACAACTTCGTCCTGAACCAGCTGCCGAAGAGCGAATACGGGATGTGGCTCTCCGCGATCCTGCGCGATCCGAAGTCGGGCCGCATGATGGAGATCTGGTCGAACCAGCCCGGCATCCAGTTCTATACGGGCAACTTCCTCGACGG
The DNA here is from genome assembly GCA_021297795.1 of Planctomycetaceae bacterium. Classification (GTDB taxonomy): domain Bacteria; phylum Planctomycetota; class Phycisphaerae; order Phycisphaerales; family SM1A02; genus QWPT01. Next base: position 4,251 of record JAJTGL010000122.1, read on the forward strand.
CATCCCCGGCAAGGACGGCGCGGTCTACCAGAAGAACGGCGCGCTCTGCCTCGAGACGCAGGCCTTCCCCGACTCGATCAACAAGCAGGGCAAGTCGGGTTGGCCGAACGTGGTGCTGCGTCCCGGCCAGACCTACCAGCACGACATGGTGCACCGCTTCGTGAGCGCGCCGCCGAGCCCGTAAAGGGCGCCGGCGCGGGCTTTCACTCCCGGCATTCGGCAGACTCGTTCCATGGAAGGCTTCCTCGATCGTGCGGCGCGCAAAGCCGCGCGGCGGATGCGTCGAGTTCGACGACGTGTCGCGTGAACTCCTCCGCGACAGGAGAGGGTGTTCGGTCGGGCAGTTCGATCACTGCGAAGGACCGGCCCAGCCACGGAGCTTCGATCGGCAGCGTCGCGAGCCTGCCCTCGGCGAGTTCACGGGCGATGAGCGACATCGGCATCAGCGTCACCGCATCCGACTCGGCGACGATCGACTTCATCACCGAAGGCGCGTCGCAGGTGATCGCCGGCAACAGGCTTGGTTGCGTGGTCGAGGCACCCTTGCCCTGAACCAGATGCGACAGGAGGTCGGGTGGAATGCGGGTGGTGAGCGCGAGTGGATACCGAAGGACGTCCCTGAGGCGAGGCTTCGGCATTCCGAGCAGTGGGTGGCCGGCCCGGACGACGAGGTAGCCCCGGTGCCACGCGAGGGGTGTGGTCTTGACCCCGCGATCCGCCTGCGCGGTCTTCAGGTCGCCGATCACGAGATCGACCTCGCGCCGACGCAGCATCTGGAGCAGCATGTCGATGCTGTTCGCGACGACGGACACCTTCACCTGCCGCGCGGTCCTCGCAAGGCGCGCCACTGCCGCCGCCACGAACATCTCGGAGGGATAGACGCCCGCCCCAATCCGGAGTTCGTCGGCGCCGTGACCCTGCAGGAGTTCCATCTCGCGCTCGAGGTCGCCGACCTGGGCGAGCACCATGCGGGCTCGCGAGAGGAACACCCGTCCGGCGTCGGTTGCGTCGATCCCATCGCGACTGCGCCGGAAGAGGACGCTGCCTAACCGACGCTCGAGCTCCTGAATGCTGCGCGAGAGAGCGGGCTGCGAGATCCCGAGCGCCTTGGCGGCCCGGAGGAAGTGGCGATGCTCGGCGAGCGCGATCGCGTGTCGGTGGTGGCGGAGTTCAAGATCCATGAGCAAGGCCCATGAGCAAGGCCCATGCGCGTAGCGTATCGACACGACAACTTCCATGCATTGGACGCATGATTACCTAGGGAATACCCTCCGCCGCTCGGTTCCGGAATTGTCCATTTCCCGACTTCAGGGCAACAGTACCGAACCTCTCTCCAGCTCCACGGAGTCACCCGCTCATGCAACCCTTCGCTCGCCCCGTTCTACGTCACCTGTTCGGCGTTCTCGCGGCCGCCGTACCGACGCTCGCGATGTTCGCCGGCTGCGCGCTCTCGACCGGCTCGGCTGTCGCGTCCGTCGCGGCGAAGTCGCCGGAAGTCGCTCCGCGCAAGCCCAACATCCTCGTCATCTGGGGCGATGACATCGGACAGTTCAACGTTGGTGTCTACAACATGGGCATGATGGGCTACAAGACGCCCAACATTGATCGGATTGGGCGTGAAGGCGCGATCTTCACCGACTGGTACGGGCAGCAGAGCTGTACCGCGGGCCGCGCGGCGTTCATCACCGGGCAGTCGCCGATCCGCACGGGACTGACCAAGGTCGGCCTGCCTGGTGCGCCCGAGGGTATGAAGAAGGAGGATCCGACGCTCGCGACCCTCCTCAAGGCGCAGGGATACGTGACGGGGCAGTTCGGCAAGAACCACCTCGGCGATCGCGACGACATGCTGCCGACCGCGCATGGATTCGACGAGTTCTTCGGCAACCTCTACCACCTCAACGCCGAGGAAGAGCCTGAGAACCCCGACTATCCGAAGAGCCCCGAGTTCAAGAAGCAGTTTGGGCCGCGCGGCGTGATCCACAGCTTCGCGGACGGCCGGATCACCGACACGGGTCCGCTGACGAAGAAGCGCATGGAGACGATCGACGGAGAGGTGAACGACAAGGCGATGGACTTCATGGAGCGCTCGGTGAAGGACGAGAAGCCGTTCTTCCTCTGGTGGAACTCGACGAAGATGCACATCTTCACGCACCTCGCGCCCGATGCGGACGGCAAGACGGGTCTCGGCATCTATGCCGACGGCATGGTCGAGCACGATCGTCAGATCGGCGTTCTCCTCGCGAAGCTCGAGGCGCTCGGCCAGCTCGACAACACGATCATCATGTACTCGACCGACAACGGCGCCGAGAGTTTCACCTGGCCGGACGGCGGCACCACGATGTTCAAGGGCGAGAAGAACACGCCGTGGGAGGGTGGATACCGCGTGCCCTGCGTCATGCGCTGGCCCGGCACGATCAAGCCCGGCACCATCGTGAATGACATCGGTGCACACGAGGACATGCTGCCCACGCTGCTCGCTGCAGCGGGAAACACGACGGTCACCGAGGATCTCAAGAAGGGACAGATGATCGGCGGGCGCAACTACAAGGTCCATGTCGATGGCTACAACCTGCTGCCTGCCCTCAAGGGCGAGACGGCATGGCCGCGTAGGGAGTTCATCTACTGGACCGACGACGGCAGCGTCGCCGCGTTGCGCTACGACAACTGGAAGGTGATGTTCCTGATCCAGGAGGCCGAGGGTCTCGAGGTGTGGCAGAACCCGTTCACCGAGCTGCGCGCGCCGATCCTCACCAACCTGCGCATGGATCCCTTCGAGCGCGCGCGCGACGAGAACTCGATCGGCTACCAGCGTTGGTACCTCGAGCGCATGTTTGCGATCGCGCGGGGCCATTTGGAGAAACGCCATGAAGATCGTTCGAAATGTGTCCATCGTGCTCGCGACCGCGGGTTGCGTGCTCAACTCGGCATGCAGCCATGCCGGTCCGAAGCGCATCGAGGCAACGACCGCGAGCATGCGCGACACGAAGTCGATGCTTGATCGCGGAAGTGCGCAGGTCACGGCCGTCATGGCCGCGGTCCGTTCGGTCGAGAGTGCCCAGGATCGCACGCGCGCCTTCGAGGACTTCTCGAAGACCATCGAGCGGCTTGACGCCGATGCGAAGGATGCGCAGTCGGCATGGGCCTCGCTGACGAGCCGTACGGATGCGTACGTGACGGCATGGGAAGCGGAATCCGCCGCGCTCTCGAGCGAGGGGTCGAAGCAGGTCGCTGCGACGCGGCGCGAAGCATTCGCCGCTCGGGTCGCGGCGTTGCGATCGGATCTCGCGCTGGTGAAGTCGAGCTACAGCGACTTTGCGACGAAGGTCTCCGACATCCGCATCCTGCTCGCGAATGACCTCACGCAGGGCGGGCTCGACGCCGTGGAGCCATTCATCGCGGAGGCGGAAAGGAGCGCGGCCGCCCTGCAGGCGAGCATCGCGAACCTGTCTGCCAAGCTTGAGGTCGAGATGCAGAGCTCATCGACGGCGGGCCCGAAGCCGCCAGCGACCAAGTAACGCCCGCTCTGAGCAGGCCGGAGTTTGACGATGGCGACACCATGCATGCGCGTCGTTGCCGCGACGCTGTCTCCGGTCTTTTTGGGGGTTGCCGCGTACGCACTTGGCCTCGGGGGAGGCTGCAGCAGCGTGCGCGCTGTGGACGTGCCGCGGGTCGCGTGCGATGCGCTCCCATCTTGGCGTGATGGCGCCACGAAGCAGCGGATCGTCGATACCGTCGCCCGCGCAACCGCCGGCGGAAGCCCCGAGTTTGTTCCA
>JAJTGL010000123.1 GCA_021297795.1 Planctomycetaceae bacterium
TCGAGCGCTCGCGACTTGCGGGCTGCTGAAGCTTCGCTTCAGGTGCCCGCTTTCGCTCGCTTTCGTCGGCCTCGCCGCGAGTGAATCGCGGCGGGCCGAGATGAGTCGTTCGAGTGGGTGCTCGGGTACGAAGTCCCCGGAACGGATGACATCCGACGTCGACATCCGACATCGACATCCGACATCGACATCCGACATCGACATCCACGGCACTCGGTCCGTTGATCGATCTCGCCGCCGCGCGGTGAGTTCACATCAGTTGTTCGGAGTCGTCGCGGCCGCTGGCTCGGTGGTCGACTCGCCGGCAACCTCGGTTGCGGGCGCAGGCTCGCTCGACGCGGGTTCGGTCGGTGCGGGCTCGGGCTTCGCAAGCAGCGTCTCGGGCGTGTTTGCGATCGGCGCGGTCGCGGGGATCACCCAGCGGTACGCCCAGTCGACCTTCCACGGAGAGAGACCGCCGCCGACGAACTTCACCGTCATCAACTGATACACGCCGCGCTCGGGATACACGACGTCGACCTCGGCGATGCCGCCCGACACGCGCAGCTGCTGCACGGAGAACACGTTGAGGTCACCGGCCTCCATCGGCTTCGCACCGTTGCCGAGCGTGTTCGCAACGCGAGTCCACGTCGACGACTGGAGGCCCGCGGGCAGGTTGAAGACGACGGTCGAATCGAGGCCCGACACGCGGTAGGCCTCCTTGATCGCTCCCGCCATCACCTCGGGTCCGGGCGACACGTTGGGCGTCGAGATCGGCTTGCCCGCCGTCGGCGGATAGGTCGACATGGCGGTGCAGGCCACCGGAGTGAACGCGAGAAACAGCGCCGCGAGGAGACGAGTCGTCATGACCGCAAGGATATCACGCCGGATAAAAACGTTCGACGGCGAGCGTCGATGCGTGTGGGTCTCGTCCGATCGCGTTCCTCGAGCGGACCGTTGAGCACGACCGCCCCTCCGCATCGACGCGACCTTCGGTCGTTCGACCCAAAAACATCGTCGGCGCCTCAGAAACTCTGGGGCGCCGACGATGCAAACGTGGAATTCGGTCTGCGGCGATACGAGGCGGGAACCTGATCAGCCGCAAGCACGAGGGTATCACGGGAGGAACGCCACGCAAGCATTTCCTGTCCGTCTGGCGAAGGAACTCCGCCAACCCTGTCCTGCTCCCCGGGAAGGGTTCAGGACTCATGTCGATGTTCGCCGGGAGGTTGGGGGGGAGAAGGGGGCGAACCCGACACCGGGAAGAGACAGTGGCACCCCCTCCTCTGCGCGCATGCGTCGCGCTTTCGCGAAGATTCATCGCCCGGCGGCGAAAGGACTTCCGCAGCGCCAGTCGCCCGGTTTTATGCGTCGCTGGTCGGTCGCCCCCGCTGGAACAGTCAGCTTCCGAGCGCCAGACCGGCCGGGACCGGGCGTGCCCGACCTTCCCGGTCGAGGCAGGCGAGGGTGCTGCGGGCCTCGACGAGGAGATCGTCGCCCCGGAAGACCTCGTACGAGTGCTCGATTTTGACCGGTCCGGGAGCCAGGAGGTGGGTGCGGACGCGCACGAGGTCGTCGTAGCGGGCGGGGCGGCGGTAGCGGAGATCGAGCCGGACGACCGCCAGGAACACCCCTGCCTGTTCGAGCGCCCGGTAGTCGCCACCGTTTGCGCGCAGCATCTCGGTGCGTCCCATCTCGAGCCAGACCGGGTAGACCGCGTGATGCACGAAGCCCATCGGATCACACTCCGGGTAGCGGACGCGCACCTCGATCTCGTGCGTTGCGAGCGGCGCGGCGGGCTCGCGGCCCGCGGAGGCGGTCGATGCTTCGGCCATGCCGCGCAGCGTAGCACGCATGCGGCGCCGTTCGGCGCGCCCAACGCGTGCACTCCCCCTACTTGCCGACGCAGAACCGCGAGAACACGAGCCCGAGCACATCGTCGGGATGCACCGGTCCCGCGATCTCGCCGAGCGCGTCAAGCGAGGCGCGGAGGAGACTGGCGACCAACTCGGGATCACGGATCGCACGACCCCGGCGTGCATCGCGCGAGGCCTGCTCGACCGCGTCATCGAGGGCACGCGCCGCCGCGGCGAGCTGCGCGTCGTGGCGCGGAAGCACGGTCGCGAGCCGCGCCTCGCGCAGCGCGTGGTCGCTACGCACCGCCTGCGCGAGTCGTGATCGCAGCCGCTCGACGCCGCGACCCGTGCGCACGCTCGTCGCGAGCATCGCAGCATCGTGGTCCTCGTGCGCCTGTTCGGGATCATCGCACTTCGTGCGCACCTCGATCACGCGATGCGCCTCCACCGACGCCGGCAGCGCGACGGGACACCCACCGCGCGGCGTGCAACGGATGACGAGATCCGCGCGAGAGAGCAGTTCGTGCGCGCGACGCTGCATCGCCTGCGCGATCGCGCCTTCGCCCGGCGACTGCTCCAGCCCGGCGAGATCGACGAACTCGGCCTCGAGCCCGAGCCCCAGCGCGAGTCGCGCGCGAATCGCATCGCGCGTCGAGCCGGCGCGCGCGCTCACGACCGTGCGCGTTCGTCCGAGGAGCGCATTGAAGAGCGAGCTCTTGCCCGCGTTGGGAGCGCCCGCGAGCACGAGGACCGCGTGCGGGTTGGCCGCGAGCGACGCGCCGCCGCCGCGCAGCGCGCGCACCTCGTCGGCGAGCGAGCGCACCGCGCGCGCAAGCGCGCTTGCCTCGATCGCGACCACATCCTCCTGATCGGTGAAATCGATGCCCGCCTCGACCAGCGCGAGGAGCTCGGCGTTGCGCGCGACGAGTTCGGCCGCGCGACGACCGTACGCTCCGCTCGCGACCGCGTCGGCGGCGACGAGTTCGGCATCACCGGTCGCCGCGATGCGCGCGGCGATCGCCTCGGCGGCGTCGACCGTGAGCCGACCTGCGAGATGCGCCCGGAACGCGAACTCGCCCGGTCTCGCGCGACGCGCGGCCGGCGCACGGTCCTCCGATGCCGCGGCGATGAGCGCATCCTCGAGCGCGACGACCAGCGCCGGCGCCGACGCACACGACAGCTCGAGCGCGTCCTCGCCGGTGAAGCTCGCGGGCGCGGGCATCCACGACACGATCACGGGCACTTCGCCGAGCGCCGTCTGCGCGCGCATCGGCCGCACGCAGCGCACGGAGAACAGACGCTCGCCGGACTCGCTCGCCGCCGCCGGGAACACGCGCCGCGCCATCGCGCGCACGGCGGGACCGCTCGCACGCACGATCGCGCGCACGCCGCGGCCGGGCGGCGATGCCACCGCGAGGATCGTCTCGCGCGCATCCGTCCGTTCGGCGGTCGCGGCGGACGCCTGCGGCAACGCTCAGCGCTCCTTGAAGCGGCGCTTCTCGCCCGGATTCTTGCGCTCCTGCGCGCGCTCCATCGCCTGCTCGATCGCGCGCGCGAAGAAGCCCTTCCTCGCGTTCGGGTCGGGCTTCGCGGTGAGATCCATCGCATCGACCTGCTTCTTGATGCTGCGGCTCTCGATGATGCCGATGCACGTCGACGTGAGGATGTAGAGCGTGAGACCGCTCGGCGCCGCGTAGGTCATGAGCGGGAACATGATGACCATCATCCACTTCATCATGGCCTGCTGCGACTTCTGCTCGTCGGTCATGTTCGGCGCCATCGGCGGCGTCATGTACTTCTGCTGGAGGTAGAAGACGACGCCCATGAGGATGGGCAGCAGGTTGAGCGACGAGACGGAGAAGAAATAGAGGCTGATGGCCGGGAAGGTGAGGAAGCGATCCGGTTCGGCGAGGTCCGCGAGGAAGAGCCAGCCGCCGAACTGCTGGAAGATGCCGAAGAACGCCGGCTGCTGCCGCAGTTCGAACGCGAAGAAGAGCATCGCGTAGAGCGCCATCCAGATCGGCATCTGCGCGAAGGTCGGGAGCATGCCGCCCACGCAACCGGCGGGGCTGATGCCGCGCTCCTTGAAGAGCCTCCACTGCTCCTGCTGCATCCGCTGCGGATCGTCCTTGAACTTCTTCTGCAGCGCGTCGAGCTCGGGCTTCAGCGCCGTCATGCCGCGCGAGAAGCGCTGCATCGAGATCTGCGACTTCTTCTGCCACGGGTGCAGCACCACGCGCACCACCACGACGAGCGCGATGATGGCGAGACCCCAGTCGAACACCACGTAGGTGCGCAGGAACGAGAGGAACCACAGCATGCCGTCGGCGAGCCACGCGAAGGTGCACCACGAGCAGCAGCCGCTCATCAGGTACACGATGATCGCCTGCATGTTGAGGCCCGACATCGGCTCGGCCGTCGCGAGGATCTTGCGATCGAGCGGACCGGCGTAGATGCCGATGTCGAAGGACTCCTCGGCACCGGCGGCGACCTCGACGAACGGGCTCCACAGCGACGTGAAGAGCAGCTGCTCGGTGCCCTCGCGCTTGTTGGTGAAGGTGCTGATCTCCGCGACGCTCGTGAGCGCCTTCGACTTGACCGATGGCGGTGCGTAGGGCGCGTGCACGGCGAGCGCGAAGTAACGATCGGTGCTGCCGAACCACGAGAGCGTGAGCCCGCCCTCGGTGGACGACGGGTTCGGCCACACGACGGGGTCGTCCTCCGCGACCTGCGCGGAGAACTTGCTGCGGTCGTAGAGCTGGCCGTTCGCGCTCACCACCGAGCGCGACGGATCGCGTGACTCGGGATAGAGGTAGCCGAAATGGAAACGCCGAACTTCCGTCAGCGTCTTCGGGTCGTACGGGCGGTCGCCCGGGCCGTTCTGGAGGAGGCGCACGCGCATCGGTGCGCCACTGAGGTTGGTGAAGCGCTGCTCGAGCGCGACGTCGAAGCCGGTCGGTCCGACGCGGAACGTGCGGGTGAACCGGCCGACGGCGGCGCCCGACTCATCGACGATTTCGGTGGTGAAGGCACCAGGCGCGGTCTCGGCCCAGACGGCCTCGAAAAGCGAAATCTGCGCGCTGTCGATCTCGAGGACGCGGGCCGCGAGCACGGGCAGCGCGACGCTGTTGAAGCGCGACGACTCGGCGAGCACGTAGCGTCGAGAGTCGTCGGGCAATGCGGCGAGGTCGTCCTTCGCGCGGGCGCGGCGCGCCTGATCGGCATCCTCGACGGTGAGCCAGATGTCGGCGGCGACGATGCGGTCGATGCCCGCGGCGTTCCGCGAGAAGGTGAAGCGCGCGGGCGCGACCTTTGGATCGAGTGAACCCAAGTGTTGCGGCGCCTCGGGGGCCGTCATGCCGGCGGGCACGCGCGCGGTGAAACGCGGTGCGGTGACCGCGGGCGCTGCGGGTGCGGTCGCCGGTGGGGTCGAGCTGGCGGCGTCCGTCGAGGGAGTGGTCGGGGGAGTCGCCGAGGGCGTCGTTGAGGGCGTCGTTGAGGGCGTCGTCGAGGGCGCGCCGTTGGTGGCAGGATCCGCTGCCGTCGACGTCGCGTCGGTCCCGGACTTCGATCCATCGGCAGCGCGGCGGCCGGAGCCCTGCGCGACGATCGTGCCGATCAGGATGACGACGATCGCGAGGCCGGAGGTGATGAGAAAGCGCTTGAGGAACGGAGACATGGGTGTTTCGGTGGTATGCCGTGCGCCCGGCGACGTGCGACGCCGCCCGGGGGCATGGAGCGTATCCGACGATGGGTCGGCTGCGGAAAGGGGTTGGCGGTGGACGCGGCCGGGCGACCGGAAGCCGAGGCTACTCGCCCTTCTCGAGCCGCTGCCAGAGCCAGTCCTTGAGCGGCGCGCCGCGCAGGATGAGGTCCTTGATGCGGTCCTGCGTGCGCCTGATGTCGTACTCGACCCGATGGAAGGTGAACCGGTCGGGAGCGCCCGCGGTTCCTTCCTCGAGGATCACGTACGACGAGCGTGGATCGTGATCGCGCGGCTGGCCGACCGATCCAGGGTTCAGGATGAAGCGGCTGCCAGGGCGCATGTCGCGCTCGGAGACGGCCCACTCGCTGAGACCGGCATCGAACTGCATCCAGTCGTAGTTGATCTTGGATTCCTCTTCCTGAAGGAGGCTGGCCGAGCCGCCGGCCTGCGCCTCGGCCGCCGCGCGCAGCTTCGCGTCGATCTCGTCGACTTCCTCGATGATGAAGCCGGGGCAGTGCGTGTGGCCGACGATGGCGCTGACGCGGCGGGGATTACCCGCGGCATCGCGAAGCGACAGCGCATCAAAGTTGCGCCTGAGCTTTTTCTCGCCCTGCGTCACGTCGTCGGGGAAGAGGTACTCGTTCACCGGTCGCGACGGCGACGCGTGCACGCAGATGTAGCGGTCGAGCAGGATCTGCCGCGGCGAGATCGAGAACATGAAGTCGACGCGCGGAAGGTGCTGCGCGAGCAGTTCCTTCCACAGCGGGTCCTCGCCGTGCGTCTTGAGGTCGAACTGCGGCTTCGGAGCGACGCGCGGCGCGGCGGCCCACGTGTTGAAGAGCGCGGCCTCGTGCGCGCCGGCGACGTGCTCGACCTCGCCGTTCACGTAGCGGATCACGAACGCCTCGAAGCCGTCCACGATGAGCGCCTCGGCGGTGTGCGCCAGCGGAATCGTGGTCGGCCCCTCGAAGCGCGTGCCCGCGGTGTGCGAGCGGTAGATCGCGTTGCCACCCTCGGCGAGCTCGTACCGGTAGAGACCGACGATGCACGGTGGAAGCGACGCGGATTTCGTGGAGCTTGTCCGCTGCGACGGGATCGCCAGGCCGCGGGCCTCGGCGAACTTGCGCCGGATCCAGCCCTGATCGACGGTCTGCGCGCGGGTCCAGAACACCGCGTCGCGCGCGGCGGCGTTGAAGTTTGTCGGTTCGTAGAGCGCGGCGAAGTCGTGGTTCCCGAGCAGCGACCACTCGCAGTGCTCGCGCACGAGATCGATGCACTCGACGGGGTCGGGTCCGTAGCCGATCACGTCGCCGAGGCAGACCATCTTGTCGAAGCCCACCGACTTCGCATGGCGGAGGACCGCCTCGAAGGCAGCGAGGTTGGCGTGGATGTCGCTGACGATCGCGATGCGCATGCGGAAGCTGCCTCGGAACGCGCGGAGCGCGAGGGTGCGATGCTATCAGGTTCCGGGAACGGGCTGGCGGGAACGCCGCCTCGGCGGTGGGTGCGCACGCGCCGCACGCGACGCGCGTCATCGATCCGGAGCGA
>JAJTGL010000028.1 GCA_021297795.1 Planctomycetaceae bacterium
ACTCGTTCGGATCGATCACGAGGATCCTGGGAACGCGATGCGCGTTGCTGCGGCCGGGAATCTGCGCGCTCATGCCGTCTCCCCATCCCCTGGACGCTCCGGCGGAATCGCCTTCCGGCAGGTGGCGATGAAGTCCTCGGCGCGTTCCGAGAGACCGGTGAGCAGGGATTCCTCGAAGATCTCGCCGGGAATGCACGATGCCGACGGGGCGTTCGCCACGGGTCGCTCGTCGGCGGGCGACTGCGTGCGGAGTTCCTCCGCGAGCAGCGCGAGTCTCAGCGCCTCCAGCGAGTCGAGTTCGCGCTCGATGCGCGCCATCCCGGGCTCGAGCCTCGCGAGCGCGGCGAGAAGGCGCTCGCGCGCGGCGAGATCGAACCGACGCTCCGCCGCTCCGCCACGCGTCGGAGACCGGGACGACGACACCGGGCGCGAACCGTCGTTCGCCCCCGGTCGATGCCAAGGATGCCTTCCGTGGCCGTCTTCCTGCATGGCTCGAACATCGGCCCATCCGACGCGGGATTCGACGTCCAACCGCGTTTCCGTCGCAGGAACGCGGTGGACCCGACCGCACGACCCGCTCGATCGCTCCAGACGGACCATTTCCGGAGCGGCTCGGGGCGATCGCGACCGGATTCGACTACGCTGTCCGGCTCATTCGCATCTCGGCCGCGCGGAAGCGCGTCCGCAGGAGTTCCGCCCGTGCTGCCAAGCCCACCCGCCCGCGAGGGCCAACTCGGCTTCCTCTATCTCCCGCCCTACCGCGTCCAGGGCATCAGCGTCGCCGGCGAGCAGACCTCGATCCAGGTGCCCGAACTCGACATCGGGTTCGACATCGGTCAATGCACGCGCGCGATCCTCAGCGTGCCGACCATCGCGCTCACCCATGCGCACATGGACCATGTCGGCGGGCTGCCGTACTGGTTCAGCCAGCGCTACTTCCAGAAGATCGGCGGCGAGACGCACATGCCCGACGCCTCGCGCGACGGCAAGCCGAAGGTGCCGGTGGGCCGGTGCGTCTGCCATCCGGAGCTCGAACCGCACCTGAAGGCGCTGATGCGCGCGTGGGAACCGCTCGAGCGCCAGCGCACGCCGCACGAGATCGTCGCGCTCGCGCCCGAGTCGACGCTCGAGATCAAGAACAACGTCTTCCTCAAGCCGATCGCGACGAAGCACACGGTGACGAGCGTCGGGTACTCGGTGCTCGAGCGCCGCAGCAAGCTGCGCGAGGAGTTCCGCGATCTTCCGCAGGAGAAGCTGCGTGAATTGCGCACGCAGGGCGTCGAGATCACGCGGCAGCTCGACATCCCGCTCGTGGCCTACACGGGCGACACGGCGCCGGGCGAGTTCCTCGTCCGCGACGAGTTCGCCGAGGCGAAGATCCTCGTCACCGAGTGCACGTTCTTCGAGCCTGGACACGGCGATCGCGCGAAGACGGGCATGCACATGCACATCGACGACATCGTGCGCCTCCTTCCGGTCTGGAAGGCGGAGGCGATCGTGATCGTGCACGCGTCGCGTCGCACGACGATCCACTACGCCCGGGAGCGGATCGAGGAGCTGTGCGGCGCCGATGCATCGCGCATCCACCTCCTCATGGACCACCGCACGAACCGCGCGCGCTACGAACGGCAGCTCGCGGAGGCGCAGGCGCAGATCGCAGGCAAGACGCCTGCGGTGCCGGAGCCGACGGCGCCAAGCGCCGACGACGATGCGCGTCAAGAGGAAATCGAGTCGAATTGATCCGCCCCCGCGGCGCGCGGATGAGCGCGAAAACCGCGTTGGCGCCGCGGAAATGCGGATCTCGCGTCCCGACCCGCGCGGAATGGGTGCGAGCGTTGACGCTCGAGACACGTTCATCTATCGTCCGCCCCCCGTGGTCGGCCCGGCGCGGTGGGATGCATCGGGCGACACCTTTCAGATTCGCAAGTTCGCGATCCGCCGTTCCACGGCGGCGGACGCAACGCCCGCGCGACGGTCCGGCCGTCGACGATCGCGGGCGCGTGGAGGCAAGCATGCAGAGGATCGAGCCAGGTTTCCGCGAGTCGCTCGTCGACTATCTGCGCAAGAACCATGCCGACATCTGCAGGCACTGGTTCGACGACATCGAACCATCCGAGATCCGCGACGGCGTCCTCCGCCTGATCGTGCGCGAACCCGTCCAGCTCAAGTACCTGCAGCGCTGCTGCGGCCCGCAGTTCACCGAGGCGGCGCAGAACGTCACCGGCCGCCTGCTCGTCGTGCGCTTCGTGAGCCCCGAGGACGAGGCGCGCATCGAGGCGCGCATCGACGGGAAGGGTGGCAAGGGATCGGCCTTCGCACCCGAGGCGGATGCGGAGAGCAGCGAGCGTCCGGCGTGGCTCGACGAGCAGATGCTCCTGAGCCCGGACTACACCTTCGACTCCTTCGTCGTCGGGCCCGGCAACCGGCTCGCGCACGCGGCCGCCCAGGCGGTGGTCGCGAAGCCCGGGCGCGCCTACAACCCGTACTTCATCCACGGAGGCGTCGGTCTCGGCAAGACGCACCTCCTCCACGCGATCTGCCAGGAACTGCTGCGAAACCAGCCGTCCCTGCGGCTCTGCTACATCTCGTGCAACGCGTTCATGGATCTCTTCCACGATGCGGTGAAGGCCGGGCGGATGACCGACTTCCGCAACCGCTTCCGCACGGCGGACGTCCTCGTCATCGACGACATCCACTTCCTGTCGAAGCACGAGCAGACGCAGGAGGAGTTCTTCCACACCTTCAACGCGCTCTACCAGCTCCAGAAGCAGATCATCCTCAGCTCCGACGCGGCGCCGACCGAGATCCCCGACCTCGAGGAGCGCCTCACCAGCCGCTTCTCGGCCGGTCTCGTGGCGCGCATCGAGCGACCATGCTTCGAGACGCGCGTGTCGATCGTGAAGGCCAAGGCCGAACTCCATGGTCTGGATCTGCCGGACGACGTGCCGTCCTACGTGGCCGCGAAGATCGACACGAACATCCGCGAGCTCGAGGGCGCGCTCACCCGGATCCGCGGCGTCGCGATGGCCGCCGGCCAGCCGATCTCGCTCGACCTCGCCAAGCAGGCGCTCGATGGCGAGCTCTCGTCGCGCAGCGGCAACGCGCCGAGCCTGCAGGCGATCATCGAGAGCGTGACGCGCTTCTACGACGTCAAGCTCACCGACCTCCTCTCGAAGAAGCGCAACAAGTCCATCGCGATGCCGCGACAGGTCTGCATGTACCTGGCGCGCAAGCACACCCGCTTCAGCCTCGAGGAGATCGGCGGCTACTTCGGCGGACGCGACCACACCACCGTCATGCACGCGGTCCGCACGATCGAGCAGAAGGCCGACTCCGACGGCAAGATCCAGTCGGAAGTCGATCGGATCGAGCAGGACCTGCTCCAGCGCAGCAATCGCTGACCCACGCCTCCGGGTTCCGAGGTCGCCGGAGGCCGCCTTGCGGCTCGACAGAGGCCTTCGAGGGTGGACGATGTGTTCTCAGACGTCGAAGTGACTCTGTGGTTTCGAGGGTCGCGGACCCCGCTCGGCCGTGTGGAAATCCTGTGCGTTCGAGTCCACAACCGATGGAGTTCACGTGTGTGGACAACCCACCGAAGCACGCTTCGACAGCCCTGGAAGCTCCGAGGCGGGTGGGGATCGACCGCAGGGAACTGTTCCTGACAGCGAGTCGGAAGGTTGTTCCCGGTGCCGTTCGATCACAAGTGCTTGTCCTTGAGTCACTTGCGCGTCGAACTTCGTGGTTTTCCACTTACAGACAGGGTCTAATTCTAGGAAGAGATACTTCTTTCTCTTCACCCTTCTCAGACACTCCCTTCACGAATCCCTGTCGTTTGATCCGGAATCCGCGCCTCAAATCCACCCTGCGTGGCCGCCGTTCAGCGTGTGGAAACCCGCCGACCCGACCGCGTGGGTTTGTGATTCTGAAATGTGGATAAGTCCTGACAGATCGGGCAGAACACGGTCGCCCGGGCCTGCAGGAGGGTGCCGAGAAGTGTGGCGCCGCACGTGAGACAGGGTTGTCCAGCCCGCCCGTAGACGCGATGCACCTGCACGGCATCTCCGGGTCGGCCGAACGCGTCCCGGTAGTCGCGCAGCGTCGACCCACCCCTCTCGACGGCATGACCCAGGATGCGTCGGACTTCGATCGCCAGACGGCCGACAGCTGCCGGCTCGAGCGCGCCCGCGGCAGCGAGCGGGTGGATCCGAGCCGCGTGGAGGCTCTCGTCGGCGTAGATGTTCCCGACGCCGGCGAGCGTCGATTGGTCGAGGAGCGCAGCCTTCACGGGACGAGTTGAGCCCCGCAGCCGATCCGCGAGCACGGGCGCCTCGATGGTGAGCGCGTCGGGACCAAGCAGCGACCAGGCGTCGCGGAGCGTTTCCATCGACCGGTAGGCCACGATGCCACCGAACCGCCGGGGGTCGCGAAAGACAAGTTGCGCCGACGTCGCTCCACGGCTCGGCCGACGGCGCGATTCGGTCGCGGGTCTCGCGGTGGGAAGCGGCTGGGGCGGTTCGATGTCCCAGCGAACATGCCGATGGCGGGTCTCGATGCCCCGGCGCGGCGGCTCGGACTCGAGCGCGAGACTGCCGGTCATCCCGAGCTGGACCACGAAGACCCGTCCGCTCGAGAGCTCGATCGCCATCTGCTTCCCCTTTCGGTGGGTCGCGACGATCATGCTTCCGACTCCGAGCGCCGATGCGAACCCGGCATCGACGCGACGATCGTCCGCCGCCAGTTCCACCACGCCGCGGCGAGCGAGGCGAAGACCCGTGACACGGGCGCCGACGATCCACGGATCGAGCGATCGACGAAGGTGCTCGACTTCAGGTAGTTCCGGCATGGCGTGCGGGTTCCTCGGGGACCGAACCCTATACTCGCAGGTTCTCAACGGCGCGATTGCCGGAGGAGTCTGCATGCCCGATCACGGTTCCGACCATCCGCCGCACGCCCCCGGGCCGATCCAGAATCCGTGGTCGGGAAGTTCCGGCTCGAACGGATCCGGTTCTGGATCCGGTTCCGGAGCCGGCGCGGCAACATCCCTGCCGACCGAACCCGCCTTCAGCCCGCGCTGGACCGACCAGGTCGCCGCCGTCGGCGAGGTCCGTCGCGCCGTCGAGCGCGTCCGAACCGAGATCCACCGTGCGATCGTCGGACAGGACGAGGTCGTCGACCAGGCGCTCCTCGCGATCCTCTGCGGTGGACATGCGGTGGTCGAGGGCGTGCCGGGACTCGCGAAGACGCTGCTCGTCTCGAGCATCGCGAAGAGCCTGAGCCTCGGCTTCTCGCGCATCCAGTTCACGCCCGACCTCATGCCGAGCGACATGACGGGCACCGAGGTCATCCAGGAGGATCGCGCGACCGGGTCGCGCGGACTCCGCTTCGTGAAGGGCCCGATCTTCGCGAACATCGTGCTCGCCGATGAGATCAACCGCACGCCGCCGAAGACGCAGGCCGCGCTCCTCGAGGCGATGCAGGAGCGCCAGGTGACCGCGAACGGCGTCCAGTACCGCCTTCCGACGCCGTTCTTCGTGCTCGCCACGCAGAACCCGATCGAGCAGGAGGGCACGTATCCGCTGCCCGAGGCGCAGCTCGACCGCTTCATGCTCAACATCCGGGTCGGCTACCCGACCGAGGCCGAGGAGATCGAGATCGTGAGCCGCACGACCTCGACCGGTCTCTCGGAGCCGCAGCCCGTCCTGACCGGCGACGACATCGTGCGCATGCAGGCGCTCGTCCGCGAGATCGCCTGCGCCGACCACGTGGTGCAGCACGCGATCCGCATCGTGCGCGCGACGCGCGTGCGCGAGGAGGGTCAGGCGCTCAAGATCTGCCGCGACTACCTCGCGTGGGGCGCCGGTCCGCGCGCGAGCCAGTTCCTCGTCCTCGCCGCCAAGGCGAAGGCGCTCCTCGAGGGCGCCACGCACGCGACGATCGACCATGTGCACGCGATCGCGCTGCCGATCATGCGGCACCGCATCGTGGTGAACTTCAACGCCGAGGCCGATGGCGTGAAGCAGGACGACGTCGTGCGGCTGATCCTCGAGTCGGTGCGCGCCGAAGGCTCGTCGAGGCACCTCGACCCCGTGGCGCGCTGAGCTGGAAGTGGCGCGCTGACGCGCCGGAGGACGGCTCTTGCCCGAAGGAAAGCCATCGTCTGACCGCGGCATGCGCGCCGAGCAGTACCTCGCTCCCGAGACCCTCGGGCAGCTTGCGCCGTTCGAACTGCGCGCCCGCGGGATCATCGAGGGCGTGATGAGCGGCATGCACCGCTCGCCCTACCAGGGCCTCGCCGTCGAGTTCGCGGAGCACCGCCAGTACACGCCCGGCGACAGCATCCGGCAGATCGACTGGAAGGTGTTCGCGCGCACCGACAAGATGTACGTGAAGCGGTTCGTGCAGGAGACGAACCTCGATGTCGTCGTGCTCATCGATCGCTCGAACTCGATGCGATTCGGCACGCTTCCGGTGAAGCAGGGCTGGGGCGGCACCGACGCGTCGCGCGACGGATCGCGCTGGACGAAGTACGACCATGCGACCGCGACCGCGGCCGCGCTCGCCTACGTGTGCCTCCACCAGGGCGACCGCGTCGGCGTCGCGCTCTTCGACGAGGATGTGCGCGCGCAGGTGCGCCGCTCGAGCCAGCGCGACCAGTGGCGTGCGGTGGTCGGACTCCTCAGCGCCGAGCCCGTGAAGGGTCGCGCGCAGATCGGTCGCGCGGTCGATCAGATGCTCGCGCGCATCGCGAATCGCGCGCTCTTCTTCATCATCTCCGACTTCCTGATGCCGGTCGACGAGCTGAAGGGGGCCGTCGCGCGTCTCGCGCACCGACGACACGACGTCGTGCTCGCGCAGATGCTCGATCACCAGGAGCTCGCGTTCTCGTTCGAGACGCCCGCGCGTTTCGAGGGACTCGAGGGCGGCGATGCGCTCGAGACCGATCCGCGCGCGGTGCGCGCCGCCTACCTCGAGCTGATGCGCGCGCACGTCGAGTCGGTCGATCGCGTCGCGCGCGCGTTCGGTGCGGATGCGATCCTCTGCGACACGCATGAATCGGTCGGTCCGGTGCTCGCCGAGCTTCTCGACCGGCGCATGGCCGTGGCCGGGAGGCGCGGCGGATGAACTTCCTGCATCCGGCGCTCGCATGGTCGGCGGTCGGCGCGGTGGCGCTCCCGATCGTGATCCATCTCCTCTTCCGTCGTCGGCGCGTGCCGCTCGACTGGGCGGCGATGGAACTCCTGCGCGAGGCGATCCGCCGCACGAACCGGAGACTCAGGCTCGAGCAGTGGATCGTGCTCGCGCTGCGTTCGCTCGCGGTGCTCGCGGCGGGCCTCGCGCTCGCGGTGCCGTTCCTCGGCGAGGGCGCGGTCGGGTCCGCGCAGGAGCGCACCTGGATGGTCGTCGTCGACAACGGTGCGACGAGTGCGCTGCGCGCCGGTCGTGGAAGCGAGCTCGATCGCCTGCGCGACGAGGTGCGCGCGATGCTCGAGGCCGATCGCGCGCAGGGAGACCGGTACGGCATCGTGACCGCGGCGATTCCCTCGCAGCTCGTGCTCCGACCGACGGCCGACGTGGCCGAGTTCGAGCGCGTGCTGGCGCGCATCGAGCCCGCGGAGTCTCCGAGCGATCTACCCGGTGCGATCGATGCCGCGACCGATGTCGCGAACGGTGCGTTCGACGGCGAGGGTGCGAGCGACGTGGCCAGCGTGCGCGCGGGCCGCGTGCTCGTGGCCAGCGCGTTCCGACGCGCGAGCCTGCGCGAAGGCGAGGTCTTCGGATCCGCGCCGTCGGCCGGCGAATCGGATGCGGCGAATGCAGCTCCCGCGATCGGCGCATCGCGGGTCGAGATGATCGCGGTGGCGCCTGCGACCGATGCACCGGCGGATGTGCGCATCCGTCGCATCGAGACGCGCGCGATGCCGAGCGGAGGCACGCAGGTCGTTCGCATCGAGCTGTCGCGCGAGGGAGCCGAGCTCGACGCGGCCACGACGCGCGTGCGCATCGCGGGCGAGGGCTGGAACGCCGTCGCCCCGCGCGAGGTGCGCTGGGAGGCCGGTCAACCCGATGCGGAGATCGAGCTGCAGATCGCACCTTCGTCGAACGACGCGAACGCGCGTCGACAGCGGCTTCCCGTGGCGGTGTCGCTCGACGACGACGCGCTTGCCGTTGGAAACTCGGCGTTCGCCGTGATCGACCTCCGGCGCGAGATCGAGGTCGCGGTCGTGGGTCGGCGCGGCACGCTCGACGGCGCGGACATCGAGAAGGTGCCCGGATCGCTGTGGATCGCGCGCGCACTCGCGCCCGGCATGGGCGCGGGCGGAGGCATGCGCGTTCGCGAGATCGATCCCGCGTCGTGCGACGCGCGCGCTCTCCTCGGCCTCGATGCGGTGATCGTGGCGAGACCCGATCTCCTCTCCCAGCAGTCGATGGAGGCGCTGGCGGCGTTCGTGCGCGAGGGCCGTCTCCTCGTGCTCGTGCCCGCGGGCGAGTCGACGTCGCAGACGTGGGCCTCGGCGCTCCTGCCGAGACTCGGCGTGTCGGCGCGGATCGACCCGGAGGTGCGCACCTCGGATCCAGGGCTTCGTCTTCGCGATGAACAGCCGCCCTCGCGACTGCTCGCGTCGATCGTGCCGGAACTTCCCGCGCTGTGCGCGCCGGTCGAGGCGGGGCGCTCGGTGCGACTGGCGGACGTCGCCGGCGACGAGGTCATCCTCGCCTTCGAGGACGGATCGGCGTTCGTCGTGGCGCAGGTTCCGCAGACACCGGCCGCCGACGCGTCCGGCGCTCTCGAAGCGAAGGGGTTGAACGGAGGGACCGCGACCGCGTCCCCTTCCGCGGCATCGCCGTCGTCGTCGCGTCGGGGACTCGTCGTCTGCATCGCGTCGAGTCCGGAGCTCGCGTGGACGAATCTTCCCGTGAAGCCGCTCATGGTGCCGCTCTTCCAGGAAGTCGTGCGCATGGGTCTCGAGATCTCGCGTGGCGGAGACAGCGTGCTCGTCGGAGAGCCGCTGCGCGCTTCCGAGGGGCTCTTCCGGCTCGAGCGCATCGACCGCACGGCCGCGGCGATCGAGACCGGCGCGTCGGGCGTGTCGCGCGACGTCGTTCCCTTCGCCGGCATCTGGCGTTCCGACGCCGATGCGATGGTCGCCGCGAACGTGCGGATCGAGTCGATCGCGACCGCGCCCTCGTCGAGCGAGGCTGTGCGCGCGGCGTTCGCGACTCTCGGCGGCGTACGCATCGCGCGACAGTCGACGGAGGTCGCGAGCGTGTCGGCGACGCAGCCGCATGCCTCGGGCTGGTCGTTCGCGCTGCTCGTGATCGCGCTCGCGGCGCTTCTGCTCGAGGGCGTCCTGAGCAGGATCTTCTCGCACGCGTCGATGGTGCGCGCGGGTGGCCGCGACGGAGGCATCGTTGCGGTCGGTCGCGTGCGCAGGCAGGGTGGAGCGCGCGCGCAGCTGCGCGAGGCCGCCGGGAGCGCGCGGGACCGCATCGGCGCGGGAGGTTCCGCATGAGCGGTTCGCTCCGAGGACACCGTGCGGCGCGGCCTGCGTTCGAGCGAACGGGGCGAAGCGATGGAATGGTCGTCGCGGCATCCGTCGCGGCGCTCGGCATCTCGATGCCCGCGTTGGCGAGCGTCGGCGATGCGGTCCAAGGCGGCGGTGGTTTCGTCGGGATGCCCATCGAGATGCTCGTGCGGGTGTTCGTCGGCGAGGTTCCGCGCGATGTCGAGGCGGTCCGGCTCGTCTTCGAGCGACCACTGCCCGCGTGGGGCTGGTTCCTGTCGGTGATGGGCGCACTTGCGGTCGGTTGGTGGAGCTATCGCCGACTGACCGGTGGTTCGCGCACCTCGTCGCGCGTCTGGCGCGGCTCGCTCGCGGTCGTGCGAGCGGCGGTGCTCGTGCTCGTCGCGCTGCTCGTCGCAGGTCCGAGCCTTCGGTTCGAGCGCACGCGCACGGAGCGCGACCGGCTGATCGTGCTCGTCGACCGCAGCATGTCGATGTCGATCAAGGATGCGCCCGGAGGAGTCGCGCGCGATGACCAGGCGGCGGCCGTGCTCGCGAACGCGGAGCCGGCGCTCGCGCGGATCGCGCGCACGAAGGACATCGAGTACGTCGGTTTCGCGGGTGGAGTCTTCACGCTGCAGCGCGATGGATCGAGGACGTCGCGTTCGTCGAGCGAGGATGCGACCGACGGCGAAGGCGCCGTTGCCGCGACCGGCTCGACCCCGGTCGAGCGACCGGCGCTCGGCACCTCGTCCGGCGAGCGCACGGATCTCGACATCGCGTTGCGTCAGGCGCTTGCGCGCGCGGCCGGTCGACCGGTGAGCGGCGTGCTGCTGCTCTCGGATGGTCGTTCGGCATCGCCCGTGTCTGCGGATGCGCTCGAGGCGTTCGAGCGCGATTCGATTCCGGTGCACGCGGTAGCGCTTGGATCGGCGACGCGGCTTGGCGACGCGGCGATCGTCGGTGTGGCCGTACCGGGTCGGGCGTTCGTGCGCGATCGCGTTCCGGTCGAGGTGCGCGTCGATCGCGGAGGAGTCTCGGGCGAGGTCGCGGTGCGGCTCGTCGATGCATCGACCGGCGCCGAGATCGCGCGGAAGGCGGTGCCGGAGTCCGCGGAGGGCGAGGCCGCCGGCGAGACGACCGTGGTTCTCGACGGTGCGAGCGAGGACGCAGGGTCGCGCGCGTGGCGCGTTGAGATCGTCTCGGAGCGTCCCGATCTCGTGCGCGAGAACGACCGGAGCGAGGTCGCGGTCGAGTTCATCGACCGGCCGCTGCGCGTGCTCTACGTCGAGGGTGCGTCGCGCTGGGAGTACCGCTATCTCAAGAACCTCCTCATGCGCGAGAAGGACATCGAGAGCTCGATCATGCTGCTCTCGGCCGACCGCGACTTCGCGCAGGAGGGAAACATGCCCATCTCGCGCCTGCCGCGCACGCGCGAGGAGTTCTCGAAGTACGACCTCTTCGTGATCGGCGACGTGCCGAGCGGGTTCTTCTCGCCCGACCAGCTCGCCATCCTGCGCAGCGAGGTCGCGGACCGGGGAGCGGGTCTCCTGTGGATCGGCGGCGACCGCAGCACGCCGTCGTCGTGGGAGTCGACTCCGCTGGCGGATCTGATGCCGTTCAAGCCGCCGTTCGCGCTCGACGCGCGCACCGGTTCGAGCGCGCTGGCTCCGACCACCGCGGCCGCGCGGCTTGGCGTGATGCGGTTGTCGGACGAGGATGATGGATGGCCCGATGCCTTCGTGGATCCCGCGATCCGATGGTCGAAGCTCCGGTACGTGCAGTCGGTGCCGCGTGCGCGCGTGAAGCCGACCGCCGAGGTTCTCGCGATGGCGGAAGGCTCCGGACCCATCGGCGAGGAGCCGACGCCCGCCGTGATGCGGATGCGCTTCGGCGCCGGCGACATCGTCTACGTCGCGACCGACGAGATCTGGCGATGGCGCTACGGTCAGGGCGAGCGGCTTCCCGAGCGCTTCTGGGTTCCCATCGTGCGATTGCTCGCACGGGAGTCGATCGCGCAGGGTGAGGCGCGCGCTCGGTTGGCGGTGGCGCCGGGGCGCATCGCGCCAGGCGAGAGCACCGTCGTCTCCCTCCGGATCGTCGACGAGGAGTCCGCGGCGAAGGCGCCCGGGGTCGTCCCCGTCGAGGTGCGCGATGCGGACGGGAATCCCGTCGCCCGCATCGAGCTGACGCGCGAGGAGGGCGACGCGAGCGCGTTCTTCGTTCCCGAGCGGACCGGTCGGTTCACCGCGATCGCGGAGGATCCGGCGTTCGGTCGCGTCGAGGCGCCGTTCGAGGTCGTGCGCGACGACGACGAGCTTCGCCGTGGCGACGCGGATCACGCGGCCCTGGCCGAGGTCGCGCGACGGACCGGTGGCCGGATGCTCGACGTCGATTCGGTGCGCGGTCTGGCGGAGATCCTGCCGCTGCGTGCGCGCGAGACGGACGAGAGCACCGAACGCACGATCTGGGATACGTGGCCTGCCCTCTTCCTGCTGCTCGGGCTGCTTGCGATCGAATGGTCCGGAAGGAGGTTGCTGCGGCTTGTCTGATCGGGGTCGCGGGATTCCCAGCGGATTCCCGCGCGACGCGAAGACGACGGAGCGAACGCGATGGACGAGACCACCGACAACCCCATGAACGGACAGGCGTCGCCGCGGCGAGCCGCAGGTCTTGCACGGATCTCGCGCGATGTGCTGCGCATCGCGCGCCGCATGCGCGGCATGCGCGTGGCCGCTGCATCGTCGAGCGTGCTGTCGCTTGCGCTGTTCACGGTGGCGTGCTGCGCCGCGCTCGATGCACTGGTGCGGTTCCCGTGGCCGTTGCGCGTCCTGATGCTTGGCGTCGTGGTGGGCGTGGTCGCGATGAAGGTCCGGTCGAGACTGCTGCCGGCGCTGCGCTTCCGACCGACGCCGGTCGAGGTCGCGCTGCGCATCGAGCGCATGCGGCCGGAACTCTCGGGGCGCCTTGCTTCCGCGGTCGAGTTCGATCTCACCGGCATGGCGGAGCGAAGCGCACTCGCCGCGCGATCGCTTGCGGATGCAGGCGAGCGTGCGTCCGGCGCGGATCTCGCACGCGTGGTTCGCTACGGGCCGACCGCCAGACGAGTCGTCGTGCTGCTGCTTCTCGTTGCGGGGGCCGTTTCGTTCTCGGTGTATCGACCGGACGAGGCGTCGATCGCGCTGCGCAGGATCATGACGCCGTGGAGCGACGTCTCCTGGCCCGCCCGGACGGCGATCGCGTCGCTCGTCGAGGATGGATCGGTTGCGGCACGAGGTCGACCCTTCGCGCTTCGCGCGAGGCTCGAGCGCGGAGATGCGACGACCGAGCGCGTGAAGGCGTCGTATCGCTCGCTGCGCGGTGCGTCGGATGCGACGACGGACGCGGGTGATCCGGCTTCGGACGCGCGCATGGAGGCCGGTGCATGGACCGATGTCGTGCTCTCGCTCCAGCCCGGCGGGGACTTCGAGCGTCTGATCGACGCGGCGGGTGATGCGATCGAGGTTCGGTTCTCGACCAGCGATGCCGTGACGGAGACGATTCGCGTGCGGCTCGTCGATCCGCCCGCCGTCGCGGCGGCCACGCTTCTTGCCGAACCACCGGCGTACGCGCGCAGCATGATCGCCGAGCGTCGCGAGCAGCTTGGTGACGGCACCGATGCGCGATCGGTGGTGCAGGATCCGATCCTCGCGGGCAGCGACGTACGGCTCGAGGTGCGGCTCAACCGTGCGGTTCCGTTCGGCGAGGGTCGTTCGTCGATGCGTGCGATCGGGACCCGCGTCGAACCGATCGCGGCCGACTCCGGAATGGCCGCGGAATCGTCGGGCAAGAGCGAGGGGCCGGCTTCCGCGGATGCCGCGGAGGGTCGCGCGCATGCGGGGGCCTTCAACATCGAGGTCGATCCGACGGATGCGACCCTGCTGACGATTCGAGGACGCGCGGATCACGCGACGAGGATCGAGCTCGATCTCGTCGATGAGAACGGGATCGCGCAGGAGGACGAGGTCGCGTTCGCGTTCGAGGTGATTCCAGACCGCGAGCCGACGGCGGTGATGGTGGAGCCCCTGCAGGACGAGTCCGTGCTGCCGGACGCGCGGGTGACGGTGCGGGCCGAGTCGCGCGACGATCTCGCGCTGCAATCGGCGGGGATCGAGATCGCGACTCGGATCGGACAGGGTGGTTCGGAGAGTCTGGCGCTCGAGGAGCGTGCGACCGAGTTCGGTGAAGGACGGAGGTCACGCGAGCAGGATTTCATCAAGGCGGCCGAGACCGAGCGCACGCTCGATCTCGCGCGGCTTTCGGTCAAGCCGGGTGATGCGGTGGTGCTGCGCGCGTTCGCGGAGGACTTCCTCGATCACGCCGCGCGCGAAGCGGTCGCATCGAATGGAGGAGCGGGATCGGATGCGGCGGAAGCACTGCCGCCCGATGGTCGACGTATCCGCAGTGCGGCACGCGTGCTGCGGATCGTCGGGGACGACGAGTTCGAGCGGCAGATCCGATCGACGCTCGCGGGTGTGCGTCGTGATGCGATGCGCATCGACGAGCGGCAGGCTCGTGCCCGGGACCAGCTCGAGCGCACGGGTGCCGAGCCATCGACGCGTGACGCGCAGGGTTCCGTGACCGAGGGCATCTCGCGTGCGGCCGAGTCGGTGCGGGAGACGATGCAGCGTCTCGAGCGGAACGGACGCGATGAGGGCGTGCTCGGCGACCTCGCGGAGCAGGCGCGTGATCTCCTCGACGAGGCGGAGGCGCGCAGCTCCGAGGCGAGCACGAAGCTCGAGAAGTCCGCTGATGCCGCAGCGGCGGGCGATCAGCCCGCGCGGGATCGGAACGCTGCGGAGGCTGCAGAGTCGCAGGAAGCGGTGCGGGCCGAGCTGGAGGATCTCGTCTCGTTGCTCGACCGCGATGAGGACGCGTGGGTTGCGCGCAAGCGGCTCGATGAACTCGCGGGCAAGGTCAAGCAACTGACGCGCGAGACCGAACAGGCCGCGGCTCGTTCAGGAGGCGAGTCGCGCGAGGAGCTGTCGGCCGAGTCTCGCGCGCAGCTCGATGCGCTTGCGGAGCGACAGCAGCAGGCTTCGTCGGAGTCGGAGCAGGTGGCGCAGGAACTGCGCGAGCGTGCGAAGACGCTTGCCGAGGCCGATCCGCCGCAGTCGAAGGCGCTCGAGGAGGCCGCGAAGGCGATCGAGGAAGGTCGCGTTCGCGAGGAGTTGTCCGAGGCGTCTGAAAGTGCGCAGCAGAACCGGCTGGAGCAGTCGAAGCAGTCGCAGCAGCGGGCTTCCCAGGCGTTGTCGCGGGCAAGCGAGGCGCTCTCGCAGGATCGGAAGGTGAAGGCCGAGGAACTCGCGCGCGAACTCGAGTCGCTCGTCGATTCGATTCAGAGACTCCTCAAGGAGGCGGAGGCGTTTGCGGTCGAGTTGCGCGGGGTGCCGGTGGATGCGGATCAGGCGGCGGATGCGGTGCGCGATGGACTTGCGCGTTCGGTCGGCATGCTCTCGCAGAACGCACGGGGAACCGCAGCTGACGCTCGCGCGACGAGCCGCGAGGCTGCGCGAGTGGCGCGCTTCCTCGACGATGCGGCCGCCTCCCTCGCGGCGGTCTCGGGTGAACTTCGTGCGGAGCCCTTCGACGTCGACGATGCCGGCTCCTCCATGGACGCTGCGCTGAAGGCGCTCCAGGATGCGCTTTCCGCGGCGGAGGAGGCGCAGGAGCGTGCGGAGGAACGTGCCGAGGAGGAGAAGCGCGAGGAGTTGGTCGCGAAGTACCGAGACTTCCTCGAGCGCGAGGCGGCGATCCGGGGTTCGGTCGAGAAGATCGCACCTGCCGATGGAGCTGCGCTTGGTCGACGCGAGGTGGTCGAGAGCCGCAGGCTCGGGACGGTGCAGGAGGAACTTCGGACCGCCATCGATGCTCTTCGCAAGGAGGACTCCGATGTCGGCGACTCCGACGCGTTGATCGAGATGCACGATGTGGTGGACGCAGCGCTCGTCGAGGCGCGATCTGGACTCTCCGGAGGAAAGCCCGGGGAGGCGATGCCTCGGATTGACGAGGCGCTGGAGTCGCTCGCGTGGATCGTGTCGGCTCTCGAGGACGCAGCGCCGGATGATGGCGATCGATTCGAGGAAGGACAGGATCAGGGCGGCGGCGCGGGTGGCGGCGGCGGCGGCGCACAGGGTGCGATTCCGCCCGTCGCGGAGATCAAGATCCTGCGATCGATGCAGGAGTCGCTCATGAAGCGGACGCGACGGTTCTCCGAGTCGGCAGCGACGCTCGACCCGGTCGCACGCGCCCAACAGCTCGCGGAGATCGCCGCACGACAACAGCGAATCGTCGAGCTGGGAACCCGGATCGCGGAGAAACTCGGGACATCGACGAGCGGCGAAACGCCGGCGCCGTCGGTCCAGCCGGCCGATGTTGGCGGGGTCGAGAAGGACGGGGTTCGCGAGGACGGTCCCGAAGATCCCGGCACAGGCGTGGTTCCGCAGCATGATTCACGCCCGGATTCGGCACCCGGAGCCGAATCTGGCCGAAGAATGGAGCGTCCATGATGCTTGCCTTGACCCAGCTTTCCTCCGTTGGACCGATCACCGCGGTCGTGGCCCTCGCGTGCGGTCTCGGGTGGACGCGCCCGACCTCGATCGCGCCTGCATCGACAGGTGAGGTTGCGGTCGCCGCCGATGACACGCAGGCTTCTGGGGTGGCGCCTCAATCAGCGCCAAAGTCAGACCCGCCCGCTGCGCCGGCCGATGGTTCGACTGGTCAGGTTGTGGAGTCTTCGAAGCAGGACTCGTCTCGTACGCCGAAGTCGCTCGACGAACTCCTCGATGTTCCCGTCACGGGTGATGCCACGGGAGCCGGAAGCGCGGAGGACGCGGCAAGGCGAGAGCAGGAGAAGAGGCTTGAGCGATCGCTCGACGAGGCGAGCATGCAGGATCTCGTCCGGAAGGCGATCGATGGAATGAAGACCGCCTCGGCACGGCTTGGCGAGCAGAACGATCCCGGGCTCGGCACCCAGCGTGTTCAGGAAGAGGTCGTGAAGACGCTCCAACGGCTCCTCGACGAGGCTGAGAAGCAGCAGCGCCAGTCCTCCTCCTCGTCATCCTCGAGCAGTTCCAGCTCCCGCTCATCGGGAAAGCAGAGCAAGGACGGGAAGTCTGGCGACCCGAAGGAACGCAACGGACAGCAGCGTCAATCGGGGCAACAGCGTTCACAGGGAACCAAGCCCGAGTCGACCAGCGGCTCCGGTGATTCGGAAGCCGACCCGGGTGCGAGAGACAGCGACGCGGTCGCCGAGGCCGGTGAGCTCTCTGAAACTCGAGTCGAATGGGGACAGCTTCCCGAGCGCGTGCGTGAACTCGTGCTTCAGGGTCGGCGCGACCGAGTCTCGACGCTGTACGAGCGTCTCACGCGTGAGTACTACCGTCGCCTTGCAGAGGAAGCGAGCAAGTGAACGCAACAACGATCGCGCACTGGATGGGCCGGCGTCCATCCCGTCTACTCCTGGCCGTGATTGCATCATGGTTCAACGCCGCCGGGTGGGCCGCGAGCACGGATGACCTCGCATCTGTATCGACGACGGCGAACGTGGTGGCGACTCCTCACACCACCGCCATGTCTCGTTCCTCGCCGCTGAACGGAACTCATCAAGAGGAGGCCACGCGGCCACAGGATAAGCCGAAGGCCACGTCTGCCGAGAAGACCGCGCAGACGACCAAGGAGCCGTCGCGCCCGGGAGATCGGGCATCGGCCGCCGGCGGAGCTGAAAACGCACCGCTTGCGGAGGAGATCACGCCGGAACTGGACCAGGCGGTCCAACGGGGCTTTGAACACCTCCGACGGATCCAGAAGGCCGAGGGCTCTTTCGGCCAGGGCCGCTTTGGCGACCACGCTGGCATCACGAGTCTGTGCGCCATCGCCCTGATGGCGGACGGCAACGTGCCTGGTCGTGGCGAGTTCGGCGATTGCGTTCAGAAGGCACTCGACTTCGTGCTCAGGCATTCGAGCGAGACCGGTCTCATCGTCTCGGACGACATGCATGGTCCCATGTACGGACATGGCTTCGCGACGCTCTTCCTCGGTGAGATCTACGGGATGAATCAGGAGGATGACCGGGTCCGCGACGCTCTCGTCCGCGCCGTGCAGCTCATCGTGAGCAGTCAGAACGACGAGGGTGGCTGGCGTTACAACCCGGTGCCCGCGGATGCCGACGTTTCGGTCACCATCTGCGAGATCATGGCGCTCCGCAGCGCGCGCAACGCCGGCATCAAGGTTCCGAAGTCGACGATCGACGACGCCATCCGATACGTGCGTTCGTGCCAGAACGACGACGGTGGGTTCCGATACATGAAGGACGTCGGCGGATCGCTCTGGCCGAGGACGGCGGCCGGTGTTGCGAGTCTCTTCTATGCCGGCGTCTACGAGGACGAATCGATCGATCGTGGACTCGACTATCTCGCGCGCAACGCTTTCCCGCGAGGACCTGGCGCCATGGCCGGGGGGTTTGCCCAGGCACACTATTTCTACGGGCACTACTACGCGGTCCAGGCGATGTACCTCGCGGGCGGCGAGCGCTGGAAGGCCTGGTGGCCGGCGATCCGCGAGGAGCTCCTCGCAAAGCAGAACGCGGACGGCTCGTGGACCGACCAGCAGGTTGGCGATGCATATGGAACGGCGATGGCGCTGATCGTCCTGCAGATGCCGAAGCGCTATCTCCCGATCTTCCAGCGATAGGCCTCCTTCATGCCAGACCCTGTGCAGCCAGCTTCGTGGGAACCTTCGCGCGCCTTGTCGATGGAGGATTCCCGTCGATCTCCCGACGGAGCGCGATGTTCTCCGACGGTTGCGCCCCGAGAAAGAAGTCGCGCATCCATGATCAGGCGCGTCGTCGGCACATGTGTCTTCGCGTCGATCTCCAGCGGGTCCGCACTCGCCCAAGATCGTCTCGTCCTCCAGCAGGCACCCGCCGAGATGCGTCAGGGTGCCGATGCAAACACGAACCAGACGCCCGATGCGACGTCGCGATCCTCTCCGTCCGAGGTCGACGGCAACATCCCGACCGTCAGCCTGCTTCTCGCCGATGGATCCTGGCGTGTCGGTCGACTCGAGTCCCT
This sequence comes from Planctomycetaceae bacterium, assembly GCA_021297795.1. Classification (GTDB taxonomy): domain Bacteria; phylum Planctomycetota; class Phycisphaerae; order Phycisphaerales; family SM1A02; genus QWPT01. Next base: position 18,614 of record JAJTGL010000028.1, read on the forward strand.
CGGTGCCGATGGATGGAAACTCGCGGTTCGATCGAGCACCGGAATCACGTCGCAGAGCATCCCGAGCGGCGATGCAATCGCGTTCGTCGTGCGACGCAGTGCCCTCCGGCCCGCTCTCGGCTCCGACGCCGAGTCGAGAAGTTGCGCGGAGGGATCCCTGCTTCAGGTCGCTCCGCTCTCGCTCGGTGTGATCGATACGAACGATGGTCAGAGGCTGCCCGGCACATTCCGGATCGCCAACGGAAGCGCCGTCTGGGATCACCGGTGGATCGGAACGGTTCCCCTGTCCCTCGATCGCATCGCATCCCTCCGCATGATCGCCGACCGCCGTGCGCCCGGATCGGCCGATGCCGACACGATCCTCCTGCTGAATGGCGACATCGTTCGTGGTTTCATCGATTCGATCGACGAGGAACTGGAGGTTTCGCCTCTCGAGCCTGTCGGTGGTTTGACCGGAGACGGCGAAGAGCAGTCGTCGACGCGCAATGGCCAGGGCGCCGAGGAACCAGCTCCGGATCAGAATCCGCAGGGTTCGTCCGTGCGCGAGGAAGCACGTCGTGAAGACGGCGACGGCGATCGCGGTGTGCAGCACCGGGACATCTCGATGGAGCGGGTCGCAGCGTTCACGCTCGCCGACATGCCCGTGGATCCGAGATCCGGGATCGACGTCTGGACCGCCGATGGCTCGATCGTCGGCGCCGAGGATCTCGCCTTCATCGCGCCGATCGGTTGGAGCTTCACGCTCGGCACCGACTGGCTGCGCAGGATCCGAACGCAACCAACCTCCGACAATCAGGCTGCCGATCCCCTCGCGGGAGTGCTCGATCGCGACCGATTCCTTCCGCTCGCCGTCTGTCGCGCTCGTGTGGAGAACACCTCCGCTGACCTTGGCTACCGCTATCGATCCGATCGACCGGCGCGTCTGCGTGATTCGTCCCGCTTCCTCCTCGGTTGCACCGAGATCGAGATCGATGGTCCGTCCTCGATCTCGTTCGAGATTCCGGATCGATTTCGCGTCGCGGAGTCCGTCCTCACCGGATTGGTGTCGATCGCCGAGCCTTGTCCAACCGACGTACGCGTCGAGATCGTCGTCTCCTTCGGCGGAACGACAAGCGATCGCATCGTGCTCGATGGCACCCGCCGTTGCCAACCCTTCACCCTCCGCTCTCGCGGGGATGCGAAGTCCGGTGTCACCATCTCCGTCGGCGACGGCGGTAACGGCGTTGCCGGCGACAGGATTGTGCTCGAGCGCACGGCGTTGATCGCTCCACGCTAGGGTCGATCCTCTCGACCACGCGCGGATGGAACCCGCGTGCTCCCACCTCCGAATCCTGCGTGCGCCGATCCGCCAGCGTCCCGCCGGCCTCCATCCGCCGGACACATCGAAGTCGTGCGTGAATCGCAGGATCCACCCGTCGTGGAACTCGACGCGCAGCGCCCCATCGCGACACGTGACATGACGCATCGCGCCGGGCGGCAGGCTTCCGCCGTATCGATCCGTCTGCCACCGGCGTCGTGCGGTCGACTGCACGACGAGCAGCGGGTCGCATCGTGCGAGGAAGGGCACGATCGCCTCACGCCAGCTTCCGTGATGTGGAAGTTCGACCACATCGGAGCGCGGCATCGGACCGCCGGCGGAACCCTCGGCCAAGAGGCGCACCGCGGGGACGGTTTCGATGTCGCCCGTCAGGAGGAGCGAACCCACTCTTGGTGTTGCGACCTCTTCGACGGACCCACGCGCGTCGCCGATGGTCGAGGGAGCGACAGGAGCATGCGTGGTGTCGATCCGCAGCACGATCGATGCATCGTTGTCACGGGTCGACCTGAATCCGCGCGGTGGCCAGAGCACATCGCCGATTGCATCGCCGAAGTCGACTCGGTCCCCCATCGCGACCGTCTCGATGCACGTTCCCTGGTCGCGCGCGGCCTCGAGCAGTTCGGCGACGGGTGCCGATCGCGCGGCCGCATCGAGCAGCGAGTCATGCACGATGAGCCGCTTGATACGCGCGAAACGGATCAGATCGACCGCTCCGCTGTAGTGGTCGAGATCGGGATGGCTCACGATGAGTGCGTCGATGCACCCTCCACGGCCGAGCGCCCAGGGAAGCGCCCCGCGGCTCGCGACTCCACCCGTCGAACTCGATCCGACATCGAACACCACGCTCCGTTCCCCGATCTCGAGGAGGTGCGCCGATCCATCTCCGATCGCAAGCGTCACGAGCGCCATTCGCGGAGGAGCGGTTTCTCCACGTGCCAGATCGACAGCGGGATGGATGCACGTCGCGGTCGCGATGAAGGCGATCACTCCAAAGGCCCGCACGGTTCGGCGGTGGTCGGTCAGGGACACGATCGCCGAAGCACCGAGCGCGAGGCACAGCGTGATTCGCAGCGCCGCTCCGGTGCTCGACCATCCTGCGATCGTCCACGCTCCTCCGGAGATCGACAACGCGGCGTCCACGAGGCCGATCTGCAGCTCGACGAGAAGCCGCAGGACCGGACCGATTGGTTCGGCACACGCCGGGAAGACCGCGCCGATCACTGCCTTCGGGTACGCGACGACGAGCGTCGCCGCCGAGATCGGGCTGCAGACGAGGCTCAGCACGAGCGCGAGCGGCTGGATGCTCCCGAAATGCGCGAGTGCGATCGGCGCACTCGCCACGAACGCGGCGATGCCGGCGGCAACGGTACGACCGACGACCTCGCCCGACAGACCGAGCCATGCATGGCGCGTGCTCGTCGCGTCATCGCGTGGAATCCAGCCGAGCCACACGCTCCGAATCCGCGAGGAGAGGTGTCGCAGGCCGATCACGCACGCGAAGCTCAGCTGAAATCCAGCATTGGAGGCGACCGATGGCTCGTCGACGACCATGCATGCCGCTGCGAGGGCGAGGATCGCATCGCCGTTCCAGTCTCGCAGCAGCAGCACGCCGATCGCGCCGACGATCGCCATCAACGCCGAACGGGACGCGCTCGGTGCCGGAGCCATCAGGACGAGCGCGAGGATCGCCGTGATCGCGACGCACGCTGCCGCCCATCGGTCGCTCCGGAACACGATGCGCGCCACGAAGGCGACCATCCATCCGAGGACGGCGAGGTTGAAACCAGAGATGGCGAGAATGTGCGCGAGCCCGACGGCGCGAAAACCGTTCTCGATCGCCGCGTATCCCGCCTCGGAGTCTCCGAGCACAAGCGCGACGAGCATCGCGCCGACTCCATCGCCGGGTCGGCCCGCCTGCTTGGTTTCGTCGGAATCGATCCCCGCGAGAAGTCCGGTTCGCAAGGCACTTCGAATTCGGTCGCGAAGTCGAAGCATGAAGTCCGAGACCGGTCTCTGCGGAACGTATCCCTCGACGAATCCGCAGAGCTCCGACGATTCGACGGACAGGAATCCAACGACACCGCTTCGCGCCGCAAGCGATCGAGGATCTCGGTCGCCCGGGTTGCCGACATCGCGCGGTGTCGAGAGAACGCCGAGAACACGCACTCGGTCCGCGACCGTCCACGGCGGCGGTGTGCCGGCGACGAAGACGGCGATCCGAGAAGCAACCCGGGAACCGTCGTCGTCCGCTCCGTCGACCGACGTGCGCACGCCATCGCCACCGACGAACACCACGTGCCGGAGCACCGCACGCCAACGGGTTTCCTTGTCGAAGTGTCGTGCGAGGATGTCGGTGGCGAATCCCCGAGGCGAGAAGCCTTCGTCGACCGTTCCCTCGATCGAGATGATCGCCGGATCGGCCGTCGCACCTTCTCCGACCCCGATGGATGGAAGCATGAGTTCCACCCGATCGCGTTCGAATGCCGCCTGTTGCAATCGCATTGCCACACCGACCGACCCTGACGCAAGCAGGAGCAGCGCGATCAAGATCGAAAGCCGGGCGCCGATCATGCTCGATGCGTTCGTCGCGCTCCGATGCTCCTTTCGCCACGCAAGCAACGAGAGCACGGCGGCGCCGACAGCGAGCACAAGCGCCACGAGCGACATCGTCGGTGCGAGGTCCGCGCCGCGTGCGCCCCTTCCCACATCCACCAGCTCCGTCGATTCGGGAATCACCGCGCCGATCCAGAGCGATACGACGCAACCGATGAACAGGCGCGGTGGCGAAGCACGTGGCAACGCATCGTCGAGAGCCGCGTTGGACCACTCGGGCACCGTTGGAGATCGCGTGTCAGGGTCGACACTCGTCCCATCACGGGCATGACTCTCCGCGCCGGCGTCGACGCAGTCGCCTGCGCCGGAATGCGACGTGTCCATGCGATAGCTCCGAGAGGATGTCGTCTTCTCCCGCAATCCGCTGCTCCCGACGGCACCTTGCGCCGGCATGAGGTCCGCCGTCGCCTCTGGTGTGCCGAGGGGAAACTAGCGACGCGAAATCACCGACTCCCGAAATCGGAATTTCTTCCACGGAGAAAGTCGCGCGAAGCAGCGAGTGTGCCCGCGCTGGACATCAGGTCGCGACGTCAGCGCGCCGCGTCCGACAGCGTTCAGCGGCCGTGCGACTTCTCGCGCAGCGCCTCGAGCACGCCATGCGCGCGCCCGAAGTCGATCGACTCGGCCGCGAGACCGATTCCATCCTCGATCGAGGCAGCGAGTCCAGCCACGTACAACGCTGCCGCCGCATTCACGAGCACCATCGCGCGTCGCGCGCCGCGTTCCTCGCCGGAGAGGACGTTCGTGAAGAGGCTCGCCGCTTCCTCGAGCGATCCCGGCGCGAGTGCCGCCGGATCAGCGCGTTCGAGGCCAAGCGCGCGCGGATCGATCGTCCATTCGCGCACGGTTCCATCGCGTACCTCCGCCACGCGCGTCGGCACCGCGATCGAGATCTCGTCGAGCCCGTCGTCCGAGTGGAGGACGAGCGCATGCTTCGAACCGAGTCGCACGAGCGCCTCCGCGATCGGCCGCACGAAGTGGCCTGCATAGACGCCCATGACCTGTCGGCCTGCGCCCGCGGGGTTCGTGAGCGGCCCGAGCAGGTTGAAGAGCGTCGGCACGCCGAGCGCCTTCCGCACCGGCATCACGTGTCGTGCGGCGGGGTGGTGATGGATCGCGAAGGAGAAGCAGATGCCGATCTCGTCGATGCAGTTCGCCTGCGTCGCGGGCGATGCGTTCACGTCGATGCCGAGCTTCTCCATCACCTCGGCGGAACCGCGACCGGTGCGCGATCGGTTGCCGTGCTTGGCCACCTTCGCGCCGGCACCTGCGGCAACGACCGCGGCAAGCGTCGACACGTTGAACGTCTTCGGCGCGCCTCCGGTACCGGCGGTGTCGACGATCGAGCTCGGATCGGTCCCGCACGGCACACGCTCGACCCGCGCACGCATCACGCTCGCCGCCCCCACGATCTCGTCGACCGTCGGCAGGCGCGTCGCCATCAGGGCGAGGAACGCGCCTATCTCGGCATGATGCGATTCCCCTGAGGCAATCTCCTCGAACGCCGTGCGCGCCTCCTGTTCGGTGAGGGTTCCGCCTCGAAGCAGCGTGCGGAGATAGGGCGTCAGTTCGCCGGGGCGCGTCGGCTTCGCGAACTCGGGAGGTCCATCGTGCGGCATGCCGCTAGCGTAGCGGCAGCCGGCGGAAATCCCGTAGCATCCGTGCATGGCGTGTCCGCCCCTCCCGTCGATCCTTGCCGAGATCGTCCACACGCTCGATCCGTTCGTCTTCGAGATCGGTCCGGGCCTCGGGCCACGCTGGTACGGCACGGCGTATCTGGCGGGGTTTCTGCTCGGCTGGCTCATCCTGCGCTGGCTCGCGACATCGGGCCGCATTCCGCTCGACCGACGGCAGGTGCTCGACCTCGTCACCAACGTCATCGTCGGCGTGATCGTCGGAGGCCGGCTCGGGCATGTCATCTTCTACGAACCGCATCTCCTCGTCGAGTTCAGCGACTCCTTCCCGTTCTGGGGGCTCCTCGCGATCAACAAGGGCGGCATGTCGAGCCACGGTGGTGTGATCGGCGTGGCGCTCGCGATCATCCTCTTCGCGCGCCGCGAGAAGGTCCCGATCCTGGTTGCCGGCGATGCGGTGGCGTTCTCGGTGCCATGGGGCCTGATGTTCGGGCGGCTCGCGAACTGGGTGAACGGCGAGCTGTGGGGTCGACCGCTGCCCGAGTCGATGCAGGTAGATCCGCCGTGGTGGAGCGTGAAGTACCCGGAGGAGCTGACGCTGCTCACGCGAGTGCCGGTGCAGCTCGAACCCCTGCGCGAACTCGCACCTGCGACAGAGCGCCTCAGCGACGAGCGTCTGCTCGCGTGGATCCAGGCGACCGCGTATGACCACGCGAACAGCGCGCACGACGCGGTCATCGCCGCGATCGCGCCCGTCCTGACCGCGTACTACCCGAGCCAGTTCTTCCAGGCGATCGCGGAGGGTCCGTGCCTGCTCGTGTTGATGGCGCTCGTCTGGCTCGTGCCGCGCCGTGCAGGAATGATCGCGGGCGTGTTCTTCGCGGGCTACGGCGTGCTTCGCTACACCACCGAGCAGTTCCGCGAGCCCGATTCGCCGGTCATCGCGCTTGGGTTCCTCACGCTGCCCATGCTGCTCTCGGCCACGATGGTCGCCCTCGGCGTGATGTTCTTCACGCTCTCGAGGCGATCGCAGCCGATCGGCGGCCTCGTGCGGAAGACGGCATGAGCGCGGCTGTCACGCCCGAGCAACGCGAACTCGCGTCCATGCTCCGGAGCGCGCGTGGGCTTGCCGTGGCTCCCGATCGGGTGCCGTCCACGCGCGCGTCTTCTCAGGCCGAGCCGCTTCGAGCACGCCTTGCGCTCTTCTCCCTCGTGGTCCTCGCGCTTCTGGTTGCCGGACGGCCCGAAGGCCTTTCGGGAGATTCTGCGTACGAAGTGGCGGGAATCCCACATGATTCGCACGCTCGACCCTCCCTCAAGAGCACAGGCGACCCCGTCCGGTCGCATGGATCTCAAGAGGAGGATGGCATGCGCAGTCTTCGTGCCCTTGCGGCGTCTTCGGTCGGTGTCGGTTCGATCATGGCCCTTGGAATCTCCGGTTCCGCGCTCGCGCAGGACGCGGTCCAGTGGCGCGTCGAGGACGGCGGGAACGGGCATTGGTATCGGCTCTCCACCGAAGCCGCAGACTGGGCAACCGCGTCCATCCAAACTGTCGCGCTCGGTGGTCATCTCGCCACGCTGACGTCCG